>DATMRG010000020.1:0-23098 GCA_035566495.1 Steroidobacteraceae bacterium | reverse complement strand
GGGCCGTTGATGAGCCCGCCCGAGAAGGTCTCGACCGCGTTCCCCATATTGTCGAGCACGATCAGGCATCCCGCCTGGGCCGTGGCGGCGGTGCCGTCGGTCGTCGGCAGGCTGCCGACGATCACCCAGCCGGACTGGAGCACCGCGAGCGCGGTCGTGAGCCCGACGCCCCCGGGGCATGCGCCCGGCAGGCTTCCGGCATCGATACCCGCGAACAGGGTCACCGTTCCGTCGGGGGCCACCTGCACGATGGTGGTGCCCGTACCCTGGAAGTTGGTCGCGGCATTGAAATTACTGATCAGGAGGTTTCCGGCGACGAGGCGGCCCGTGCTGCGCTTGATCTGCACGATGCCGTAGGGATTCACATCGCCGTTGCCGGGCACCGTGGAGGCGATGACCGAGTTAGTCGTGAGCGTCGGCAGCAAGGCACCCTCGGCCGCTGCCAGGGCGGGAATGACCGCCAACGCGGCCGCAAGGATGAGCGGCGCGAGGCGCGCCGCGACGGCAGAGTTCCGCATGTTGATTCCCCTTTTTCAGCTGTCCGTGCGGGGTGTGGCCCGCGGTGCTGAGTAAGTGGCCGGGAACGCGCCGGCCGGTTCTACTGGGAACCCCTGACGATGCTCCAGAGCGCGAGCCCGAGCGCGGCCAGCGCCACGAGGCCCGCGTGTCGCATTCTGAGCGGCGCGACGATGCCGAAGGACAAGCCGGTGAAGACGGCCCGGATCATGCCGCTGAGCGCCACGGCCAGGAGACGGCTGGCGGAGAATACCTGCAGCCGCTCGCGAACCTGCCGCACGAACTGCGCATCGGCGAGGGGCCGCTGACTGCGCGCGAACTCGCGCAGCAACAATGCATCGCGCTCATCCTGCATGGGCCTGCTCCTTCCCGGAATCCTGGTAGGCGTGCAGCAGCACGCGCAGCCGCTGGGCGCCGCGCCTGACGTGCGACTTGACGGTGCCGAGCGGCAGGCCGGTCGCGGCGCTGATCTCGCCGTGCGACATCTCCTCGCTGTAGGCGAGCACGACGCACAGCCGCTCGCTGCGGGTCAGCTTTGCCAGCGCCCGGTCGAGATCGAGCTGCTCGGCGGCGGCGGGCGCGAACACCGTGACCGCGATTTCCTCCGGCCGCGACAGCGACTCCTCGGGTGCGGCGGCGCGCAGCTCGCCGAGCCACACATTGATCGCCAGCCGCCGCAGCCAGGCGCCGAAGGCGCCCGGGGCTCTGAGCTGCGGCAGCGCACGCCACGCCTTGAGGAACACCTGCTGGGCGAGGTCGTCGGCGAGCGCGGGGTCGCGGCACAGGCGCCGCAAGAGGTTCCGCAGCCAGCTCTGGCGCCGCCACACGAGCTCGGAGAAGGCCGCGCGGTCGCCGCCCATGGCGAGGGCGACCACGACCGGCTCCGCCGCTTCGCCGAGCACGGGACTCGCGCGGTTCACGGCGCGCGCTCAGACTCCGCGCTTTTCGGTCGGCCCGTTGCCGTTACCCTGGCCGGCCGTGGTCCGCGCCCGCTGCTGCTCGACGGTGCGCGCCGCGATGACGAGGCCCGCTCCCACGCAGATCGTCACGATGCCCCCGCCGAGCACGGGGTAGAGGGAGATCGGGGCGATCTGCTCGAGGAGGAACGCGAGGATCACGATGCCGACACCCGCCGACAGCACGATGATTCCTCCGACGCGCAGGTAGATCGGGTTGATTCCTGCGTCGCGCTCGGGCGCCATGAGGCGGTCGATCAGGGCGGGATCGAGCTGCTGGCCACGCTCTACCGCGATGCGCAGCGGCTCGAGCGCCAGCCGGCGCTTCTTGTAGTCGGACACGATGCCGGCGACGGCGGCGACGGTCACGAAGATCCAGAAGGCGATGGCGACCGCGAAGGGTCCGAAGTGGTGATCCATGGGCCTGACCTCTTTGAGATTGGTGGGTACTCGTAGAGATGCGCGCCGGCGCGCCTTTGGATGCAGGTGCGGGCCGAAACTTTCGCGCCGCGGGGTCTCAGCCTTCCGCCGCCAGGGCCTCGAGCAGGAGTTTGGCGAATTGCGGGCCCTTGCCGGCTTCCTCGTGCTTGAAGTACACGAAGACGTCACTGAGATGACTGCTGCTGGCGCGGATGATTCCCGCCCAGCGCCTGAGGTCCTCGGGCGTATAGCCCTCGTCCCTGAGGCGGAAGTAGCCGTAGGGAGCCGTGATCTCGACCGGGGTGGAGAACTTCTCGCTGTCCGCCACGCACAGGGCGACGTTCGCCGCCTTGAGGCGCGCGAACACTTCGGCATCCATCCACGAGGCGTGGCGGAATTCGAACGCGGCGCAGGTGCCCGCCGGCAGGAGCTTGAGGAAGTCATCGAGTAGCGCGAGGTCCTTGCGCAGGTAGGGCGGCAGCTGGAAGAGGATCGCGCCGAGCTTCGGTCCGAGCGTCGCCGCGGTCTTGAGGAAGTACTCGAGCAGATCCGCGCAGTCCTTGAGCTTCGCGATGTGGGTGATGCGCTTGGGAGCCTTGAGCGTCAGGCGGAAGCCGGGCGGGGTCTCCTTATCCCAGCCGCCGAGGATCCTGGTGTTCGGGACGCGGTAGAAGGTGTAGTTGATCTCGACCGTCGTGAAGTGCTCGGCGTAGTAGGGCAGCATCTTCGCCGCCGGAAATTTCTCCGGATAGAAGCTGCCCTTCCACTCGGGGTAGTTGTATCCGGAGGTGCCGACCCAGACCCGCATGCGCGCCGCCCCCCGGCCCTACGATCAGTGGCGGTCGCTCACCAGGCGCCGGTATTCGCCCAGATGCCGGATGGCGTGTTGCTGCTTGCCGAGCGACTCGTAGAGCCGCGCGAGATTGTAGTGGCCGTCGGCGAGATCGGGGTCGCCGGCGAGGGCGGCCTCGTAGGCCTCGAGCGCCGCGGTCGTCTTGCCCATGTCCTCGAGCAGCACCGCCTGATTGAAGAGGAGCAGGGGATCCTGGCCCACCTGGCCGAGCGCGCGCCGGTAGACGGCCTCGGCCTCCTCGGCCCTCTCCAGCACGTGCAGCAGGCGCCCGAGGTTGATCCACGCGGCCGCGTTGTGCGGGTTCTCATCGGCCGCCTCGCGGTAGGCCGCGACCGCACCGGCGGGATCGGTGTTCTCGAGCGTCAGGCCTTCGGCGAACCAGTCGCGCGCGGCCGCGGTTGCCGGCGGCGCGGCGGGCTCGGGCGCCTTGTGCTCGACGACCTGCAGCACGCCGTCTTCGAGCGTGACGTCGAGGCCGAGAAGGTACTGGCCGCTGTCGGCCTGCCAGCGCGCCTCGCCATCGCGTACCACCACACTGTCGCCCACCGCGCTGATCGCGAGTCCCGACAGCGGCAGCGATGCCGGGAGCTCCCGCCGCAGCCGCTCGAGCGAGCGGCGGATGCGCTTGGCCGGCACGCGTGCGTCGATCAGGGCGCGCGCCGTGCGCAGCACGATCAGGTCCTGGAACGAGAGCCGGTAGGCGCGCCGCGGTCCGCGTGCCGGCTTGACGAATCCGGCGCGGATCAGGCCGCGCGTGACCGCAGGAGACAGTCGCAGGACCCGTTGTACATCCCGCACACTGTAGGAACGCATCCTTGGCTCGTGTGGAAAGGTAGTTCCCCGGAAGTCAGCGCTTGCCCGCCTTGCGGGCTACTTTAGCCGGTTCCTCGACGCGCTTGGGAGCTTTGCGCGGGCCGAGCGCGCCCTGGTCACGCGACTTGCCGCTGCGCTCGAGACTGGCCCGCAGCGCTTCCATCAGATCGATCACCTTGCCCTCGCCCGGCGGGGCGGGTTCCACCATCGTGATCTCCTGGCCCTCGTCGACCTTCTTCTTTATTGCGGCCTCGATCCGGCCGCGCACCTCGTCCTTGTAGGCGTCGGGATCGAATTTCTCCGCCGTCTGCGCATCGATCAGCTGCTGGGCGAGCTTGAGCTCCGCCGGCTTCACCTCGGGCTTGGGGATCTCGACCTCGCTCGCGGTGCGCACGTCGGCTGCGTAGTGCAGCTGCTGCATGGCGAGCACGTCGCCGATCGGACGCAGGATCACGAGATAGCCCTTGCCGCGCGCAGCCCAGCGGCCGACGCCGCAGCGCTTGGCCTGCTTGAGCGCCTCGGTCAGGAGGGCGTAGGGCTTGCCCGCGCCCTTGTCCGGGGCCAGGTAGTAGGTCTTGTCGTAATACACCGGGTCGACCGACTCGATCGGTACGAACTCGGAGATCTCGACCGCGTGGCTGCCGACCTCGTCCAGCGCCTTGATCTCCTCGGGCGTGAAGCGCACGTACTGGTCCTTGGCGAATTCGTAGCCCTTGACCATATCGTCGCGCTCGACCACCACGCCTTCCTTCTGGCAGATGTACTGCTGCTTGAGGCGCGAGCCGTCGGTCTTGTGCAGCAGATTGAAGGAGATGGCGTTCGAGGACTGGTTCGCGGTGAAGAGCTTCACCGGAATCGCAACCAGTCCGAACGACACCGTCAGGGACCCTATCGAGCGAGCGGCGGCCATACCGTTATCCTCTACTTCTCACCCTTGACACCGAAAGCCTTTGTAAGGCTCTGTTTTAGCTCAAGTACATCATGCCACCGGTCACCCCTCTTTTCCAAGCGGGCCGGCACATTATTGAGAGTGAAGTCCATCGGCTCGGCTGCTTCGAGCTCCTCCCAGGTGAGGGGCATGGAGATGGGGGTCCCGGGGACCCCCCGCGGGGAGTAGGCGACGTTGAGCGTCTTGCCGCGCACGTTCATGTTGTAGTCGATGAAGATCTTGCCGGTTCGCTTCTCGATCGCCCAGTCCATGGTGACGTCCTTGGGATGCTCGCGCAGCACGTGCCTGCCGATGCTCTCGCAGATGTGGCGGGCCTCATCGAAGGTCACGGTGCGCTCGATCGGCACGAACATGTGAAGCCCGGTCTTGCCTGAGGTCTTGATGATCGCCTCGAGCCCCATGTCCCGAAGCAGCGCCCGTAGCCAGAACGCGACGCGTTTGCCGACCGCGAAGCCCTTCTTGTTGAGCTCGGGCTCCTCTCCCTTCGCCTCCTTCCCCGAGTAGATGTAGGGATCGATGTCGAACACCAGGTAGTCGGGGTAGTTGAGCACCGAGGCCTCGAGCGCCTTGAGCGAGCTCGCATAGTCGGTGCTGGCCACGGGCGTGTCGGGACCGGGACGGGCGCGCGAGTGCCAGATGTGGAACTCGAGCGTGCCGATCTGTCCGAGCCAGAGGAGCGTCGGCAGGTTGTTGGCGAGGAGATAGCGGTGCTTGTCGTCCTTGGTCTCGGAAAACACCGTGACGGTCTCGACGAACCCGGGCAGCGCCTGCTCCCAGTGCTTCTGGAAAAAGCGCTCGCCGTTGATGCCCTCGGGCATGCGGATCATGGTGAGCGGCCGGTCCTCGAGGTGCGGCAGCATGAAGCGACCGACGCGCGCGAGGTAGCGCAGCAGATCGCGCTTGGTGACCGCGGGGCTCGTCTTGCCGGCCGCGGGCCAGTAGATGCGGTCGAGATTGGTGAGGCGGATGCGCGCGGCACCGACCTCGAGGTCGAGTTGCGTGGCGCGGCTGTCGAGCTGCTCGAGGATAGGTGCGACCTCGATGGCCGGATCCGCGCGGGCGCCCCTCTCCGGCGTCGCGGGCGCGGCAGCCCGCCTTGAGCCGGCGCGGCGCGCGGGCGGCTCGTTGGGGCGGAGGGTGGCGGGTTTACGGCGCGGGTCGGGCTTCTTCACTTTGGCTGCCTCGATGTCATCGCGAAGTCGCACGAACACCGGCGCTCTGAGCGATCCGGCCGGCGTCCACTCGCTGAAGTTCACCTCCGCGACCAGCTTCGGTGCGAGCCAGGTCGTCGGCCGGTGCAGCGGCACTTCATCGGCGAACGGCGAGTCCTTGCGCTCGAGCTTCGCGGTGCGCTCGAGCAGCGCGCCGATGATCTCATCGTCGAGTCCCGAGCCGACGTGCCCGGCGTAGCGGAGCTTCTTGCCCTCGTAGTAGCCGAGCAGCAGCGCGCCGAGCGGCTCGCGCGCGCCCTTGCCGCGAGTGTAGCCGCCGACCACGAGCTCGGCGGATTGCTCTGCTTTGATCTTGAGCCAGGCGCGCGAGCGCTTGCCGGGCTGGTAGATGCTGTCGCTGCGCTTGGCGACGATGCCCTCGAAGCCGTGACCGACGGACGCGCGGTACAGCTCCTCGGCGGCGGCGGAGCTGTGCACCACCTGCAGGTGCGCGGACGGCAGCAGGCACTGAGCCAGGTAACGATGGCGCGCGCTGTAGGGAGCGCCGCGCAGGTTGAGGCCGGCGAAGTGCAACAGATCGAAGCACACCAGCACCACCGGGCTGTCGCGGCGCGCCGCGCTGATTTCCGCGGGGCTCTTCAACTGCGCGCGGTTCTGCAGCGCGTTGAACGAGGGGTGGCCGGCGCCATCGAGCGCGACGATCTCGCCATCGAGCACCATCTGCTCGACCGCCTGGGCCGCGAGCTCCTCGGCCAGCTCGGGAAAGAAGGGGGTCAGGTCCAGGCCGCGGCGCGATCGCAACTGCACCTCGGCGCCGTGCACGTAGGCGATGACGCGGTAGCCGTCGAGCTTCGGCTCGTAGCGCCACTGCGGATCGGACTCGAGCGAGTCGGAGACTTCCGCCAGCATCGGCTCGAGCTTGCGCGGCAGCGCCTCCAGTGGCCCGGCCGGCGCGAGCAGGCCCGCATCGATCCGCGCCGGTGCAGCCGCGGGACTCATCTGGTCGAGGCTCAGGCCCGAGAGCACCGATGCGGGTTGCGCCAGCACGTCGTTGATCCGAGCGAAACGGTCGCGGTGCTTGATGAGAAGCCACTGATTGCCGGTGCGGGTCTTCACCAGCGTGAACGAGCCCTTGAGCTTCTCACCGCGCACGAGGAAGCTCAGCTTGCCGGCGCCGAGCTCGGCGCGCACGCGGCGCTCGGCCTCGGCGCGGTCGGTGAAGGAGTACTGTCCGCCCTCATCCGGCGAATACACCCCGCAGTCCCACACGATCACGTTGCCGGCGCCGTACTGCTTCTCGGGAATCACTCCCTCGAACGAGGCGTAGTCGAACGGATGATCCTCGACCTCGACCGCCATGCGCTTGTCGTCCGGGTCGAGCGAGGGGCCTTTGGGCACCGCCCAGGACTTGAGCACGCCGTCGAGCTCGAGGCGGAAGTCATAGTGCAGCTGCCGTGCGGCGTGCTTCTGCACCACGAACAGGAGCGGCCCGTGGCGTTGCGCGGCGAGCTTCGCGGGCGGCTCGGGGGTGCGCGCGAAGGTGCGCTTGGCGGCGTAGCGTTCGAGGGCGCGCTTGGGCACGGCCAAGCCATGTTACATGAGCGCGTCGATCCAGGCCGCGAGCCGCCGGAGTACCTCGGCGAGCACGTCCGCGTCCCTGCGGCCGCTGCTTCTGGGGACGTGAAAGGAGTGGTCCGCCTCCTCGATCAGGCTCAGGGTGGCACGCGTGCCGAGGCGCGCGACGACTGCCTCGAGGAGGGAGCGCTGCGCGAGCGCATCGCGCGTCCCCGAAAGGAACAACATCGGCACGGAAACCCGGGCCAGATGCTCGGCGCGGCTGTCGGCTGGCTCGCCGGCCGGGTGCAGCGGAAAGGCGAGGAACCCGAGGCCGCGCACGCCGGCAAGTGGCTCGATCGCCTGTGCCTGGGACGTCATGCGTCCCCCGAAGGAGCGTCCGCCGGCGACGAGCGGCAGCTCGGGCGCGAGGCGCGCGGCGGCGGCCACCGCGGCCCGCACCGTCGCGTGACAGAGCGGGGGCGGATCCGGACGGCGCGAGCCGCGCTCCATGTAGGGGAACTGATAGCGCAAGGTCGCGATGCCTGAGTCCGCGAGCCCGGCGGCGACGGCGCGCATCGACGCATGGTCCATGCCGGCGCCCGCGCTGTGTGCCAGCACGTAACAGGCGCGCGCCGCGGGTGGCAGGACGAGGAGCCCGGAGACGGCCAGCCCATCCGTCACCGCGAGAGTGACGGGACTAGAATCGGGAAATGCCGATGGCTGCCGCATCCCGCACAAAATACCCGTGGCTCGCCGCGGCGTGCAATGTCCTGGCACTGTGCGGTTCGAGCGCAGTGGCGGCGCAGGCACCGAGGCCGAGCACCGCGCAACCGAACGTGCACGTGCTGCCGACGCCCTTCGTCATCCCGGGGCTCAATCGCGAGCGCACCGTGCGCATATACCTGCCGCCGGGATATGCGGGCGGCCGGCAGCGTTACCCCGTGCTGTATATGCACGACGGACAGAATCTGTTCGATGAGGCCACCGCCTATGTGGGCGAGGAGTGGGGCGTCGACGAGGCGCTCAACGCGCTCGCGAAATCACGCGGTTTGCGGCTGATCGTCGTCGGGATCGATAACGGCGGCGCCGACCGGATTCACGAGCTCAACGCCTGGGACAACCCGCAGTTCGGCAAGGGGGAGGGCGCAGAGTACATGGCCTTCGTGGTCGATGTGCTCAAGCCCTGGGTCGATGAGCATTACCGCACGCGCCCCGATCGCCGGCACACCGCGATCATGGGCAGCTCGATGGGCGGGCTCATCTCGAGCTATGCGATCAGCCGCTACCCGCGGGTGTTCGGCGGCGCCGGCATCTTTTCGCCGGCCTATTGGCTCGCTCCCCAGGTGTTCGCCGACACCGAGGCGCATCCTCCCCTTGCCACGGCGCGGCTCTACTTCTACGCCGGTGGCAGTGAGAGCGACACCATGCTGCCCGACATGAAGCGCATGGTCGCAACACTGCGGCGTGCCGGCCTGCCGTCGCGCAACCTCGAGGTCGAGATCGATCCCGTGGGGCGCCACGACGAGGCTGCCTGGCGCGCGCAGTTTCCGCGCGCGGTCGCCTGGCTGTTCAGTGCCGGTCGCTGACGGCCGCAACCCAGGCGGCGTACGGCGCGAGTTGCACCGGCAGTGCCGCGTCGGTCGCGGCAATCGGCTCGGGGCTCGCGAGCAGCGTCTCGAGCCGCGAGCCATGGAGGCCCGATTGCGCCAGCCGCAGTGAGATCGTCTGCGGCTGCGCCGAAATGTTGAGCACGACCAGGATCGTCTCGCCCCCCGGCGCCACGCGCGCGTAGCTCAGGACGTGGCTGTTGGCGCGATCCAGCATCACGGTCCGGCCCTCGCGGAGCGCGGCACTGCTGCGGCGGAGCGCGATCAGCCGCTTGTGCCAGTTGAGGAGTGAGGCCGGATCGGCGGACTCGGTTTGCGCGTTGACCGTGCGGTAGTTCGCGGTCACCGGCAGCCAGGTATGCGGGCTCGTGCTGAAGCCGGCCTCTGGATTCGAGCTATCCCATTGCATCGGCGTGCGCTCGCCGTCGCGGCCTTTTTCCTTGGGCCAGCCGGTGATGCCGATCGGGTCGCGCACGTCCTCGACGCGCGTCGGGGTCGCGGTGACCTGGCCGATCTCCTCGCCCTGATACAGCAGCGCCGCGTCACGCGAGGTCAGGAGCAGCGCCGCCACGATCCGGGCGATCTGCCCATCGTGCACCCCGTCGCCGAAGCGGTCCCAGCTGCGGATGTTGTCGTGGTTGTCGAACACCAGCAGTGGCTGCGAGCCGTGCAGCTCGGTCTGCGCCTCCTCGAGCAGGCGGCGCAGGCGCGCGACGTCGAGCCGCTTGTCGAGCCCGACCAGCGTGTCCATCGGTAATTGCAGCTCATCGTGGCGCGCGCCGCCATACCAGGGGTAGAGCTGCGCGGTGCGGGCCACATAGGTCTCCCCCACCAGTAGCCGCTCCCCTGGATAGGTGTCGATCATGGCGCGCAGGCGGCGGATGACCTCATGATCCTCGGGGAGGTTGTCGACATAGATCTCCTTCAGGTTCGGGTCGCCCTGCGCATTGGTGCCGCCGAGCACCGGCTCGTCGCGCAGCTGCGGGTCCTCGAAGAGTGCGGTGATGGCATCGAGGCGGAACCCGGCCACACCACGGTCGAGCCAGAAACGCATGGCGGCAAACATCCCCTGCTCGACCTGCGGATTGCGCCAGTTGAGATCGGGCTGCTGGCGGTAGAACCGGTGGTAGTAGAACTGGTCCACCGCGGGCACGTACTGCCAGGCCGAGCCTCCGAACAGGCTCACCCAGTTGTTGGGCGGGAGCCGTCGGCCGGACGTCTCGGTACGGCCGTTGCTCCATACGTAGAAGTCATGCCTGGGCGCGGAGCGCGAGCTCGCGGCCTCGAGGAACCAGGGGTGCCGGTCCGAAGTGTGGTTGAGCACCATGTCGAGGATGACGCGGATGTGGTGCCGGCCGGCCTCGGCGAGCAGCCGGTCGAAGTCGGCCAGCGTACCGTACTGGGGATCGATCGCCTGGTAGTCGGAGATGTCGTAGCCGAAGTCCACCTGTGGTGAGGGATAGAAGGGCGCGATCCAGATGGCGTCGACGCCGAGCGACTCGAGGTATTCGAGCCGCTGGGTGATGCCGTTGAGATCGCCGATGCCATCGCCGCTCGAGTCCTGGAAGCTGCGCGGATAGATCTCGTAGATCACGGCGTTGTGCCACCAGGGCACAGCGTCCGGGCTCGCGCCGCTGCACGTCGCGGCCGCGAGCAGCGCGCACGCCGCCGCGTGCGCCAGTACCGTTGACCGCCTCGAGGGTGTGTGCATAAATCGCCGCTCTCTCGCTGAGTTGGTGGAGCTTGCCCGCATAGTACCTGCAAATGCCGCACGCGAAACCGCTGTTGTCCTTCTGGCAGATCTGGAACATGTGTTTCGGCTTCCTCGGCCTGCAGTTCGGCTTCGCCCTGCAGAACGCCAACGTGAGCTGGATCTTCCAGAGCCTCGGCGCGGGGCTCGAGCAGGTGCCGCTCTTGTGGATCGCGGCGCCACTCTCAGGTTTCCTGGTACAGCCGCTCGTCGGCTACGGCTCCGATCGCACCTGGACGCGGCTCGGGCGGCGACGCCCGTACTTTCTCGCCGGCGCGCTGCTGGCCGCCACGGCGCTGCTGCTCATGCCGCGCTCGCCGAGCCTGTGGGTGGCGGCCTCGCTCCTGTGGCTTCTCGACGGCGCCATCAACGTGTCGATGGAGCCGTTTCGCGCGTTCGTCGGCGACCAGCTGAATCCGAGTCAGCGTCCCGCCGGTTACTCGATGCAGAGCTTCTTCATCGGTGTTGGTGCGGTGGTAGCGAGCATGCTGCCGTGGCTCCTGGCGCGCGCTGGCGTCAGCAATCACGCCGCGGGCGCAGGCGGCGCAGGTATTCCGCACACGGTGCGCTACTCCTTCGAGATCGGCGCCGGCGTGCTGCTCGGGGCCATACTCTGGACGGTCGTGCGCTCGCGCGAATACCCCCCGGAGGAGCTGCTGGCCTTCGATGACGCGCATCCCCCCGGCCCGACCGCCGCGGTCGACCCGCGCCGCGAGCGCCGTCGGGGCCTCGGGTGGGCGGCGAGCGCGCTCGTGGCGATCGTCCTCATCCGCTCGGGCGCGCTCGATCCGCAGCTCTATCTGGTGTGCGGCGGGGCGCTGCTCTGGGGCCTGGCGCAGTATCTGCACGGCCGCGGCCTGCGCGCGAGCGCCTTCACCACCTTCATGGGCGATCTCGCGACCATGCCGCTGGCGATGCGGCGCCTGGCACCGGTGCAGTTTTTCTCGTGGCTCGCCCTGTTCTCGATGTGGATCTACACCACGGCCGCCGTCGCGCAGGTGCATTTCGGCTCGAGCGACCCGCACTCCGACGCCTTCCAGGACGGTGCCCTGTGGGTGGGAGTGCTGTTCGCGGCCTACAACGGCTTCGCCGCGCTCGCCGCCGCGGTCATTCCGTTCATGGTCCGCAGATGGGGGCTGCGCCTGAGCCACCTGGTGAACGTATGGCTGGGAGCGGCGGCGCTCCTGTCGTTCGTCGTGATTCGCGACCCCAACTGGCTCCTGCTCAGCATGGTCGGCATGGGCTTCGCGTGGGCCTCGGTGCTCTCGCTCCCTTATGCGCTGCTCTCGGACAGTCTGCCGGCGCAGAAGATGGGTCTCTACATGGGCGTCTTCAACTTCTTCATCGTGATTCCCCAGCTGGTCGCGGCCACCGTACTTGGATTCCTGCTGCGTACACTGTTCGGTGGCGCGCCGATCTACGCGCTGGTGCTGGGAGGCGCGAGTTTTCTGCTGGCAGGAATCCTGGTGCTGCGCGTTCCTCAGCCGGACGCTGCGGCGCTGGGCGTGAACTTCAAGCGCGCCCCGGCTGACAAATGATCAAGGAGTGCGGACGATGCACAGCATGAGGTGGGCGCGATCCTGGGTTTTCGCCGCGGCGCTGGCGCTCGGCGCTGCGTCGTCGGCCGCCTCGCCACCGGCGGCCACGGTCGAGTTCGCGCCGGCGGTCGCGGCGAAGATGCAAGGCTACGGTGAGGATCAGCGCGCGCCGCTCGAGAAGGCAGTACTTGCGGCGGTGGCGTACGGGAGCGCGAAGTGTCCGGCGGTGGCCGGGCTCGAGATCGCGGTGACGGTCGAGGATGCCGCGCCAACCCACCCGACGCCGGCGCAGCTCGCCGCCGAGCCGGCGCTGAGCCCGACGCGCAGCAAGTATCTCGGCGGTGCGCGCCTCAGGGGCGAGGTGCGCGACGCCAGTCACCACGTGCTGGCCGAGGTTCAGCACGAGTACTTCGCCCCGACCCTCGGGCTCGGCTCGAGCTCACTCGATCCATGGGCGGATGCGCGGCTCGCGATCGATCAGTTCGGCTTCAAGCTGACGGCCGCGTGCCGGGCTCTGCCACGGGGCTGACCTCGGCAGGCGTCCCGCATGAGCGGCGCACGACGAGGCGCGCGGGCAGCATCCGGGCCTCGGCAGGCTCATCCCTGATCCGGCGTAGCAGCGTCTCGACCAGGACTTCGCCCGCGAGGCGGGTGTTCTGTGCGATGGTGGTGAGTGGCGGGTTGGCGAGCCCCGCGGCCGATATGTCGTCGAAACCAACCACCGCGATGTCGGCGGGCACGGCGAGTCCGCGCTCCTGCAGCGCGTGCATCGCGCCGAGTGCGATCAGGTCGCTCGCGCCCACGATCGCATCGAACGGCACGTCCCGGGCGAGCAGCTCGCCGGCCGCCGCGTAACCTGCCTGCTCGGTGCTGATGGCGTCGACCTGCAGCGCCGGAAGGCTCGGTATGCGGGCCTCGGCGAGCGCGCGCTGCAAGCCGCGGTAGCGGTCGAGAAATTCCGGGCAGCCACCCGAGACTCCGCCGAGAAAGGCGAGCCGGCGGCGCCCGAGGCCGAGCAAATGCCGCGCCGCCTCGTAGCCTCCCTGAAAGTTGTCGGAGCCGATCGACAGGCCCGGCTGTCCGGGCTGCACCGCGCCCCAGCGCACGAAATGAGTTCCCTGCTCGGTCAGCCGCTCGAGGCGCTCGCGGTACAGGAGGTAGTCGCCATAGCCGAGCAGGATCAGGCCGTCGGCCTTGCGGCTGTCCTCGTATTCTTTGTGCCAGTCGCCCGAGCGCTGCTGGAAGGACACCAGCAGGTCGTAGCCGCGCTGCGCGCAGGCGCGGGTGATCGAGCCCAGCATCGCGACGAAGAACGGATTGATCGCGGAGTCATCCGAGGTCGGATCCTCGAAGATCAGCAGCGCCACGGTGTTGGAGTGCTGAAAACGCAGGTTGGAGGCGTTCTTGTCGACCCGGTAATTCAGCTGCTGAGCGACGGCCAGCACCCGCTTGCGGGTTTCCTCGCTCACGCGCGGGCTGCCGCGCAGTGCACGCGAGACGGTCGGCTGGGACACTCCAGCCTCGAACGCAATGTCAAATGACGTGGCCTTGCCCGGCGCACGTCCCTCAGCCTTATTGCCGTTCACTCGGTCCCCCTGCGGAAAGTATAGGCGCAAAGAAACGCGGCAGCGACCCGCACGTGCATACGTATTCGGGGCTTTGCGGCGCAGGGCATGCGTCGATAATGGGCGCCATGAGCCGCGCTCGACCCCCGATCTCGCTTGCCGCAGCCGGCGTTTCGGCGCTGCTGCTGGCCGGATGTGGCGGAGGCGGAGGCGGCGCGTCCGGCACCGGCGGAGGCGGCGGCGCCAGCCTCATGTTGGGGTCTGCCCAGGCGGTCTGGCTCGATGCCGGCACCATCGTGTGGCCCGGGACGGATTCCGGACACAGTTACAAGCTCTATTACTCCTCGAGCGGCTCCCTCGCCGCGGGGGCCAGCGACATCAGCGGCAGCGACGATTCTGGCGGCGTAGCGCTCGCCACCGGGGCGCTGACCCCCGCGCAACAGGCCGCGTATCCGCAGTACGCCGGTGCGGTGGCGCTCACCGTGCCGGCCGGGACCGCGGCGCAGGCCGGCGCGCTGCTGCGCGACCAGCTGGCGGTGGTGCAGTACTCCGGCTCGACCCCGACCAACGGCACGCAGGTGCAGATCGGTCCCGTGCTCGACACCCTCTACGGAGCCAGCGCCGGCGGCGTTGCGCTCGGCGTGACGTTCGATGCGATGAGCGACACACCGACTTTCCGGCTATGGGCGCCGACCGCGAGTGCCGTGCAGCTGAACGTGTACGCCAACGCCGCGACCCAAAGCCCGGTGTCGGTGAGCATGACGGAGAATCCCGCGAGCGGCGTGTGGAGCTACACGGCGGCGGATGCGTCCTGGACCAACACGGCATATTACACCTACTCGGTGCGTGTATTCAGTCGCGCGGCCGCCTCGAGCGCGGGCTATGGCGCGGTGGCGACCAATACCGTGAGCGATCCTTATGCGGTCACGTTGAACGGCGACAGCACGCGCGCGATGGTCGTCAACCTCGCGGACGGCGCAGGGACGCCCGCGGGCTGGCCCGGCGCACTGCCCGCGACGAGCGCCACGCCGACCGACGCCGTCATTTACGAGCTGCACGTGCGGGACTTCTCCGTCAACGACCCGACCGTGCCGGCGGCACACCAGGGCCGGTTTCTCGCTTTCACCGACTCGACCAGCAACGGCATGAAGCATCTCGCGGCGCTCGCCGGCGCCGGCCTCACGCACGTGCACCTGCTGCCGGCCACCGACTTCGCCTCGATCGATGCCCTCACCTGTGTAAATCCAGGCATTCCGGCGACCACTGGCAACGGCACCGCCGCCGAGCTGGCGGTGATCGCCACCCAGCACGGCGACTGCTACAACTGGGGCTACGATCCGTTTCACTACGGCGCGCCGCAGGCGAGCTACGCTTCGGATCCCACCAACGGCCTGACCCGCGTGCTCGAGTTCCGGCAGATGGTGCAGGCTCTGCACCGCATCGGCCTGCGTCTCGTGCTGGATGTGGTCTACAACCACACGAGCGCGAGCGGGCAGGATCCGCACTCCGTGCTCGATCAGATCGTTCCGGGCTACTACCACCGGCTGGATGGCAGCGGCGCGGTCGAGAGCTACTCGTGCTGCGCCGACACCGCGACCGAGCGCACCATGATGGCCAAGCTCATGACCGATACGCTGGTGCGTTGGGCGGATCAATACAAGGTCGACGGGTTCCGCTTCGACATCATGGGCATGATTCCCAAGGCCGCGATGATCCAGGCGCTGAGCGCCGTCAACGCAGTTGCCGGCGCGGATGGGCGTGGACACACCTACTTCTACGGCGAGGGCTGGACGCCGAACGCCGCGGTGTCCGCGGTGATCACGCCCGCGATGCAGACCAACATGGCCGGCACAGGTATCGGGACTTTCAACGACCGGCTGCGCGATGGCGTGCGCGGCGGCAGCCCCTCCGACAGCGGCTCCGCCCTGACCGCCCACCAGGGATTCATCAACGGCCTGTGCTACAACTTGAATCCGAGCGACACCGCGGACTGCAGTGGCGACGCCGCGGATGCGCTCTTTACCCTGCAGGACCGCATCAGCGTCGGCCTGGCGGGCAACCTCGCGAGCTTCCCGCTGCGCGCCGGCGTCAGCGGCGCACAGGTGGACTACTTCGGCAGCCCCACCGGCTACACGCAGCAGCCGCAGGAGAACCTCGTGTACGCGGCGTGCCACGACAACGAGACGCTCTTCGACATCAGTCAGTACAAGCACCCAGCCAGCGTCACCGTCGCCGACGCAGGCCGCGCCCAGGTGGTCGCGCTGTCCCTGGTGCTGCTCGCCGAGGGCGTCGCCTTCGTGCACGGCGCGGATGACCTGCTGCGCTCGAAGTCCGGTGACGGCAACAGCTTCGACTCCGGCGACTATTTCAACCGCATCTACTGGGACGGCTCGGCCAACAACAACTGGAGTGTCGGACTGCCGCCGCAGAACACCGGCAACAACGCGGCGAACGCCGCGACTCTGGGGCCGCTCCTGAGCTCCAGGCCGGTGCCCGATGCCGCCACCATCGCCGCCGTCGCAGCGCGCTTCCAGGAATTCCTGGGCGTCCGCCGCGCTACCGACCTGTTCCGCCTCGCGAGCGGCGCCGATATCAACAACTGCGTCAGCTTTCCCGATCAGGGACGGCAGGTGCACGGCCTGATCGTCGAGCAGATCCAGGGCGTCGGCTGTGTCGCGGCGACGAGCTCGGGCTACGACAGCGTGCTGGTGCTGTACAACGCGAACAGCAGCGCGCAGTCCTTCTCGCTGCCGTCCTTCGCCGGGGTCGCGAAGGGGACGGGCAGCGGGCAGGTGTCGTTGCACCCCGTGCAGCAGGCCGGGTCCGACTCGACCTTGCTCACCGGCTGGAATTTCACCTCGAGCGCGACCTCCGGTACCTTCACCGTGCCGGCACGCACCACCGCGGTCTTCGTGCGCTACCACTAGGACGGCGGCGCGGCGCGCGCCCAGGACAGTTCACGCCGCGGGCGCCGCGATCAGTCCCGACCAGCGCGGCAGGGCCTCGAGGCTGGCACCGCCGACCTGCTCGAGGACCCGCCACGAGCGCGCGAGCTCTGCGGGCACCGGCTGCGCAACGTCGCCGAAGTTGAACAGGCAAAGCAACCGCTCGTTGCCGGTGCGTCGCTCGAACGCCAGCAGGGGCTCGGGTAAATTGAGGAAATGCAGCGCGCCCGTGCGCAGTGCGGCATGTTGCCGCCGAAACCCGACCAGGCGGCGCGTGAGATTGAGCGTCGAGCGCACGTCTCGCTGCTGGCGGTCCACGGCCAGCTCGGCGTGGCCGCCGCCGAGAGGCAGCCAGGGCCTGGCGGTCGTGAAGCCGGCTAGCGGTGCGGCGGCAAGCCAGGGCATCGGCGTGCGGGCGCCGTCGCGTCCGAGTGTCAGAGGCCAGTTGGCGATCGCCTCCGGGTCGCGCAGGTCCTCGAAGGCTATCTGAGCCTGCGGCAATCCCAGCTCCTCTCCCTGGTAGAGGAACACGTTGCCGCGCACGGTAAGCAGCAGCAGCATCGCAAACTGTGCGCAGGCCGCGCGTTCCTCGGGAGCCGCCCAGCGCGACACGGCACGCGGCGCGTCGTGGTTGGAGAAGGCCCAGCTCGGCCAGCCGTTGTCCGGCGTGTCGGGCCAGGCGTCCATGGCACGTCGCACCAGCGCGGGGCTCAGCCGGTCTGCGTACAGGAAATTGAAACCGTACGCGGTGTGCAGGCGCTGCGTCCCCTGAGTGTAGGCCGGCATGTCCGACTCGGAGCCTTCACCGCCGATCTCGGCCACCGTGAAGCGCCCCCCGTACTCCTCGGCCAGCGCGCGGATGCGCTCGAGGAACGGAATCATCTCCGGCTGCGACCGGTTGTGCAGCGCCTGCTGGAAGTCCGAGGAGGTCCGCGGCTGCCGCCCGTTGAGCCGCGCCGGTGGGTTGTCGCGGAGCTGGCGGTCGTGCATGGCGTGGTTGATGGCATCGAGGCGAAAACCGTCCACGCCGCGGTCGAGCCAGAACCTCATGGACTCGAACAGCGCCTCCTGAACCTGCGGCTTGTGCACGTTCAGGTCGGGCTGCGCGGGCAGGAAGTTGTGCATGAAGTACTGGCGCCGGCGGGCGTCCCAGGTCCACGCAGAGCCGCCGAACTGCGACTGCCAGTTGTTCGGCGGGGTACCGTCGGCGCGGGCGTCGGCCCACACGTACCAGTCGCTCCGTGGGTTGTCGCGGCTCGTGCGGCTCTCCCGGAACCAGGGATGCTGGTCCGAGGTGTGCGACAGCACCTGGTCGATCACGACGCGCAAGCCGAGCTCGTGCGCTCTCGAGAGCAGCCGGTCGAAGTCCGCGAGGGTGCCGAAGATCGGATCGACGTCGCAGTAGTCGCTGATGTCGTAGCCGAAGTCCTTCATCGGGGACGCAAAGAAGGGCGAGAGCCAGATCGCGTCGACGCCGAGCGAGGTCACGTACTCGAGGTGCGCGGTGATCCCCGGCAGGTCTCCGATGCCGTCGCCATTCGAGTCAGCGAAGCTGCGCGGGTAGAGTTGGTAGATAACCGCCCCGCGCCACCAGGGCGCGGCCGCCTGCCTCGCCATGCTTGCGCGCGCGGTGCTCAAGCGCCGCCGTCCGCTTCGCAGATGACGTACCCGAGCTCCGGGACGTGTACCCGGTAGCTGCCGGGAGCGACGCTCTGCGCGGGGCACTCGCCATGGAGAGCCCGGAAACGGACAGAGTGTGCGTCGACGCGGATCACCGCGTCGATCGGCCGCAGTGAGGTATTGAAAGTCAGCACGATCTCATGGCCGTCGGCGGGGTCGAAACGCGATACCGCGAACAGGCCGGGCCGCTCGCCCGCCGCGCGCGTCTGCTGGCGGCCGGAGAGCAGCGCCGGATGCCTGAGGCGCAGGCGCGTGAGCTCGCTGATGGCGAGATACAACGAGTGCGTCCTCTGATAGTGGTCCCCGGCGCCGGCCGTGGTGCTGCCGAGCCGCATTTCGTGCGCGTAGCTCTCGACTCGCGTTGCAAACAAGTCCTGCCGCGCGCTCGCATCGCCCCCATCGCCCACGAAGCCCTGCTCGTCGCCGTAGTACAGCACCGGCACGCCGCGCAGCGTCAGCAGCATGGCGTTGGCGAGCACAACGCGCCGCAGCTGCTCGTCGACCCCGATGTCGGGCCGGCTGCGGCGCACAAAATAGCCGAACCGGCCTGCGTCGTGATTACTGACGAAGGTCGGCAGCTGGCGTGCCGTGGCGCCGCCGTCCGGGTACAGCTCGTCATCGGCGAACAGCCGTGCGAGCTTGGCCGTGCCGGCATCGCCGGCGACCGTGTCGCGCACGGCCACGGCGAAGGCGAAATCGAGGACGGCCGGCAGGTGGTCCTCGCGCACGTGCCCGGCGAGCAGCGCCGTGTCCATGGTGTCGGTCGCTACTTCGCCGAACATGTGGAAGTGGCTGATGCCCGCCGCGGCCGCGCGCGCCAGCATCGCCGGAACGAACGCCCGCCAGAACTCCGGATTGACATGCTTTGCGGTGTCGATGCGGAAGCCGTCGACCCGGTACTGCTCGATCCAGTAGCCGAAAATTTCGATCATCCCGCGCACGACACGCGGATGCTCCGTCATCACGTCGTCGAGCCCGAAGAAGTCGCCGAGCGTGACGCTTTCCCCGGCCCAGGTGCTATCACCGCGGTTGTGGTAGCAGATCGGGTCGTTGAGCCAATCGGGGACCTTGCGGTGCTCGTCCCCCGGCGGCAGGTATGGGGTATAGGCGTAATCGGGGCGCGTCAGATGCGCAAAGTTCGCCTCAGTCTGGTACGGAGCCTCGAGCCCGAGAAAGCCGTCGTTGATTGGCGCGCCCCCGAGGCCGCCCCGCCGCGTGTAGGGGTACTCAGCCTCGCTTCGGTACGGACACGGCGCGACCGGGCACTCGCGGTACCGGATTACATCGGCCGTGTGATTGACGACGATGTCGAGATAGATCTTCATGCCGCGTGCGTGCGCGGCGCTCACCAGCTCATGCAGATCGGCGTCGGTGCCGAAATGCGGGTCGACGTGCAGGAAGTCGGTGATCCAGTAGCCATGGTAGCCGGCGCTCTCGCGTCCGGGAGGTCCCTGCACCGGCCGATTGACGAACACAGGTGCCAGCCACAACGCCGTCGCTCCAAGTGCCTGGATGTATCCGAGCTGTCGGGCGATGCCACCGAGTGTGCCGCCGTGATAGAACTTGGGATCGGTGGGGTCGTAACCGGTCACCAGCCGGTCGCCGCGGGGTGTGGGCTCGGGCTCGTGATCGGACTTGGCGAAACGGTCGGGCAAGAGGAAATAGATGATCTCCTGCTCCGGCGGACGCTCGAGGTAGGAGGCGGGGGAGGCGCCGACCGCGCGCGCCCCGGCAAGCATCAGCGCCGCGAGCGCGAAGGCGTACAGACGCCATGCCACGGCGGGCCCGGCGTTCGGTCGCATCAGGTCAGATCTCCCGGGTGAGCGGATGCACCTTCAACGGTGCTCGATAGCGCTTGTGTTGCCGACAATAGACGAGGGGCGCAGGCGCGGAAGCATGAATACGTATGCGGGGAGCAGAGCGGGTACCGGCGCGCTCACGGAGTCGTCGGGTGCGCTCGCGCGAGCGCGCGGCACTCGTGCGCGAGTTGCGCACCGAGCCCCTCGCTCGCGAGCCGTACGTCGCCCCAGGGCTCTGCGGCGCGGGATCCGTGCCGGTAATCGGGCGCGTACCAGTCGTAGCGTAGCGACCTGAGCTCGCGGCCGGCCGGATCGAGCAGCCGCACGCCGAAGGCGGCACCGCCGGCGAACTGTGTCCGCAGACGGTCGAGCGCCGGGTTGTCCTTGATCTGCTCGTCGGTCGGGTGGGTCGGCCGGGCATCGCGCAGCGTGATCTCGACCTGGGCGACTCCCTCGCAGCCTGCGCCGTGCAGCGCGGCCTCGACCCGACCAACGATCGTCTTCTGCAGGACTGCTGCCTCCGACCCGCCATAGATCCTGTCGATTGCCGTCTGCATTTCGGGCGAGAAGAGCACCGTCGGCGTCGGCACCGGAGTGGCAGCGATGAGGGCGCCCGGCAGGCCAAGCACTGCCGCCAGTACCAACGTCGATCGCAGTCCGATCATCTGATCTCTCCCAGGCGCAGCGGATGTCCCACTAACCCTACTGCTTCCGACATCGCCGGCCGGGCAGGGTTTCCCGGGGATACTCGCACGGTCGCAATTTGTGTGGGGTCCGCGCCACGTCATGAATACGTATGCGGTGGGGTTGGCGCGCTACGCAAGGCGATTAAGATGACAGCCAGATTGACCGAGATCAATCTCGGGGTCATTCGTATTGTCGACTGGGGGAAAAGCCGTCGGTGACTCGCGCAGCACGCTGCAGGCCCGCAGGCGCCCGGTGATCACATCAGGGGGACACACCAGGTGAAGACGACTCAGAAGCCCAGCCCGATCAGCTTGTTTATCCGCTCGCGCATCCGCTCGCGCGGCTTCGCAGCCAGCTCGAGCGCCGTAGGCTGCGCGCTGTTGCTCACGGCCGCCGGTGGCGCGGCCCGGGCCGCGGATCAGGGCCCGGCCGCCGATCAGAGCGCGGCCCAGGCGGCCGATCAGAGCTCGCCGTTGCAGGAAGTTGTAATCACCGGCATCCGCGCGGGCATCGACAAGGCGATCACCGCAAAGAGGAAAGCGGACGTGATCGAGGAGACGCTCTCCTCCGAGGACATCGGCAAGCTGCCGGATACGACTATCGCCGAATCCCTCGCCCGCCTGCCGGGCGTTACCACCCAGCGCGACAGCCAGGGCAACGCGACCAGCATCAGCATCCGCGGCCTGGGCCCCGACTTCAACGGTTACCTGATGAACGGCCGCGAGCAGACCAGCACGCTCGACAGCCGCGCCGTCGACCTGAGTGTCTACCCGGCCGAGCTGATCTCCGGTGCGACGGTTTACAAGAGCGGCGATGCGGCGCTGATAACGGCGGGTCTCGCCGGCACGATCGACCAGCGGCTGATCGACCCGCTGAGCTATCACGGCCTCGTTGCCAGGGGCGCCTGGGAGGGCGACCGCTTCGGCCAGGGCGTCCCCGGCCAGCCGACCGGCAAGGGCAAGCGCTACAGCCTGAGCTTCATCGATCAGTTCGCGGACCGCAAGATCGGCCTCGCGATCGGGTTCGTGCACTCGGACCACGACAGCGCCTCGCTCAACGACAGCTCGTGGGGCAATGCCAACTACACCGCGATCAGCCCGAACGGCACGAACCTCGGAATGGCTCAATTCGTCGGTGGCTTCAACTACGCGACCAACAACTACTCGGAGAAGCGCGACGGCGGTGCGGTGATCCTGAAGTTCAGGCCGAACGACGTATACACGACCGAGATCGACTACTACTACGCGAAGCTCGATCTCAACCAGCACATCACCGAGGCGCAGGCGGGCTTCGCCTTCGGCTCGCCCGGCATCAACACGATCACCAACGCGACGGTCGCCAACGGCATCATCGATTCGGGCACGATTGCGCAGGCCCCGTACACCAACACCGCGACCAACCCGTCCAACAGCGGCAACCCGCTGATCGACCGGAACGAGGTGATCCTCGATCAGGACACGATCGAGTCCTTCGGCTGGAATCACCGTCTCGAGTTCTCCGACAGCTGGGGCGCCTCCCTCGACCTCAACCACAACCGGGCGCAGCGCATCGAGCGCGACAACGAGGCCTATGCGACGCTCGACGCGGCGAACACACTCTCGTTCACTGGCGGTACCGCGGCCGTCAACGGCGGGATCCCGTCACTGTCGCTCGCTACGCCGTACACCGATCCGACCCAGGTCTTCATCCACAGCATCGACGGCTGGAGCGGCGTTTCCTATCCGCCGGGCAGCCCGTTCGCCGGCGACACCGTGCCGCAGGCCGGTTACAGCAAGGGCCCCACCATCACGGACAAGCTGAACGCGGTGCGCCTCGACTTCGATCACACTATAAAGGCCGGCCCGTTCACCAGGCTGCAGTTCGGTGCCAACTACACCGACCGCGAGAAGGACTACATCACCGACGAGGGCGTGATCATCTCGACCAACCCGGGCGGCTACGGGGACATCAGCTTCCCCGGCAACTCCTTCGTAGCCCACGACGTCGGCGGCACGGGTCTCAACTTCCTGTCCTTCAGTCCGGGTGCCGAATTGTGGCCGGGTGCGGTGATCCTGCCCAAGTACAACAACGACATTCTCTCCAAGACCTGGACGGTCACCGAGAGGGTTACGACGTTGTACGGCAAGCTCGACATTACCACCGAGTGGTACGGCATCCCGGTGCGCGGCAACCTCGGCGCCCAGTGGGTCCATACCAACCAGTCCTCGAAGGGCTACGTCGCCAATGCCTCATCCAACGTGACGTTGACCAACCCGGCCCTCACACTCAGCGAGGCGGGCACGAGCTACAAC
>DATMRG010000019.1:0-5624 GCA_035566495.1 Steroidobacteraceae bacterium | reverse complement strand
GCCCTTCTGGTTGATGATGGTGTCGACCGCGAGCGCGGTCTTGCCGGTCTGGCGGTCGCCGATGATGAGCTCGCGCTGGCCGCGGCCGATCGGCACCATCGAGTCGATGGCCTTGTAGCCGGTCTGCACCGGCTGGCTCACGGACTTTCTGTAGATGACGCCCGGGGCCACCCGCTCGATCGGCGCGGTGCGCACAGCCTTCACCGGACCCTTGCCATCGAGCGGCGCGCCGAGCGCATCGACCACGCGCCCGAGGAGCTCGGGTCCCACCGGCACTTCGAGGATGCGGTTGGTGGTCTTGACGGTGTCGCCTTCCCCGAGGTGCTTGTACTCGCCGAGCACCACCGCGCCGACCGAGTCCTGCTCGAGGTTGAGCGCGAGCCCGAAGGTGTTGCCGGGAAACTCCAGCATCTCGCCGTAGCGCGCATCGGCCAGGCCGTGAATGCGCGTAATGCCGTCGGTCACCGAGATGATGGTGCCGACGTTGCGCGCCTCGGTGACGGACTTGAAGTTCTCGATGCGTTGCTTGATGAGATCGGAGATCTCGGATGCCTTGATGGCCATGTGGGTTCCTTAGGCAGTCAATTCGTAGGCGATGCGCTCGAGGCGCGTACGGAGCGACCCGTCGATCACCAGATCCCCGCTCTGCAGTACCGCGCCGCCGATGAGCCCGGCATCGGTCGCGTAATGCAGGCGCACGTCGCGCTTCAGGCGACGCTCGAGCGCGGCCGCCAGCTCCTCGCGTTGCCGCGCGGCGAGCGGCGCGGCGGAGGTGACGGTGACGTCCGCCACGCCCTGCTCGGCGTCCTTGAGCGTGTCGAAGCGCGCGGCGATCTCCGGCAGCACCCCGAGGCGGCGGTTGGCGGCGAGCGTGCGCACGAAGTTGCCGCCGTGCTCGCCGAGCCTGGGTCCCGCGATCCCGATCACCAGCTGCGCCAGCTGCTCCGGCGTCACGTGCGGATTGCCGAGCAGCTCGACCACGCGCGGATCGACCACCACCTGGGCGGCGACGTGCAGCGCCTCCGACCAGGGCTCGAGGCGCTTCTCGTCGCGCGCCTCCTCGAAGGCGGCACGCGCGTAGGGCCGGGCGACGGTGCTCTTGTCGGCCATGTCGCGCGTCAGACCTCGGCGGCCAGCTGGTCGAGGAGGTCGGCGTGCTTCCTCGGGTCGATCTCGCGCTGCAGCAGCTTCGCGGCCGCGCCGACCGCGATCCCGGCCACCTCGCGGCGCAGACTCTCGCGCGCGTGCGTGGTATCGAGCTCGATCTGCTGCTGTGCGGCGGCGATCAGACGCGCGCCCTCGGCGCTGGCCGAGCCCTTGGCCTGCTCCACCAGGTCATTGGCGCGGTGCTGCGCGTGGTCGATGATCTGATTGGCGCGCTCGCGCGCCTGGCGGATGATCTCGTCCGCCTTGCCGCGCGCGGCGCTGAGCTCCTGCTCGCCCTGCTCCGCGGCCGCGAGACCCTGCGCGATCTTGCGCTCGCGCTCGTCCATCGCGCCGAGGATGACGGGCCACACCCACTTCATCACGGCGAAGACGAGCGTGGCGAACACGAGCATCTGCACGATGAGCGTGAGGTTTATGTTCACGGTCCGGTCTCCGGGCTAGACGCCCTCAGATGCGGGGCGCTCAGTGCGCCGCCAGCGCGCCCAGGAACGGATTCGCGAAGGTGAAGAACAGCGCGAAGCCGATGCCGATCATCGCGACCGCGTCGAGCAGGCCGGCGACCAGGAACATCTGCACGCGCAGCACCGGCAAGAGCTCCGGCTGGCGTGCCGAGCCCTCGATGAAGCGGCCGCCGAGAATGCCGAAGCCGATGGCGGTGCCGAGCGCGCCCATGCCGAAGATGATGCCGACGGCCAGCACCGTCATGGCCTGGATATGTGCAACGTTTTCCATTCAATCTCTCCTCGAAACAAACCAGATCAGATACGGAAGCCCGCGCGCCGCCGTCCGCCTCAGTGATGCTCGTAGGCCATCGACAGGTAGACGATCGTCAGCACCATGAAGATGAACGCCTGCAGCGTAATGATCAGCACGTGGAAGGCCGCCCAGATGAAGCCGAGAATCGCCTGCGCGATCACGCCGAGCACGGTGCCGACGACACCGCCGAGCGTGGTCAGGTTGCCGAGGCCGACCGAGAGGGTGAGCGCGGCGAGCAGCAGGAAGATCATCTCGCCCGCGTACAGGTTGCCGTACAGACGCAGCGCCAGCGACACCGGCCGCGCGAGGAAGGTGACCGACTCGAGGATGAAGTTGACCGGCACCAGCAGCGCCTGCACCAGCACGTTCTTGACCCTGAAGGGCTGCAGCGTCAGCTCGCTGATGAAGCCAATGAGGCCCTTCATCCTGATGCTGTAGAAGATGATGAGAGCGAACACCGTGAGCGACAGCGCGAAGGTCGCGTTGAGGTCGGTGCTCGGCACGACCTTCAGGTGCTCGACCCCGGCGCCGCGCGCCGCCCACGGCAGCAGGTCGACCGGCACCAGGTCCATGAAGTTGAACAGCCACACCCAGCAGAAGATGGTGAGGGCGAGCGGGGCGATCAGCCGGCTCGTGCCGTGGAAGGTGTCGCGCACCTGGGTGTCGACGAAGCTGACGATCAGCTCGACGAAGTTCTGTGCCTTGCCCGGCACGCCCGAGGTGGCCTTGCGCGCCACCAGCCAGAAGAGCCCGAAGAACACCGTGGCCAGCAGCACCGAGAAGAACACGGTGTCGTAGTTGATGACGGTGAAGTCGACGATGCCGTGCGCCGGCTTGTTGGAAAGGAACGTCTGGTGGTGCAGGATGTAATCGGTCGCACCGCCGCCTTTTTCCGCCGCCAGCATTGTCAGAAGTCCAGCCACCACTCAGGCTCCGCGGCGGCCGCCCGTCGCGGGCAGCGCGCCAACCAGCGCAATCCAGTACACCAGGTACGTGGCGGCGAAGCCGGCGAGCATCGCCAGCGGCACCACCCTGACCGTCCTCAGCACCACCACGAACAACGTCACTACCACGGCGAGCTTCACGGCCTCGCCCGTGTAGAACGCCGCCACGATGCGTGGCGCCCGGGCGGCGGCGCCCGCGAACACCAGGGCGACCATCGCCACGCTCCCCGCCGTCGCGATTCCTCCGCCGAGGAGCGCCGACCACGCCGCCCCCCGGCCCGCGATACCCCAGCCGGCGAGCGCTGCGATCAGGGTCACGCCCGCCTGACCCAGCACGACGCCGAAGGCCAGCCGCCGCGCATGGGGCAGATCGATCGCCAGCACCTTATATATAAGTCCCGCTCGAGGGGTTCAAAGAGCCGCTCATCCCGCGCTTTGAGCACGGCGCGGGCGGGTTACTTACCTCGGCCGTTCAGTCACTTACGCGACCGCGGCCGAAAAGCCGCGGGATTATAGAGAGCGCGTCGGCGGCAGTCCACCGGGGACCTTACTTAGTGCGGGCGCGAAGCGCGCGTGCTAGCGGATGTGCGCCAGGATCCCGTCGAGCTCGTCGAGGCTGTTGTAGCTCACGACCAGCTTGCCCCCGCCCCCGCGGGTGGAATGCTGGATCGCAACACGGGCGCCGAGCTTCTCGGCGAGCTCCTGCTCGAGGCGCTCGACATTCGGGTCACGGGCTGGCCGGCCATCGCCGTCGGCGCCATGCACGGTCGGGGCGGTAAGACGCCGCACCAGGGCCTCGGTCTCGCGTACCGAGAGGCCTTTCTTGGCCACGAGCAGCCCGACCTCGGTCTGCTGGCGGCGCGCGCCGAGGCCGAGGAGCGCCCGGGCATGTCCCATCTCGAGCTCGCGCTTCTCGAGGAGCTCGGCGAGCTCGGCCGGGAGCTCCAACAGCCGCAGGAGGTTACTGACGCCGGCGCGCGAGCGCCCGACCGAGTCCGCGGCCTCCTGGTGCGTAAGGCCGAACTCGGTGATCAGACGGGTGAGCGCGCGCGCCTCTTCGAGTGGATTCAGGTTCTCGCGCTGGATGTTCTCGATCAGGGCGACGGCGATCGCGGCCGAGTCCGGGATGCGGCGGATGACGGCGGGGATCTCGGTGAGGCCCGCCATCTGCGCCGCCCGCCAGCGGCGCTCGCCGGCGATGATCTCGTAGCGCTGCGGCGCGCCGGGCGCGCCGCCCGCGGCTGGCTCGAGCGCCCGCACCACGATCGGCTGCACCACGCCCTGGGCCTTGATCGAGCCGGCGAGCTCCTCGAGCGTATCGGTGCGCATGTCGGTGCGCGGCTGGTAGCGGCCGCGCTGCAGCAGGTCGAGCGGCAGGCGCGCCAGCTCCTCCCCGGTGCCGGGCGCGACCGTCGGACGTGCCACCGCCGTGCCGAGCAGATCCGCGAGTCCCCTGCCGAGCGTCGGTTTCCTCATGGTGTCATGCGCCCTTTCCCTCGGCAGTACCAGCGTCGTCGGCGGCGGCAGCGTTTTCGGACTCGGGCTCGGGTGCGGGCGCTGGGCCGGACGGCGCGTGGCCGGCGCCCGCGCCGTTGCCGTCCGCGCCGCCGCGCGCGGCCGAGCGTGTTTCGGTGTTCGCTTCTTCCTCACGCCGGATCATCTCCCCCGCGAGCGCGAGATATGCGAGAGCGCCGCGCGATTCTTTGTCATGAAGTAGCGCCGGCTTGCCAAACGAAGGCGCCTCGGCGAGTCGAATGTTGCGCGGGATGACCGTGCGGAACACCTTGTCGCCGAAGTGGCCGATCAGCTGGCTGCTCACTTCGTTGGCGAGATTATTACGCGGATCGAACAGGGTGCGCAGCAAGCCCTCGATGGCGAGGCCCGGGTTGACCGCCTCGCGGATCTGCTCGACGGTCGCGAGCAGCGCCGTGAGCCCCTCGAGCGCGTAATACTCGCACTGCATGGGGATCAGGACGCTGTCGGCCGCCACCAGGGCGTTCACGGTCAGCATGTTGAGGGCCGGCGGGCAGTCGATGAAGATGAAGTCGAAGGCATCGCGCTGCCCCTGCAGCGCCTGGCGGAGCTTGGTCTCGCGCCCGATGGCCAGCGTCATCAGGCGCACTTCCGCCGCCGTCAGCTCCTGGTTCGCCGGCAGCAGCATGTAGCCGCCGTCGTTCACCGTGACCAGGGCGGACTTGAAGTCCGACTCCCCGAGCAGCACGTTGCAGACGCTGCGCTCGAGCTGGGCCTTGTCGATCCCGCTGCCCATGGTGGCATTGCCCTGCGGATCGAGGTCGATGAGCAGCACGCGCCGGCGCGTGGCGGCGAGCGAGGCGGCGAGATTGACCGCGGTGGTGGTCTTGCCGACGCCGCCCTTCTGGTTCGCGATGGCAATGACCCGATTCATGGGGCGACAGTGTACTTCACCGCCGCCCGCGCGCAGCCTTTGCAGACGCGGCCTCGCGGCACTGTTCACTTGTGGCGACAGGCCCCAGGGTGGCCCGTCGAGGGGTCCCGGAGGCCCGGGCGTGCCTCAGGCGACGAGCCGCTGCGACTCGCCGCCGCGCCCGAGACGCTCGCGCGCGATCTGGTCCGCTACCGCGTTGGTGGTGCGGCTCTCACGGCGCGCGCGCTCGAAGATCTCCGTCAGCCGCGCGGGGATGCCCTGGATGTCCTCTAGCACCTGCGCTTCGGTGCCGCCGTAGTACTCGCGCGCCACGCTGATGATGCCGCCGGCGTTGATCACGTAGTCCGGCG
>DATMRG010000018.1:0-18961 GCA_035566495.1 Steroidobacteraceae bacterium | reverse complement strand
CCCTGGTCGTCCACCGTCTCCAGGTCCTTGACCACGTAGTCCACGTCCTTGTGGAAGATGTGGTGGGCCTTCAGCGCCTGGTTGATGTGGTGGGCGATCTCGATGTGGGCGGGATCGGAGAGGTTCTCGACGCCGAGGAGCCGCTCGCAGTAGGACACCCCCTGCTCGGTCAGGGAGACCGTGCGCGCCTTCTCGTCCACGATGAAGTCGCCCTCGGCCTGCTCCTCGATCTCGGAGAGCTTGCCCTCCACGATGGTGGCGGCCCGCTTGAGCCGCGGGATCACCCGGTTGACCTTCTCGTAGAGCGGCGCGCGGCTCTCCGCGCTGCGGTCGCGGCCGGAGATGATGAGCGGCGTGCGCGCCTCGTCGATCAGGATCGAGTCGACCTCGTCGACGACGGCGAAGCTGAGCGTGCGCTGCACCCGATCCTCGAGCCTGAAGGCGAGGTTGTCGCGCAGGTAGTCGAAGCCGAATTCGTTGTTGGTGCCGTAGGTGATGTCGCAGGCGTAGGCGGCGCGCTTCTCGGCCGGCGTCTGCGCGTTCTTGATCACGCCGACGCTGAGCCCGAGGAAGCGGTAGACCGGGCCCATCCAGTCCGCATCGCGCTGCGCCAGGTACTCGTTCACCGTGACGATATGAACGCCCTCGCCCGACAGCGCGTTGAGGTACGCGGGCAGTGTCGCCACCAGCGTCTTGCCTTCGCCGGTGCGCATCTCGGCGATCATGCCCTTGTGGAGCACGATGCCGCCGATCAGCTGTACGTCGAAGTGGCGCATCTTGAGCGTGCGCCACGCCGCCTCGCGCACCACCGCGAACGCCTCCGACAGGAGATCGTCGAGGCTCGCGCCGTCCTTCAGGCGCTGCTTGAACTCATCGGTCCTGGCCCGCAGCGCCTCGTCGCTGAGCTCCTTGATCCCGGGCTCGAGCTCGTTGGCGGCGCGCACGTAGCGTGCATAACCACGAATGAGCCGCTCGTTGCGGCTGCCGAAGATGCGCGTGAGGACGTCGAGCAAGGGTTATCCGTAGGAGAGAGAAAATATCTTGCCCGACAAGCACTTACCTTCTGCCCCGGGCTGACGAAGCGGCGTATTGTACGCAATAGACGTCAACCACGCCCAATTGGTTCTCGGGCGGGCGAATTCAAGACGGGAGGGGCCTAGCGGCCGATGAAGGACAGCGGGTCGACCTGGCGGCCGTTGTGCAGGACTTCGAAGTGGACGTGGGGGCCGGTCGAGTGCCCGGTCGAGCCCATGAGCGCGATCGCCTCGCCGCGCTTGACGGTCTGGCCGATGGCGACCAGCGTGCGCTCGTTGTGCGCGTAGCGGGTCGAGTAGCCGTCGCCGTGATTGATCTCGATGAGCTTGCCGTAGCCCGAGCGCTCGCCGGCCCAGGTGACGACTCCCGCCGCCACCGCGACCACATCCGACCCCAGGTTGCCGGCGAAGTCCACGCCCTTGTGGAATTTCTCGAGGCCATCGAAGGGATCGGCGCGCTCGCCGAAATAAGAGGAGATGTAGCCGGTCGAGACCGGACGTCCCTCGGGGTGAATCTCTTCCTTGAGCTCGCGAGTCAGGATGACGTTCTCGAGCGCGGCCAGCTGCGACTCGCGCAGGTCGGCGCGGCTCTCGAGCTGCGCCAGCATGTACGACAGATCCGGGATCTGGGCGCTCACGCCCTCGCCCTCGGGACCGCCGCTCGGCGGATCACGGTCGAAATCGAACTCGCGGCTGTCGATGTCCGCCATCTCGGTGAGGCGCTTGCCGAGCGCGTCGAGGCGGATGACGTGGGCGTTCACCTCGCCGATGCGCATCGCCATGGCGTCCACCCGCAGCTGCAGCTGCTGCTTCAGGCCCGCGATTTCCTGCTTCTGCTGGGTGAGGAGCGCCGCAAAACGCGTGGTCTCGGCCAGGGCCACCTCGTGATGGACGCCCTTTCCGAGCTGCAGCCCGAGCGCGAACGCGCCTCCGACGATGACCGCAGTCACCGCGAGGAGGACGCCCAGCGTCACGGGTCTCGCCAGGTTGAACTGGCGGGCCCTGCCATCGCGCCGGGACAGAAGAATGACGTTCATGCGTTCCGCGTGCTGCCTTATGTCACCATCGGCGTCGGAGCCGGGCCGGTGGCCCCCGAGCGTGTGTCGCCCTGTTCTCGTTCAGATAAATGTCTGTACGATGCTGGCAACCCCGCCGTCATGGCTCCTCGCTTTAGACCGGTGGCTTTGCGTCCCCGCCTTTCAGCGGGTTTGCCGATACAGCTCGGGGCAATATGCCCAAGAAGAACCGACGAGACAAGCGCGGCAGTTCGCCAATGAGGACTGGTGCCGTCGTCAGTTCGCGACGGCCGCATTCTGTAAAGGACCTGCTCACGCGGCGCGCGCCCACATTGACGCGTGTCACAAATCAGGCGGCGCGCGCGAACTTCTGGGGCGAATGGCTGTCCGAGCGGCTCCCGCTGGAACTCCGCGCGCGCGTCTCGGGGGTCGTCGAGCGCGAGGGCGTATTAGTCATATTCGCGGAATCCGCCGCCTGGTCCGCACGCCTGCGCTACACGATCCAGGAGCTCGAGCCCGGGATCCGCGCCGCGGCGCAGGGAATCACCAGCGTCGTCGTGCGCGTGCGCCCGCGAGACTGAAACTACCCCCGCGGGCCGTGCAGCGCTGGCGCCTCGATGTAGGAAATCGGCGCGTCGGCGTAGGACTGGAAGACGACTTCTTCCCAGGTGGTCGTGTCGGCCAGGAGGTTGCGCAACAGCTTGTTGTTGAGCGCGTGCCCGGATTTGTGGCCGGAGAACTCGCCTATCAGGCTGTGCCCGAGCAGATACAGGTCGCCGATGGCATCGAGGATCTTGTGCTTGACGAACTCGTCCTCGTAGCGCAGCCCGTCCTCATTCAGCACGCGGAAGTCATCGAGCACGATGGCGTTGTCGAGATTGCCGCCGAGCGCCAGATTGCGCGCCCGCAGCGACTCGAGGTCGCGCATGAAGCCGAAGGTACGCGCGCGGCTCACCTCCTTGAGGAAGGAGGTGGTCGAGAAGTCCATCGAGGCGCGCTGCGCGCGGCGTTTGAAGATCGGATGGTTGAACTCGATCTCGAAGTTGACCTTGAAGCCATCGAAGGGATCGAACTGCGCCCACTTGTCGCCGTCCTCGACGCGCAGCCGCTTCTTGACGCGGATGAAGCGCTTCGGGGTGCGCTGCTCCTCGATGCCGGCCGACTGCAACAGGAACACGAAGGGTCCCGCGCTGCCGTCCATGATCGGCACCTCGGGCGCCGACAGCTCGACGATCGCGTTGTCGATGCCGAGGCCCGCGAAGGCCCCCAGCAGGTGCTCGACCGTCGAGACGCGCGCCTCGCCCTTGCCGAGCGTCGTGCCGAGCATCGTGTCGCCGACATTCTCGGCGTGCGCACGGATATCCACCGGATTCGCAAGATCGGTGCGCCGGAAGACGATGCCCTGGTCGGCCGCGGCCGGGCGCAAGGTCATCAGCACCTTCTTGCCCGTGTGCAGCCCGACACCGGTGGCACGGATCGAGTTTTTCAGCGTTCGCTGTCCGACCATGCAGCTAGACTTGTGTTGTCCTTGGCAAACGACCGCAGCCAGCTGCGGATGACAAGCGTCCCTCGAAGCGCCCGCGGGAGCGCCACCCGCTATGGTGGACCGCTCCCCGGCATTATGTAAGACATCCTAACGTATCACATCAGTCAGCCTGCCGCCGCAGGAACGCCGGAATGTCCAGCAGCTCCTCGGCGTCGGCCTCGGGGCGCAGCCCATCGCCGACCGCCCGCTGGCGCTGCACCGTCGGCTTATCGAGCGCGGCGTAGTCGCTGCTCGACAGCTGCGCCCGCCGCACCATGCGCATCGGCGGCTCCGCGCGTGCATCGCGGGTGTCGCGGGCCAGCAGCGCCTCGCGTGGCTGCGCCGGCCGCGCCGCAGCAGCCGGACGCCCGAGCCCGGTCGCCACGACCGTCACGCGCACCTGGTTGGTGAGCTCGGGGTCGATCACCGTGCCGACCACGACCGTCGCATCCTCCGAGGCGAATTGTTTCACGATCTGCCCCACCTCCTGGAATTCCCCAATAGAGAGATCCATTCCGGCGGTCACATTCACCAGAATGCCGTGGGCGCCGGCCAGGTTGATGTCTTCCAGCAACGGCGACGACACCGCGCTCTCGGCCGCCGCACGCGCCCGGCCCTCGCCGCTGGCCGCGCCCGACCCCATCATCGCCATGCCGGTCTCCGCCATGACGGTGCGCACGTCGGCGAAGTCGACGTTGATCAGCCCCGGGCGGGTGATCAGCTCGGCGATACCCTGCACCGCGCCCTGCAACACCTGGTTGGCCGCCTTGAACGCATCGAGCAGCGTCGTCTGCGGTCCCAACACCGTCAACAGTTTCTGGTTAGGAATTGTAATGAGCGAGTCGCAGTACTTGGACAGCTCGGCGATGCCGTTGTCGGCGATATAGGAGCGCTTGTTGCCCTCCATCTCGAACGGCCGGGTCACCACCGCGACGGTCAGGATGCCGAGCTCCTTGGCCACCTGCGCCACCACCGGCGCGGCGCCCGTGCCGGTGCCGCCGCCCATGCCGGCGGTGATGAACAGCATGTCGCAACCCTCGACCAGCTCGACGATGCGGTCGCGGTCCTCCATGGCCGCCTGGCGGCCGACCTCGGGGTCGGCGCCGGCGCCGAGACCCTTGGTGATATTGCAGCCGATCTGCAGAGCAGTCTTCACCTTGGCGTGCTTGAGCGCCTGCGCGTCGGTGTTGATGCACATGAAGTCGACGCCGTCGATGCCGGCGGTGACCATGTGCGCCACGGCGTTGCCGCCGCCCCCGCCCACGCCGATCACCTTGATGACGGCGCTCTGGCTGTATGCGTCCATCAATTCAAACATGTTATTGCTCCTTACACGAATACAAGCGGTTGGTTGAGTCGTCGCGGTCGTCTGTCAGCTTCAGAAATTCCCCTGGAACCAGGAACGCATGCGCTCGAGCATCGACTTGCCGTTGACGCCGAGCGCGTGCCCGCGGCGTGCGGGCATGATGTTGTCGCGCGCGTAGAGCAGGAGCCCGACGCCCGTGGAAAAGATCGGATTGCGTACCACGTCGGTGAGCCCGGCGATCGCCTGCGGGACTCCCAGCCGCACCGGCACGTGGAATACTTCCTCGGCGAGCTCGATTGCGCCTTCCATCTTGGCGCTGCCGCCTGTCAGCACGATCCCGGCGGCGATCATCTCCTCGAAGCCCGAGCGCCTGAGCTCCTCGCGCACGAGTCCGAACAGCTCCTCGTAGCGCGGCTCGACGATCTCGGCGAGCGTCTGCCGGGCCAGGCGCCGCGCCGGGCGCTCGCCGACGCTCGGCACCTCGATGCTCTCGTCGGGATTGGCGAGCTGCGAGAGCGCGCAGGCGTAGCGGATCTTGATGTCCTCGGCGTACTGGGTCGGCGTGCGCATCGACACCGCGATGTCGTTGGTGACCTGGTCGCCGGCGATCGGAATCACGGCCGTGTGGCGGATCGCGCCGTTGGCGAACACCGCGAGGTCGGTGGTGCCGCCGCCGATGTCGACCAGGCAGACGCCGAGCTCCTTCTCGTCCTCGGTCAGCACCGCGAAGCTGGACGCCAGCTGCTCGAGCACCACGTCGTCGACTTCGAGCCCGCAGCGCTGGATGCACTTCTCGATGTTCTGCGCTGCTGAGTCGGCGCCGGTGACGATGTGCACCTTGGCCTCGAGGCGCACCCCGGACATGCCGATCGGGTCGCGGATACCTTCCTGGCCGTCGACGATGAATTCCTGCGGCAGCACGTGCAGGATTTTCTGGTCCGCGGGGATCGCCACCGCCTTGGCGGCGTCGATCACGTGCTCGACGTCGCCGTGCGTCACCTCCTTGTCGCGTACGCCGACCACGCCGTGGGAGTTCAGGCTCCGCACGTGGCTGCCGGCGATGCCGGCGAACACCGAGTGGATCTCGCAGCCGGCCATGAGCTCGGCCTCCTCCACCGCGCGCTGGATGGATTGCACCGTCGACTCGATGTTGACCACCACACCCTTCTTCAGCCCGCGCGAGGGCTGCGAGCCGATCCCGAGCAGCTCGATCGAGCCGTCCGCGCCGGCCTCGCCGACCAGCGACACGACCTTGGAGGTCCCGATATCGAGGCCGACGATCAGGTTTCGTTCCGAGCGCTTAAGCATTACGGCCACCTTCCCTGCCCGCGGCGTGTGGCGCGCCGCCGCGCCAGCCGATGGCAAAACCGTTCGTGTAACGCATGTCGACGCAGGAGATTTCCTCGCCGCGCTCGGTGACGAGCTTCAGCGCGGTATTCATGAATTTCTCGAAGCGCTCGTCGACCTGGCGGCGGCCGAGGCGCACGGTGACCCCGTTGGAGAGATCGAACTCCCAGGCGCCGCGGGCGTCGAGGCGCAGCGCGGTCATGCGCAGCCCGGCCGCGGTCAGACGCCCGGCGGCGGCGAGATAGCGCTGCGCCACCGCCGACTCCTGGTCGGGGGGACCCGAGAGCTGCGCAAGCTCGGACGGAATGTGGCGCGAGTCCGCGGCGAACAGCTCGCCGCGATTGTTGATCAGGCCGTCCGCCCCCCAGCGCGCGGCGGCGGTCTGCTCGATGACGAGCACGTTGAGTCCATGCGGCCAGGCGCGCTGCACGCTCACGGCATCGACCCAGGGGAGCGTGTGGATCGCGCGCCGCACGGCCGCGAGATCCACGGACAGCAGGCCCGTGCCGTGCACCCCGTTCTTGACGACACGCTCGACGTCGCCCGGCGAGACGCGCTGAAAGCTCCCTTCGACCGACACCGAGGCGACCGGCTGATCGAGCGCCATGGCGAGCGCCGCGGCGGCGGTGGCGAGCGCGCCGAGCGCGCCGAGCGCCGCCCCGAGCCGCCGCCAGCGGATCGCCGGCAGCCGCCAGGTGCGCTCGGCCGGTTTGCGGCGATTGCGACCGCGCCTGAGCATCAGCCGCTCCTCGTAAAGCTGGTCTCGAGCACGCGCCACGCCAGCTCCTCGAAGTCGATGCCGACGGCGCGCGCCGCCATCGGCACCAGGCTGTGGCTCGTCATGCCCGGGATGGTGTTGATCTCGAGGAGCAGCGGCCGCCCCGCCCCGTCCATCATGAAGTCCGCGCGTCCCCAGCCCGAGGCGCCGGCGGCGTCGAAGGCGGCGAGCGCGAGACTCGCGAGGTGCGCCTCGGCGGGAGCGGACAGGCCCGAGGGGCAGAAGTACCGGGTGTCGTCGCGGAAGTACTTGGCCTCGTAGTCGTAGAAGGTGCGCGGCGTCTCGATGCGGATCGAGGGCAGCGCCGCACCCTGCAGGATCGCCACCGTGTACTCCCCGCCCGTGATCCAGGGCTCGGCGAACACCAGCGTCTCGAGCTTCGCCGCAGCCGCGAACGCCGCCGGCAGATCCTCGGCCCGGTCCACCTTGCTCATGCCGACGCTCGAGCCCTGCGTCGCCGGCTTGACGATCAAGGGCAGCTTCAAGCGCTCGAGCGCCAGCTCGAAGTCCTGCGCTCCGCGCAGCACCACGAAATCCGCCGTCGGCACACCGCAGGACTGCGCGAGCCGCTTGGTGCGCAGCTTGTCCATGCCAATGGCCGAGCCCATCACGCCACTCCCGGTGTAGGGGACGCCGAGGTAGTCGAGCGCGCCCTGCAGCGTCCCGTCCTCTCCGCCCGGCCCGTGCAGCGCGATCCAGACCCGCGCGAAGCGCTGCGCGCCGAGCTCGGTGAGCGGCAGGTCGCGCGGGTCGAAAGCGTGGGCGTCGACGCCGCGGCGCTTGAGCGCCTCGAGCACCGCGCCGCCGGTGAGGAGGGAGATCTCGCGCTCGCTCGAGTCGCCGCCGAGCATGACTGCCACGCGGCCGAATTCCTGCGGGTCGCTGACGCGCTTCAGGTGCTGTGGCTTGTAGGTGAGGCGCATGACTAGGGCAGTCCCACGATGCGCACCTCGGGGTGCAACGACACGCCGTGCACGCGCTCGACGGTCGAGCGCACGTGCTCGATCAGGCGCTCGAGGTCGGCGGCGCGCGCCGTGCCGTGGTTGATGATGAAATTCGCGTGCTTCTGCGACACCGACGCATCGCCGACGCGATAGCCCTTGAGGCCCGCGGTCTCGATCAGGCGCGCGGCGTGATCGCCCGGCGGATTGGTGAACACCGAGCCGCAGCTCCACTCGCCGATCGGCTGCGACTGCTTGCGCCGCGTGAGCAGCGCCTGCACCTCGCCCGCGTGAGCCGCGGGACGGTGCTCGAAGCCGAGAGTGGCGGCGATGAACCATTCATCGGGCGCGGGCGCCGTCACCGAGCGGTAGCCCGCCTGGTACTCTCCCGCCTGTCGCACGCGCTCCTCGCCGTGGCGGTCGATGGTCTCGACCGTCAGCACGTGCTTCCAGGTCTCCCCGCCAAAGGCGCCGGCGTTCATCGCCAGCGCGCCGCCGAGGGTCCCCGGGATGCCGGCGAAGAACTCCGCGGGACCCATGCCCCACTTGATGCACTGGCGCGCGATGCGCGCGCAGGCGACGCCGGCCTCGGCGCGCACCGTGGTCGCGGAGAGCCGCTCGAGCGAGTCGAGCGTGCCGTGGGTGCTGATGACGACGCCGGGGATGCCGCCATCGCGCACCAGGAGGTTGCTGCCGAGCCCGATCCAGTAGATCGGTACGTCATCGGGCAAGCCGCGCAGGAATGCCGCGAGGTCAGTGCGGTCGCGCGGGTTGAAGAAGACCTCGGCCGGTCCACCCACGTGCCAGGAGGTATGACGGCTCAGCGGCTCGCGGCGCCGCACGCGCGTGCTGAAGTCCGCGGCGACCGCGACGGTCACGTCGCACCTCCGGGCGGCAGCAGTGCCGCGAGCGCGGCCGGCAGGCGGTGCGCCACGGCGCTTATGCTGCCCGCGCCCATGGCGACGATGACGTCGCCCCCCTTGACGAGGTCGCTCAGGGCTTCGGGCAGCTCGTCCACCTTCTCGACGAACAGCGGCTCGAGCTGCCCGCGGCCGCGCACCGCGCGGCAGATGGCCCGGCCGTCGGCTCCGCTGATCGGCGCTTCGCCCGCCGCGTAGACCTCGGTGACGAGCAGCAAGTCGGCGAGGCTCAGCACCTTGCCGAAGTCGTCGATGAGATCGCGCGTGCGCGTGTAGCGGTGCGGCTGGAACGCCAGCACCACGCGCCGCCCGGCATAGCCCTGCCGCACCGCTTCCAGCGTCGCCGCAACCTCGGTCGGATGATGGCCGTAGTCGTCGATGATGGTCAGGCGGCCGACCGCGGTGTCCACGTCGCCGATGTGCTGCAGGCGGCGGTCGACGCCCTGGAAGCCCGCGAGCGCGCGCTGTATCGCCGCGTCCTCGATGCCGAGCTCGGTCGCCACGGCGATCGTCGCGAGCGCGTTGCGCACGTTGTGGGTGCCGGGGAGGTTCAAGGTCACATCGAGCGGCGCCCCGCCGGCGCGCGCGACTTCGAACTGCGTCTTGAGGCCCGCCTGGCGCACGTTGAGCCCACGCACGTCCGCGGCCGCATCGAGGCCGTAGGAGAGCACCGGGCGGCCGATCTCGCCCAGAATGCTGCGCACCTCGGCGTCGTCCACGCCGAGCACTGCGAGCCCGTAGAACGGCAGGTTGTGGAGGAAGTCGACGAAGCTCTGTTTCAGGAGGCCGAAGTCGCCGCCGTGGGTGATGAGGTGATCGTTGTCGATGTTGGTGACGATCGCGATGAGCGGCTGCAGGTGCGTGAAGGAGGCGTCGCTCTCGTCGGCCTCCGCGACCAGGTAGCGCCCCGCACCCAGCTGCGCGCCGCTCGCGGCGCTCTTGAGTCTCCCGCCGATCACGAAGGTCGGATCCTCGCCGCCCTCGGAAAGGATGCTGGCGAGGAGGCTCGTGGTCGTGGTCTTGCCGTGCGTGCCGGCCACGGCGATCGAGTAGCGGAACCGCATCAGCTCGCCGAGCATCTCGGCGCGCGACACCACCGGGATGCGCCGGCCGAGCGCCGCCTGAACCTCCGGGTTGCCGCGCGGCACGGCGCTCGAGGCGACGACCACGTCGGCTCCCTCGACGTTGTGCGCCGTGTGGCCTATCGCGATGCGCGCCCCGAGCGAGCCGAGGCGCTGCGTCACGGCGCTCGCGCGCGCATCCGACCCCTGTACCTCGTAGCCGAGGGACAGCAGCACCTCGGCGATGCCGCTCATGCCGCTGCCGCCGATGCCGACGAAGTGAATCGTGTTGATGCGGCGCATGCGGTCGCGCCGGTCGGGGTGCACGCGCCGCCGGTCGGGGTGCACGCGCCGCTCGACCGCGGGACGCTCGGGAAGGGTGCGGCGTTCCTTCATCAGGCCGCCCTCTGCGCGAGCTCGAGGCATGACTCGGCCAGCTCGTCGGCCGCGTGCGGGGTCGCGAGCTGCCGGGCGCGCTCGGCCATGGCGAGGAGCTTGCCGCGCCCCGTGCACAGCCGCTCGAGCTCGCCCGCCAGCCGCTCGGCGGTGAGCTCGCGGTCGGCGATGACCACGGCGGCGCTCGCGCGCACCAGGTACTGGGCGTTGTGGGCCTGGTGATCGTCCACCGCCCCAGGGTATGGCACCAGCACGGCGCCGATACCGGCCGCGGCGAGCTCCGACACCGTGAGCGCTCCGGAGCGGCAGATGACGAGATCCGCCCAGGCGTAGCCTTCCGCCATGTCCTCGATGAAGGGCCGCACGTCGGCGCGAACGCCGGCGCGCGCGTAGCTCGCGCGACCTTCCTCGAGCCAGCGCTCGCCCGCCTGGTGGCGCACGTCGAAGGCGATCCGGCCCGCGAGGCGCGCCAGCGCAAACGGCACCACCGCATTCAACCGCGCGGCGCCCTGGCTGCCGCCGAACACCAGGAGGCGAATCGGTCCGGCGCGGCCCGCAAATCTTTCGGGGGGCGGGGGCACGGCGCTGATGTCGCGGCGCACCGGATTGCCGATGAGCCGCGCGTGCACGTCGCGGCCGAAGCTGTCCGGAAACGCCTCGAGCACGACGCGCGCCAGGTGCGCGAGGATCCGGTTGGTGAAGCCGGCGACGGCGTTCTGCTCGTGAATGACGAGCGGCCGGCGCGTCAGCCAGGCGGCGACTCCGCCCGGACCGGTGACGAAGCCGCCGAGGCCGACGACGACGAGCGGCTGGTGGCGCCGCATGATCTGTAGCGCCTGCAGCAGCGCCATCGTCAGGCGAAAGGGCGCGGCCAGCCAGGTGAGCGCGCCCTTGCCCCGCAACCCGCCGACCGAGAGGAGCTCGAGCGGGATGCCTTCCGCGGGAATCAGCCGCGACTCGAGGCCGCGCTCGGTGCCGAGCCAGACGACCTCGAATTGCTTCTCGCGCAGGATGCGCGCCAGGGCCAACGCCGGAAACACGTGCCCGCCGGTGCCGCCCGCCATGATGAGGATCGGACGGGTCATGAGCGCACCGTGGCCGAGCCGCGGCCCGCAGCGCTCGCCTCGTGATAGACCCGCAGCAGGAGCCCCACCCAGGCGAGCGTCACGACCAGGCTCGAGCGCCCGTAACTCATGAGCGGCAACGTCAGCCCCTTGGTGGGGAGCACGCCCATGTTGACGCCGACGTTGATGAAGGTCTGGATGCCGACCCAGAGCCCGAAGCCCGCGGCGAGATAGGCCGGAAATTTGAGCCCCGCGTCGGACGCCAGCCGCGCGATGTGGAAGGCGCGCCAGATGAGGACCAGGAACAGCACGAGCGTGAGCACCACGCCGAGAAGTCCGAGCTCCTCCGCGAGCACGGCGAAGAGAAAATCCGTGTGCGCCTCGGGCAGATAGAAGAGCTTCTGCACGCTCTCGCCCAGGCCCACGCCGAGCCACTGGCCGCGCCCGATGGCGATCAGCGATTGTGTCAGCTGAAAGCCGCTGTGGTACGGATCGGCCCACGGATCGAGGAAGGCCGTGAGACGGCGCACTCGATAGCTCGAGCCGAGCGCCAGCAGTGCGAAGCCGCCGGCGGCGAGCGCCATCATGGCGAGCACGTAGCGCAGCCGTGCACCGGCGAGAAAGAGCAGGCCAAAGCCCGCCGCGAACAACACCGTCGCAGCGCCAAAGTCCGGCTCGACCACCAGCAGCGCGCCGGCGAGCGCGAGCAGCGCCACGGGCTTCGCCAGCCCGGCGAGGCTCGCGCGCAGCTGCTCCTCGCGCCGCACCGCATAGCTCGCGACGTACACGAGCACCAGCACCCGCGCGAGCTCCGAGACCTGGAAGTTGAGCGCCGCGAGATGCAGCCAGCGGCGGCTGCCGTTCACCGCATGCCCGAGCCCTGGCACCAGGACCAGGACCAGCAGCAGGAACGCGACAGCGAGGAGCGGCGCCGAAGCGCGCTCGAGCCATTCGGTGCGCAGCGAGAACACGAACGCGGCGCAGATGGTTCCCACCGCGACCAGGGCGAGCTGGCGCTCGAGGTAGTAGAACGGCTGGCCGGTCTCCTGGCTCGCGATCGAGACTGAGGCGGAGGTGACCATGACGAGGCCGAGGAGGACGAGCGCGAGGACCACGCCGATCGTGACCGCATCGAGGCGCACGCCACCCGCGCGCCCGGCGGAGCGCGCGAAGCCCATGAGCGGCTGGGTGGCCACGGCGCTCATGCCGCGAGCTCCTTGACGGCTTCGGTGAACACCGCGCCGCGCTGCGTGTAGTCGCGGAACATGTCGAGGCTGGCGCAGGCCGGCGAGAGCAGCACGGTGTCCCCGGGCAGCGCGGCGCGCGCCGCGGCCCGCACCGCCTCGGGGAGCGTTGCGCAGATCTCGAGCGTGCCGACGCCCTCGAGCGAGCGCGCCAGAAGGGCGGCGTCCCGTCCTATCAGCACCGTGTGGCGCACCTTGCCGCGAAACGCGGCGGCGAGCGGCGCGAAGTCCTGGTTCTTGCCATCGCCGCCGGCGATCATGATGAGCGGCCCGGTCATGCCGCCCACCGCCGCCAGCGTGGCCCCGACGTTGGTGCCCTTCGAGTCATTGATATAGGTGACGCCGCGCACCTCGGCGACCCACTGCGAGCGGTGCGGCAGGCCCGGGAACTCCTCGAGCTCGGCCAGCATCGCCGCACGTGGCAGCTCGAGCGCCTCGCCGAGCGCGAGCGCGGCGAGCGCGTTGGCGGCGTTGTGCAGCCCCTTGATTCTGAGCCGCGCCACCGGCAGCAACGGCTCGGCGCGGCGCGTCAGCCACCACCCGCCCTCCTGCAGCGCCACCGCGTAGTCGGCGCCGACCGCCGCGCGCAGCGAGAAGCTGAGAGTCCGCCGCGCGGCACGCGGCATGGCCATGACGAGCGGATCGTCGAGGTTGACGACCGCGGTGTCGCAGCGCGCGAAGATCCGCGCCTTGGCGGCCGCGTAGTTGCCGATCGAGGCGTAGAGGTCGAGGTGATCGGCGCTGACGTTGAGCACGGTCGCGGCGCGGCACGCGAGGCTCGTGGTCGTCTCGAGCTGAAAGCTCGAGAGCTCGAGCACGTAGAGCGCGGTGCCGGGCGCCAGCAGATCGAGCGCCGGCTCGCCCAGGTTTCCGCCGGCGCGTACCGCGAGTCCGGCGCGCCCGGCCATGCGCGCCAGGAGCGTCGTGACGGTGCTCTTGCCGTTCGTGCCGGTGATGCCGGCCACCGGCGCATCAACCGCGCGCGCGAACAGCTCGATGTCGCCGACGATCTCGAGCCCGCGCCGGCGCGCCTCGGCGAAGAAGGGCTGTGCGAGCGAGACCCCAGGCGAAGCGACCACGCACAGGGCCCCATCCAGCAGGGCCGCATCGAGCGCGCCTGAGCGCACCGGGATGCTCGCATCGAGAGCCGCGAGCGCCGCGAGCTCGGGCGGGGAGCTGCGGGTATCGGTGAACGCGAGGCGCCAGCCGTGCGCGCGCAGGTAGCGCGCCGCGGACAGCCCGGTGCGGCCGAGCCCCACGATCACGGCGTAAGGACGCTTGTCGGCGGCGCTCGTCATCGCAGCTTCAGGGTCGCCAGGCCCGAGAGCACGAGCAGGAGCGAGATGATCCAGAAGCGCACGATCACCTTGGGCTCCGCCCAGCCCTTGAGCTCGAAGTGATGATGGATGGGCGCCATGCGGAAGATGCGCCGCCCCGTCAGCTTGAAGGAGGCGACCTGGAGGATGACGGAGGCGGTCTCGAGCACGAACACGCCGCTCATCCACAGCACCACGAGCTCCTGGCGCACGATCACGGCGAGCACACCGATCGCGGCGCCGAGCGCCAGCGCGCCTACATCGCCCATGAACACCTGCGCGGGATAGGAGTTGAACCAGAGGAAGCCGAGCCCGGCGCCGGCGAGCGAGGCGCAGAACACCAGCAGCTCGCCCGCGCCGCGGATCTCCGGTATCTGCAGGTAGTGGGCGAACACCGCATTGCCGCTCGCGTAGGCGAAGATCCCGAGCGCGGACGCCACCAGCGCCGCCGGCATGATGGCGAGGCCGTCGAGCCCGTCGGTGAGGTTCACCGCGTTGCTCATGCCGACGATCATGAGATAGGCGAGCACGATGAAGCCGAAGGCGGTCAGCGGGGCGTGAAAGGTCTTGAAGAAGGGCAGAAACAGCGTCGTCTCGGCCGGATCCGTGGCCGTGTAGTAGAGCGTCGCGGCGGTGGCGAGCCCGGCCACCGACTGCCAGAAGTACTTCCAGCGGGGCACGAGCCCCTTGGGATTGCGCACCACGAGCTTGAGATAATCGTCGTAGAAGCCGATCAGGCCGAAGGCGAAGGTGACGGCGAGCACCGTCCAGACGAGGCGGTTGTTCGGCTCAGCCCAGAGCAGCGTGCTGACTAGCGTCGTCACGAGGATCAGCGTGCCGCCCATCGTCGGCGTGCCGGCCTTGGGCAGATGGCTCGCCGGACCGTCGTCACGGACCACCTGGCCGATCTGATACTTCGAAAGGCGCGCGATCATCGGTGGCCCGATGAGGAGCGAGAGCCCGAGCGCCGACACCGTGGCGAGAATCGCGCGCAAGGTCAGGTACGCAAAGACGTGGGCACCGGGGATGCGGCCCGCGAACTGCTGTGTGATCCAGTAGAGCATTCAGTGCCCGCGCTCGTTGGGAGAGGCATCCGCTGCCAGGGCCTCGACGACGCGCTCGAGGCGGTTGAAGCGTGAGCCCTTGACGAGCACGCGCACGTCGTCCGCGGCGGAGGCGAGCGCGCGGCTCACGGCCGCGGCGAGCGCCGGCACGTCGGCGAACGTCTCCGCTCCCGCCCCGAAGACTTCGGCCGCGCGCCTCGCCAGGGGACCGACCGCGTACAGCCGCTCGATGCCCTGGGCGCGCGCAAACTCGCCGAGCCCGACGTGCTCCTCGAGCGCAAAGCTGCCGAGCTCGGCCATGTCGCCGAGCACCAGCCAGCGGCGCCCCTCGAGCGTGGCCAGCACCTCGATGGCGGCGCGCACCGAGCTCGGGTTCGCGTTGTAGGAGTCGTCGATCAGCCAGCCGCCGCCCGTGGCGCGGCGGAATTGCAGCCGTCCGGGCACCGCGCGCACCGCGGCGAGGCCGCGCACGATGTGCTCGAGCGCGGCACCGGCCGAGGCCGCGGCGGCCGCGGCGGCGAGCGCATTGGCGACGTTGTGGGTTCCCCCTAAATTCAGTCGGATCGTGGCCGCCCCCGTCGGCGCGGTGAGGCGGAAGCGGGTGCTGAAGCCGTCGGATCCGACCGCGGCACGGATCTCGCTCGCCGCGAAGTCGGCGGGCTCGCGTACGCCGAAGGTGACGACGCGCGCCGGTGTCGAGCCACGCCAGAGCGAGGCAAAGGCGTCGTCGGCGTTGATGACCGCGGTGGCCGAGGACCCGAGCCCCGCGACCATCTCGCCCTCGGCGCGCGCCACTCCTTCGAGACTCCCGAAACCCTCGAGGTGCTCGGCCCCGGCGTTGGTGATCAGACCTACGGTCGGGCGCGCCAGCTCGACGAGATGCGCGACCTCGCCCGCGCGGTTGGCGCCCATCTCCACCACCGCGAAACGCTCGGCGCCGGTGAGACGCAACAAGGTGAGCGGCACGCCGATGTGATTGTTGAGATTGCCGCGGGTGGCGAGGCACGGGCCCGCCTCGGTGAGGATGGCCGCGGTCATCTCCTTGGCGGTGGTCTTGCCGTTGCTGCCGGCGACGCCGACCAGCGCGCCCTGGAACTGCGCGCGCCAGGCGCGGGCGGCGCGCTCGAGCGCCGCCTGGGTGTCGGGCACGACGACCTGCGCGAGCGCCACCGGCTGCTCGCGCTCCACGAGAGCCCCCGCCGCGCCCGCGGCGGCGGCGGCGGCCACGAACTCGTTGCCATCGAAGCTCGGGCCGCGCAGCGCGACGAACAGCTCGCCCGCCTGGATCTTGCGCGTGTCGCTCACGACGTTGGTGTAGGCGCGGTCGGCGCCGGTGAGGCGGCCGCCGGCGAGGCGCGCGAACTCGGCGAGCGTGCGCTTCACGTCGGCACCTCCCTGAGCGCGTCCACCACCACCGCCTGGTCGCGGAACGGCCGGCGCACGCTGCCGACGATCTGGTAGTCCTCGTGGCCCTTGCCGGCGATCAGCACCACGTCCTCGGGCCCGCTGCGCCCGAGCGCCAGGCGGATCGCGAGCTCGCGGTCGTGCTCGATGACGAGCGGCGTCGGCACCGTGATGCCGGCGACGATGTCGCGGACGATGCGCGCCGGATCCTCGGTGCGCGGGTTGTCGTCGGTTACGATGAGGTCGTCGGCGAGCTCGGCGGCGATCCGCCCCATCAGCGGCCGCTTGCCGGCGTCGCGGTCGCCGCCGCAGCCGAAGACCAGGCGCAGCTGGCCGCGGCAATGGAGGCGGGCGGCGCGCAGCGCCTTCTCGAGCGCGTCGGGAGTGTGCGCGTAGTCGACGATCGCGAGCGGCGTGAGTCCCCGCCCGCCGAACATCTCCATGCGGCCGCTCGCCGGACGGCTGCGGCCGAGCGCGCGCGCCGCTTGGGTGAGCGGGACGCCCCAGGCGCAGAGGACCGCGAGCACGGTGAGAGAGTTATCGACGTTGAACTCGCCCATGAGACGCACCGCGAGCTCGGCCGTGCCCCAGCTCGAGTCAACGGCGATCGTGAGCCCGGTGGGGTCGGGAGTGACACGCAGGGCGCGGACGAACTGCGCCGCGTTCGCGATGGCGGTGGGCGCGGCCGCGCGCGTGGTCACCGTGAGGCGCGCCGGCGAGCTGCGGGCCGCGAGCGCCGCGCCGAAGGGGTCGTCGACGTTGATCACCCGGTGGGCGAGGCCCGGGAAGCCGAACAGGCGCGCCTTGGCCGCACCATAGGCGTCCATGGTGCCGTGATAGTCGAGGTGATCGCGGGTGAGGTTGGTGAACGCGGCGGTGTTGAAGCGCACGGCGTTGACGCGCCCCTGATCGAGCGCGTGGCTCGAGACTTCCATGCTGACGCACTCGGCGCCGAGAGCACGCAGCGCGGCGAGCTGCCGCTGCACGCTGATCGCATCGGGTGTCGTGTGCACGGTGGGCGTGACCGCGGGCGGCCGGCCGAATCCAAGCGTGCCCATGTAGGCGGCGGGCCGGCCGAGGGCCTCGAGCGCCTGCGCCAGGAGCCAGGCACAGGTCGTCTTGCCGTTCGTACCCGTGATACCGGCGACCGTCAGCTGCGCCGACGGCGCACCGAAGAAGCGATCGGCGATCAGGCCGGTGTGCTCGCTGAGATGCGCGAGTCCGGCCATGAAGGCGCCAGCCGGCGCCGGCGGAACCGGATCGCCGCCGGGACCCTCGGCCTCGTAGAGCACGGCGCGCGCGCCACGGCTCAGAGCCTCGGCCGCGAAGCGCAGGCCGTGATGCGTGCGGCCGCGGCAGGCGAGGAACAAGGCGCCGGGGGTCACCGCGCGGCTGTCGGCCGTCACATCGCTCACCATGAGACCTGCGGGCACCGTGAGGAGCCCGGCGGTCAGCTCGGTGAGCGAGCGCGCCGGAGGGCGCGTGTTGGGCTCGAGACTCATCGCAGAGCCGCCGTGCGCAAGGTGTCGGGAGCCGCGTTCGCCGGCAGCTCCTCGGGGCCGCGCACCGGCCGGTCGGGCGCGACGGCGAGCAGACGCAGCGCGCCGCCGACGACGCGCGAGAACACCGGTGCCGCGACCTGTCCGCCCATGTGCTGGCCGGCGCTCGGCTCGTCGATCACGACGACCGCGGCGAGCCGCGGGTCGGTCTCCGGGGCCACGCCGCCGAACACCGCCATGTAGCGGTCGGTGGAGTAACCGCCGGCGGTCGCCTTCCATGCCGTGCCCGTCTTGCCGGAGACGCGGTAGCCGGGGATGGCGGCGAGCTTGCCCGTGCCCTCAGCCGCCACCACCGACTCGAGCATCATCAGGAGCTCCTGGCAGGTTGGCCCCTCGAGCACGCGCGTGCCGGCCACGGGGGCATCGACCGCGAGGAACGACACCGGGCGGGCGACGCCGAGCGAGCCGAGGGTGGCGTAGGCATGGGCAAGCTGCAGCGGCGTCACCGACAGGCCATAGCCGTGCGACATGGTGACGATGCCGATCGGCCGCCACTGCGAGTAGCCGGGCAGGAGTCCCGCGGACTCGCCCGGATAGCCGCTGGTCGTGACCTGACCGAAGCCGAAGTGCATCAGCGTCGTCCACACCTGCTGCGGCGCGAGCGTGAGTGCGATGTGCGCCATGCCGACGTTCGAGCTCTTGGCGAGCACCGTGGCGATGTCGATGCGACCGAGGTTGTGCTCGTCCTCTTCGATCTTCGCGCCGACTTTGAAGAAGCCGGGCGAGGTGTCGATGATGCTGCGCGAGTCGTACTTGCCAGCGGCGAGCGCTGCCGCGACCCAGAACGGCTTGATCGAGGAGCCGGGCTCGAAGATGTCGGTGGCGGCGCGGTTGCGGTAGTCGGCGGCCTGGATCTGCTCGCGGTCGTTCGGGTTATAGGCGGGCTGGTTCACCATGGCGAGCACCTCGCCGGTGGTGACATCGAGCACGACGACCGATCCGGCGCGCGCGCGCTGCTCGCGCACCGCGGCCTTGAGCTCGCGGTA
>DATMRG010000017.1:0-25136 GCA_035566495.1 Steroidobacteraceae bacterium | reverse complement strand
CAGCAGGACCCCGGGCCACCCGGAGTACGACTTGGCCGCAGGCATCGAGACCACAACCGGGCCGCTCGGACAGGGACTCGCCAACGCGGTCGGCATGGCGTTCGCGGAAAAGCTCCTGGCGTTGCGCTTCAACCGTCCCGGGTTCGAGATCGTCGATCACCGCACTTACGCCTTCTGCGGCGACGGTTGCCTCATGGAGGGCGTTTCGCACGAGGCCTGCTCGCTCGCCGGGACGCTCGGCCTCGGCAAGCTCATCGTCTTTTACGACGACAACGGCATCTCCATAGACGGACAGGTCAAGGGTTGGTTCACCGACGACACGCCGCAGCGCTTTGCCGCCTACGGCTGGCACGTGATCCCCGGCGTCGACGGGCTCGATGGCGAGGCGGTCGCCGCCGCGGTCCGCGCCGCGCGGGCGCAAGTCTCGCGGCCGTCCCTCATCTGCTGCAAGACCATCATCGGCTACGGCGCGCCTCACAGGCAGGGCACCAAGGAGGCGCACGGCGAGGCGCTCGGCCCCGAGGAAGTGGCCGCGGCGCGGGTCGCACTCGGCTGGCCGTACCCGCCGTTCGTCATCCCCGAGGAGATCCGCGCGGCGTGGGACCATCGCGCCCGGGGCGAGGCGCTCGAGGCCGCGTGGCGCGAGCTGTTCGCGCGCTACGCCGAGCACTACCCGGACGAGGCCCGCGAGTTCGAGCGGCGCATGCGCGGCGAATTGCCGCAGGGCTTCCGCGCGGCCGCCGCGCAGGCGCTCGCGACGTTCGCCGGGCAGAGCGCGGCGCAGGCGACGCGGGCCTCCTCGCAGGCCGTGCTCAATGCGCTCACCCCGGCGCTGCCGGAGGTGTTCGGCGGCTCGGCCGATCTCACCCAGTCGAACAGCACCTTCTTCAAGGGCGCGCGCACCGTGACGCCGCAGGATGAGGCGGGAGACTACCTGCACTACGGCGTGCGCGAGTTCGGCATGACGGGAATCATGAACGGCATCGCGCTGCACGGCGGGCTCATTCCCTACGGCGGCACCTTCCTGGTGTTCTCGGACTACGCGCGCAACGCGGTGCGCCTCGCCTGCCTGATGCAGCAGCGGGTGATCCTGGTGTACTCGCACGACTCGATCGGTCTCGGCGAGGACGGCCCGACGCATCAGCCCATCGAGCATCTCGCGAGTCTGCGCGCGATGCCGCATCTGTCGCTCTGGCGGCCGTGCGATGCGGCCGAGACCGCGGTCGCCTGGACGCAGGCCCTCGAGCGGCGCGGACCCACCGCGCTGGTACTGACGCGCCAGGGCTTGCCGCCGCAGCCGCGCACGCCGGCGCAGCTGGCGGCGATCGCGCGCGGCGGCTACGTGCTGATCGACCCCACCGGGAGTCCCGAAGCGCTCGTCATCGCCACCGGCTCCGAGGTCGGCATCGCGGCCCAGGCGGTCGGCGCCCTGAACGGGGCCGGTCGGCGCATCCGGCTGGTGTCGATGCCCTCGACCGACGTGTTCGACGCCCAGGACGAGGGCTACCGCGAGGCGGTGCTGCCGCGCGCGGTCACGCGGCGGCTGGCGGTCGAGGCGGCCGCGACCCAGAGCTGGTGGCGCTACGTCGGAACCGGCGGCAGGGTGCTCGGCATCGACGGTTTCGGCGCCTCGGGCAAGGGCGCCGATGTTTTCACTCATTTCGGCTTCACCACCGATAATATTGCGCAACAACTGCGCGCACTGCTGGAGGCTTGATGGCAATCAAGGTCGGGATCAATGGCTACGGCCGTATCGGCCGCAACGTGCTGCGCGCTCTCTATGAGAGCGGACGCACCGGCGAGCTCAAGATCGTGGCGCTCAACGACCTGGGCGACCCGAAGACCAACGCGCACCTGACGCGCTACGACACCGCGCACGGCCGCTTTCCCGGCGAAGTGAAGGTCGACGGCGACTACATGGTGGTGAACGGCGATCGCGTCCGGGTGCTCGCCGAGCGCGACCCGGCCAAGCTCCCGTGGGGCGAGCTCGGAGTCGAGTACGTGCTCGAGAGCACCGGGCTCTTTACCAGCAAGGCCAAGGCCGGCGCGCATCTCAAGGGCGGCGCGAAGCGGGTGGTGATCTCGGCGCCCGGCGGCGACGACGTCGATGCCACGATCGTCTACGGCGTCAATGAACAGACGCTGCGCAGCAGCTTCACCGTCATCTCCAATGCCTCGTGCACCACCAACTGTCTGGCGCCGGTGGCCAAGGTGCTGCACGGCAAGGTCGGTATCGCCGCCGGCATCATGACGACCATTCACGCCTACACCAACGACCAGGTCCTGACCGACGTGTACCACTCGGACCTGAGGCGGGCGCGCTCGGCCACGATGTCGCAGATCCCGACCAAGACCGGCGCCGCCGCGGCGGTCGGACTGGTCCTGCCCGAGCTCAAGGGCAAGCTCGATGGCTTCGCGGTGCGCGTGCCGACCATCAACGTGTCCCTCGTCGATCTCACCTTCAGCGCCAGGCGCACGACCTCGGTCGAGGAGGTCAACCAGGCGATCAGGGAAGCGGCGGCCGGGCCCATGAAGGGGATCCTCGCCTACAACGAGGCGCCGCTGGTCTCCGTGGATTTCAACCACGACCCGCACTCCTCGATCTTCGATGCCACCCTTACCAAGGTGGTCGAGGGGACGCTGGTCAAGGTGTGCGCCTGGTACGACAACGAATGGGGTTTTTCGAACCGCATGCTCGACACCACGCTCGCGTGGTCTAAGGCCTCATGAGGTTGCTGCGCATGACGGATGCGGACCTGCGCAACAAGCGGGTCCTCATCCGCGAGGATCTGAACGTCCCGGTGCAGGACGGCGTGGTGACGAGCGATGCGCGCATCCGGGCGGCGCTGGCCACTATCCGCTACGCGCTCGACCAGCACGCCAAGGTGTTCATCCTCTCGCACCTCGGCCGCCCCAAGGAGGGTGCGGAGGATCCGGGGCTGACGCTGGCGCCGGTGGCGGCGCGCCTCTCGGAGCTGCTCGGCAAGCCCGTGCCGCTGCGCAAGGGCTGGCTCGACGGCGTCGACTGTCCCGCGGGCACCGCCGTGCTGTGCGAGAACGTGCGCTTCATCAAGGGCGAGAAGGCCGACGACGAGCAGCTGGCGCGGCGCATGGCGGCGCTGTGCGACGTGTTCGTCATGGATGCCTTCGGCACCGCGCACCGCGCCGAGGCCAGCACGCACGGCGTGGCGCGCTTCGCGCCGGTGGCGTGCGCCGGGCCGCTCCTCGGCGGGGAGCTCGAGGCGCTCGAGCGCGCCCTCAAGCAGCCGGCGCGGCCGCTGCTCGCGGTGGTCGGCGGCTCGAAGGTCTCGACCAAGCTCATGGTGCTCGAATCGCTGCTCGAGAGGGTCGACCAGCTGATCGTCGGCGGCGGCATAGCCAACACCTTTCTCGCCGCCACCGGGGTCGCGGTCGGCAGGTCGCTGCACGAAGCGGAAATGCTGGACGTGGCCCGCCGCCTCATGGACAAGGCGCGCGCGCGCGGCGCGGAGATCCCGTTGCCGACCGACGTCGTGGTCGGCAAGGAATTCGCGGCTACGGCCCATGCCGACGTGCGCCCGGTCGCCGAGGTGCGCCCCGATGAGATGATCCTCGACATCGGTCCCGACAGCGCCGACCGCTGCAGCGCGCTGATCCAGGCCGCCGGCACCATCATCTGGAACGGACCCGTAGGGGTGTTCGAGTTCGAGCAGTTCGGCGAGGGCACGCGCGCCGTGGCCGTGAGCATAGCGCGCAGCAAGGCCTTCTCGCTCGCCGGCGGCGGCGACACGCTCGCCGCCATAGAAAAGTATGGGGTCGAGGACGGCATCTCCTACATCTCGACCGGTGGGGGCGCGTTTCTCGAGTTCGTCGAAGGCAAGACACTACCGGCGGTCGCCGTGCTCGAGCAGCGCGCGGCGGGCTCGGGCTGAGGAACGGCCATGTTGAGACGCACCAAGATCGTCGCGACCTTAGGACCCGCCACCGACGAGCTCGAGGTCCTGACCGACATGATTCGCGCGGGCCTCGACGTCGTGCGCATCAACGCCTCGCATGGCACCGTCGCGGACCGGCGGCGGCGCCTGGCCGCGGCGCGCCAGGCCGCGCACCGCGCCGACCGCTGCGTCGGCGTGCTGCTCGACCTCGGCGGGCCCAAGATCCGCATCGAGTGCTTCAAGGAAGGGCGCATCCAGCTGATCGAAGGCCAGGCGTTCACGCTCGACACCGCGCTCGAGCCGACGGCCGGAACCGTCGACCGGGTGGGGGTCGCCTACAAGGAGCTGCCGCGTGATGTCGCCGCCGGCGACACCCTGCTGCTCGCCGACGGCCAGATCGTGCTCGACGTCAAGAGCGTCGGCAAGACAGCCATCGAGACGCGGGTGCGCGTCGGCGGCGCGCTCTCGGACCGCAAGGGACTCAACCGCCAGGGCGGCGGCATCTCGGCGCCCGCGATCTCCGAGCGCGACCGCGAGGACATCCGCTTCGTCGCCGAGGAAGGCGTCGATTACATGGCGGTGTCCTTCGCGCGCGACGCCGCCGACATCGAGCAGGCACGCTCGCTGGTGCGCGCCGCCGGCGGCGATGCCCGGGTCGTCGCCAAGGTCGAGCGCCACGAGGCGGTCGACAATCTCGCCGGCATCATCGCCGCTTCCGACGTCGTGATGGTGGCGCGCGGCGACCTCGGCGTCGAGATGGGCTACGCCGAGCTCACCGGGCTCCAGAAGACCATCATTCACGACACCCGCAACGGCAACCGCGTGGTAATCACCGCCACGCAGATGATGGAGTCGATGATCCAGAATCCGGTGCCGACGCGCGCCGAGGTCAGCGACGTCGCCAACGCGGTCATGGACGGGACTGATGCGGTGATGCTGTCCGCCGAGACCGCCACCGGCCGCTATCCGGTCAAGGCGGTGGAGGCCATGGCGCAGGTGATCGAGGGCGCCGAGAAATATCAGCTCACCCATCCGCGCGCCCGGCAGCGCACGGTCGAAGGCGTGTTCCGGGGCAGCGAAGAGGCGATCGCCATGGCCGTCATGGACACGGCCAATCACATGAAGGTGGGCGCGATCGTGGCGCTGACCGAGTCCGGGGCGACGCCGCTATGGATGTCGCGCATCCGCTCGGACATTCCGATCTATGCCTTCACGCGCCACGAGGCGACGCGCCGCCGCGTGACGCTCTACCGCGGCGTCTACCCGGTGATCTTCGACGTCACCGGCGCCGCTTCGGTCGAGGCTCTGTACCGGGCGCTGTTCACGCGCCTCCTCGAGCTCCGGCTGGTCGAGCTCAACGACCTCGTGATCCTCACCAAGGGCGAGCTGTCGGGCGTCCAGGGCGGCACCAACTCCATGCAGATCCTGAAAGTGGTGCTCGACTGACGGCCCCCGACCGTCGCCGCCTTGTGCGCGCCCTCGGCTATGTGGGCGCGGCGGCTGCGCTGCTCGTCGTCCTCGTGCTGGCCGTGCCTTACGGCATGCTGCGCGCCGCGCTCCCACGGCTCGATGGCGAGCTGCGGGCGGTGGGGCTCAAGGCGCCGGTGCGCATCACGCGCGACGCGCTCGGCGTGCCGACGATCGAAGCCGCCAACCGCTTCGACCTGGCCTATGCCACCGGTTTCGTGCACGGCCAGGACCGCTACTTCCAGATGGACCTGTCGCGGCGCCTCGCCGCCGGCGAGCTCGCCGAGCTCTTCGGCGAGGTGGCGCTCGAGCAGGACAGGAAGACGCGGCTCTTCCGGCTGCGCAGGGTCGCCCGCGAGGTGCTGTCCCAGGCGAGCGGGCCGCAGCGCGCACTGCTCGAGGCCTACGCACGCGGCGTCAACGCCGGGCTCGCGAGCCTCGGCTCGCGGCCGTGGGAGTACTGGGTCCTCGGCGCCCCGCCCGCATCCTGGCAGTCCGAGGATACGGTCCTCGTGACCTTTGCCATGTGGTGGGATCTGCAGTCGGAGGACTGGGGCTACGAGCGGCTGCGCCAGGAAGTGAATGCGCGCCTGGGCGGCGCGGAGTGCGGCGGCGGCTGGAAGTGCGCGCTCAAGTTCCTGTACCCGGAGCGCACCGAGTGGGACGCGCCGGTCGGGACGGAGAACCCGGCGCTCCCGGCCGATATTCCGCCCCCCGACGCGCTCAACATCCGCGACGCGCACCCGGCGCCGGCGGCACACAGCGCGCGCGCGAGGCAGCGGTCGGCCGAGCTCGACACCAGAGCCGGCAGCAACAGTTGGGCGGTGATCGGGCGCCTGACGGCCAGCCGCGCGGCGCTGGTCGCCAACGACATGCACCTGAGTCTGCGCGTGCCGACCATCTGGTATCGCGCGCGCCTGAGAGTCGTGGGCGAGGGCGCGGGGGCGGGTCTCGATCTCATCGGCGCCACGCTTCCCGGCGCGCCGCTACTGGTGGTCGGATCCAACACCCACATCGCCTGGGGATTCACCAATAGCGCCGGCAACTGGATGAGCGTGACGCGGGTGCCCTGCACGGCCGCCGGCGAGTCGAGCCTCGCCACCGCCTCCGGCACCCAGGCGCTCACCGTGGCGCGCGAGACGATCCACGTCAGGGGCGCCCCCGACAGCGAGCTCGCCGTGAGGTCGGGTCCTGCGGGCGTCCTGTGGCAAGCGGACCCCGAGCGCCAGAGCTGCTGGTTCATCGGCTGGCTCGCGCAACAGCCCGAGGCCACCAACATCAACCTGATGGGGCTCGAGCAGGCGGCGAGCGTGGCCGAGGCGCTCGCGCTGGCGCCCGACGTCGGCATTCCACACGAGAATTTCGTGGTCGGGGATCGCGACGGCCACATCGGCTGGAGCATCTACGGCCGCATCCCGGCTGACCCGAGTCCCGCGCGCGCGCTCGGCCAGGTGCAGTGGACCACGGCGGCGAACCATCCGCGGCTCTTCGATCCGCCGCGCGGGCGCATCTGGACCGCCAACGCGCGCGTGAGCGCCGACGAGCGCGAGCTCGCACTCATCGGCGGGTCGGACGCGCCCTACGGCGCGAACTACGTGCTCGGCGCCCGCGCCCGCCAGATCCGCGGTGACCTGATGGCGCTCGGCGGCAACCTGAAACCGGCCGACATGCTGGGCGTGCAGCTCGACGACCGCGCGCTGTTCCTGGCACGCTGGCGCGACCTGCTGCTGCACCTCCTCGACGACCCGAACCTGAAAGCGCACCCCGAGCGCGCGCAGTTCCGCCATCTGGTGGACGGCTGGGATGCGCGCGCCGGCGTTGATTCGGTGGGCTACCGCCTGGTGCGCAGCTTCCGCGAGCACACCCGCGATGCGGTCTGGGGCATGGTGATCGAAGCGCTCGGCGTACCGGCCGACTACGACGTCGGCGCGCCGGGGCAGTTCGAGAGCCCGCTGTGGGAGATGGTGAGCCGCCAGCCGCCGCAGCTCCTGGCGCGGGACTACGCCGGCTGGCCGGCGTTCCTCGGGGCACAGCTCGATGCCACCATCGCCGATCTCCACAAGGAATGCCCCGAGCTCGCCCGCTGCACCTGGGGCAGGCACAACGTAGTGCGCGTGCGCCATCCGCTGTCGCGCGCCCTGCCGGCACTCGCAGCCGTGCTCGACATGCCGGCGCTCGAGCTGCCGGGCGATGCGCACATGCCCCGCGTGCAGAGCCTCGCCTTCGGCGCCTCGGAGCGCTTCGCCGTCTCTCCAGGGCACGAGCAGGAGGGCTACTTCCTGTTGCCGGGCGGGCAGAGCGGCCACCCGCTCTCTCCCTTCTACCGGTCAGGGTTCATTGCCTGGGCGCACGGCGAACGGCAGCCGTTCCTGCCCGGTGCGGTGGAACACACGCTGATCCTGAGGCCCAACTGAGGCGGCGCGACGCCCGTCACACGGGATCGGGCGTGGCAGGTTTCATAATAGGAGCCGAATAGGATCATCAATGGACGGCTTCGGCGAAAGCGGGCTCTGGCCGGCCGGGCGGCCCACCGTCGGTCTGGTGCTGACGGGCGGCGGGGCGCGCTCGGCATATCAGGTGGGCGTGCTGCTCGCCCTCGCCGAGCTGTTGCCGCGCGCCCGCAACCCGTTTCAGGTCATCGTCGGCACCTCGGCCGGTGCAGTCGCGGCCAGCGTGCTGGCGGCCGAGGCGCATCGCTGGCGCCGGGCGGTCGCCGGACTCGAGCGCGTCTGGGCCAACTTCCGCTCCGGGCAGGTCTTCCACGTCGACTCGCCGCACATGCTGCGCGCCGGCGCGCACTGGGTGCTCGCGCTCATGTCGGGGGGACTGGTGCTGTCGCCGCCGAAGTCGCTCCTCGACAACTCGCCGCTGCGCGAGCTGCTCGACCGCCATGTCGACTGCGCCGGCATCCGCCGCAGCATCGCCCGGGGGCACCTGCACGCCTTTGCGCTGTGCTCGACCAGCTACGTGAGTGGTCAGTCGGTGGCGTTCTTCGACGGCGTCGAGTCGATCCGCGACTGGTCGCGCGCGCAACGCGTCGGCCGCCGCTGCCAGTTCACCCTCGATCACCTGATGGCGAGCGTGGCGATTCCGCTGCTGTTCCCGCCGATGCAGATCGACGGCGAGTACTTCGGCGACGGCGCGATGCGCCAGCTGAACCCCCTGAGCCCGGCGATTCACCTCGGCGCCGATCGCCTGCTGATCATCGGCGTGCGCGCGCGGCGCGCCGCCGGCGTCGCCGTCGACCGCCTGCGGCCCAGCATGCCGACGCCCGGCGAGATCTTCGGCTACATGCTCGACACTCTCTTTACCGACCAGATCTACGGCGACCTCGAGCAGCTCGAGCGCATCAATACCCTGGTGGAGAGCGCTCCCGATGCCGCCCGCGGTGAGCGCCACGTCGAGACGCTGATGCTGGCCCCGAGCGTCGACCCGCGCGAGATCGCCGCGCGCCACATCGCCGAGATTCCGCGCGGGCTGCGGGCGCTGCTGCGCGTGATCGGCGGGCGCGACGTCTCCGGCTCACAGCTGGCGAGCTATCTCATCTTCGAGGCCGGCTATACGCGCGCGCTCATCGAGCTCGGCTATCGCGACGCCATGGAGGCGCGCTCGGCGCTCATCGCCTTCATGAGCGGCGCGCGGCCGCCGGCGATGCTGACCGCAGCCGGAGTTGCGCAGGCGACCTGAGACTTCGACAATCGGGCTGTATGTTGTTCCCGGAGGCCCAGCGCACGCTGCAGCAACTGCTCGCGCCGCTCACGCTCGACGAGTTTCTCGACCGGACGCTCAGTGGCGGCCTGCGGCGCATCGACGGCGCGGGCGCCGCCGAGCGCATGGCACTCCTCGGGCCGGACCCGCGGGCGGTGCTGACCGGGGCGTTTCACCTCGCGCCGAAGCTCACCTTTCACTCCGCCAATCCGCTGGGGCCTCCGCCCTCTCTGAAGGGGGTTGCTGATGCCGCGGACTTCCGGGCGCGCATCGGGCAGTTCCACGCGCGCAACTACTCGGTGCGCTTCCCGGAGCTGCGACCGCTCTGGCCGCAGCTCGACCGGCTGGCGCGCGCGCTCGAGCTCCTGCTGCACCAGCCGGTGACCACTTCGGCCTTCTGGAGCTGCGGCGGTATGCGCGCCCCGGTCCATTTCGATGACCACGACCTGATCGTCGTGCAGCTACTCGGCGCGAAACGCTGGTCGGCCGCCAACTCATCGGACCTGCCCAACACCTGGTTGGGCATACCGCGAGCCGCGGTCGACCTCGGGCCGCACACGACTTTCGACGTGCATCCGGGGGACGTCGTGTACCTGCCGCGCGGCACGCTGCACAGCGTCGTTTCCGAGGTCGAGTCGCTGCACCTGTCCATCGGCTTTACTCCACTCACGCTGCGCGAGGCGATCATTGCCGCACTGGATCAGCTCTCGGACGTCGACCAGACGCTGCGCACTACTGCGGGCGGCCGACTCGCCTACCAGCTGAGGGGCGTGGGAATGGACCGGCTGGCCGGACCGGTACTCGACGGGGTCGAGCGGCTGCGCGCGGCGTGCCGCACTCCGGGATTTCTCGCCGCCGCGCTGCAACAGCGCTCATCGCGGGCGGTCGCAAGGCTCGCGGCGCTCCCGGCGCCGGAGCAGCCGCCGACGCTCGACCTCGATAGCGAGCTCATCCACTCCGAGGTCGCGTTCTGCCACCTGACCGCGACTCCCGAGACGATCGATTTCAGCCACCCGGGCGGGCACCTGTACATCCACCGCGGCGCCGAGCCGGCGCTCCTCTACATGGTGAACACGCCGCGCTTCCGCGTGCGCGACGTCCCGGGTGAGCTGGACGACGAGGTGCGGCTGCAGCTCGCCGCGCAGCTCGTCAAGATCGGATTCCTCAGGCCGGCCTGACGCCGCAGGCCTAACCGCCCGCGGCAACCACCCGGGGCTGCACCCGGAACATGCCGGCGTCCGCGAGCCCGCTGTGCCGCGCGGTGACGTTGGGAAACTCGGCGCCGAAGTCCTCGGCCAGGCGCTCGACGATATAGACCGAGCGGTGCTGTCCGCCGGTGCAACCGACCGCGACGGTGAGATAGCCGCGGTTGCCCGCCTGAAACTCAGGCACCCGGGCGCGCACGAAGCGGGCGATGTCCTCGATCAGCTTGCCGGCGTGGGTGTTGTTCTCGAGGAAGCGCCGTACCTCGGGGTCGCGACCGGTGAGGTAACGCAGACCCGGCTCCCAGTAGGGATTCGGCAGGGCGCGCGCGTCGAAGACGAAGTCGGCATCGCCCGGGATGCCGTCCTTGAAGCCGAAGGACTCGAAGGTGATCGACAGCCGGTCGGCGGCGCGCTGCTCGACCCGCTGATGGATGATCTCGCGCAGCGCGTGCACGCCCATGCGCGAGGTGTCGATGACGAGATCGGCCGTGGACACCACCGGCTCGAGCAGGCGCCGCTCGAGCGCCATCGCCTCGCGCAGCCCGACGTCGCTGCGGCTCAGGGGATGGCGGCGCCGCGTCTCGGCGAAGCGCCGCAGCAGCTCGTCCTCGCCGGCGATCAGGAAGATCACCTCGACCTGCAGGCCACTGCGCTTCAACTCGTCGACCAGCTGCGGAACGCTGGCGATCTCGGCCGCGGTGTTACGGGCATCGAGTCCGATGGCGGTGCGCTCGTAGGTGGGCTCGGCGCTGCGCACCGTGAAGGAGATGAAGGGCTTGAGGAGCGCGGCGGGGATGTTGTCGATGCAGTAGAACCCGAGATCCTCGAGCATGTGCAGGGCCACGCTCTTGCCGGACCCGGACAAGCCGCTCAGGATGACGATGCGCACCGGGGTATGTTCATCCACCGCGCCGCCTGCCGCAAGCGCGGCCCGTAAGGATCAGGCGGGCGCGGTACGGCGCGTCTTCAGCGCCTTCGGCGCGTGGTGAGCGGCGCGCTTTTCCTTATGCTTCTTGATGGAACGGTCGAGCTTGTCGGCCAGGAGGTCAATGGCCGCGTACATGTCCTCCTCGGTCGCGTGGGCGTGGATGGCATTGCCGCTCACGTGCAGGGTCGCCTCGGCCTTCTGTCGCAGCTTCTCCACCGTCAGCACACAGTGCACGTCGATGACGCGGTCGAAATGCCGGCCGATACGCTCGAGCTTCTTCGCCACATAACCGCGTAGCGATGGAGTGACTTCGACATGGTGCCCCGTCACGTTCAGCTGCATGGTCCGTCTCCTGTTCTGTGCTTCCGATCGTGGATTCTCGATAAATCTACAGCGGCTGCGTGCCGGCCCGCCGGCGCTCGCTCGAGGCAGGGATGCCCATCGCCTCGCGGTACTTGGCGACCGTACGGCGCGCCACCGAGATGCCTTCGCCCGAAAGCAGCTGGGCGATGCGGCCGTCGTTCAGGGGATTATCCGGGTCCTCGTCCTTCACCAGCTTGCGAATCTTGGCGCGGATCGCGGTCGAGGAGGTGCCGGAGCCATCGGCTCCCTCGACCTGGCTCGAGAAGAAGTAGCGCAGCTCGAACACGCCGCGCGGCGTGTGCATGTACTTGCCGGAAGTGACGCGCGAGATGGTCGACTCGTGCATCGCCACGGCCTCGGCGATGTCCCTGAGGATCATCGGCCGCATGTGCTCTTCGCCGTGCTCGAGGAAGGCGGTCTGGCGCTCGACGATCGAGCGCGCCACCTTCATGAGCGTCTCGTGGCGGATCTCGAGGCTCTTGAGCAGCCAGCGCGCCTCCTGCAGCTGCGCCCGCATGGTGGCGTGGCTGGCGGTGCGGCCGATCAGGCTGGCATAGCCCTGGTTCAAGCGCACGCGCGGCAGTGTCGCCGGGTTGATCTCGACGCCCCAGCCGTGGTCGGTGCGGCGCACGAACACGTCGGGCACGACGTACTGGGCGTTGCCGGCGCTGACGGTCGAGCCCGGTCGGGGATGACACGAGCGCACCAGGGCGAGGGCGCACGCGATCTCCTCCTCGGTGGCGCGCAGCTCGCGCTTGAGGAGCGACAGCTCGCGCTCGGCGACCAGCTCGAGATGATGGCGGGCGATCTTGAGGGCGGTATTGAAGCCCGGGGTGGCGGGATCGAGTTGCCGCAGCTGCAGCTCGATGCATTCGCCGACCGAGCGGGCACCGACGCCGGCGGGATCGAGCGCCTGTACGAGCTCGAGCACGGCCGGCACTTCCTCGGCGCCGCACTCGACCTCGGGACGCAACGTCTGCGCGATCTCCTCGAGCGATTCGGTGAGATAGCCGTCGTCGCTGATCGCGTCGACGATTGCCCTGGCGATCGCGAGCTCACGCGGCGCGAGCCTGGCCAGCTCGAGCTGCCAGAGGAGGTGCTCCTGCAGGGACTGTCCGGCGTCGTCCGCGTACTCCTGCTGCCGCTCCTCGTCGTCGCCGCTCCAGGGGGTGTCGGCGGGACCGGTGTTCTGCTGGCTCCAGGGCTCGTCCAGGACCTCGACGGTGCTCTCGCGGCGGCTCTCGGGCGGGGGCTGCGCTTCCGCGATGGCGACGACCTCGAAGGTCCCCGTGCCCTCGCTCTCCTCGAGCGGCTCGAGCATCACGTTCTTCTCGAGCAGCTCGCGGATGTGCGCCTGCAGCTCGAGCGCCGGCAGCAGAAGGAGCCTGATGGCCTGCTGCAGCTGCGGAGTCATGGTCAACTGCTGACCAAGCTTCAGCTGCAGTGACGGTTTCAGCATGGCTGCTTATGGGACGGGCGGGCGTCCTGGCCCTGGGAATGCAATTTCGTAACCAGTTGAAAGTTAAGAATTATTGACGATCTGATTCGGGGTCGCCTCAGAGTCGGAACGTCTCGCCCAAGTACACCTCACGCACTTGGCTGTTGGCAAGGACTTCTTCGGCAGTTCCGGATGCAATCACCGTGCCCTGGTTGACGATGTACGCGCGGCCGCAGACGCCGAGGGTTTCGCGCACGTTATGGTCAGTGATCAGCACGCCGATCCCGCGCTGGGTGAGCTCGCGGATGATGCGCTGGATGTCGAGTACCGAGAGGGGATCTACGCCCGCGAAGGGCTCATCGAGCAGCATGAAGCGGGGCTCGGCCGCCAGCGCCCGCGCGATCTCCACGCGACGCCGCTCGCCGCCCGAGAGCGAGATGCCGAGCGTCCGTCGCACGTGCCCGATGCGCAGCTCCTCGAGCAGCTGCTCGAGCCGCTCCTCGCGCGCCGCGCGCTCGAGATCGGCGCGGGTCTCGAGGATCGCGAGCACGTTGTCCTCGACCGAGAGCTTGCGGAATACCGAGGCTTCCTGCGGCAGGTAGCCGAGGCCTAGCTGCGCACGGCGGTGCATCGGCAGGAGCGTCAGGTCCCGCTCGTCCAGGTGGATGCGGCCGGCGTCGCAGGGGATGAGCCCCACGATCATGTAGAAGGCCGTGGTCTTGCCGGCGCCGTTCGGTCCGAGGAGTCCGACCACCTCGCCGTTCTCCACGTGCAGCGACAGATCGCGTACGACCGGGCGGGACTTGTAGCTCTTGGCGAGGCCCGTGGCCCGGAGCACGGTCATGACTTCGGGGCGGGATCGGCTGTCGGCTTCGGCCCAGGCTTCGCGGCGTCGGGCCTGGGAGTGTCGGGCTTCGGAGCATCGGGCTTCGGGGCGGTCGTGCCGGCGTGCGGCACGACGATGATGTGCACGCGCTGGTCGCCGCCGGCCGAGGCATTCGGTCCGGCGCCGCCCTGGATCTGCTGTTCGCGAATGTTGTAGACGAGCAGCGGGCCGGAGATCTCGCTCTGCCCATCCGACAGCCAGGCCTCGTTCGTGAGCCGGACGGTGCCCTCGTTCACGTCGTAGACGATCTCGTCGGCATGGCCGCGGGCGATCGCCTCGGAGTTCGCGCGCTTCTGCTCGAACTCGGCCGGCTTGCCGGTGACGGTGGCGCGTGCGATGTGATTGTCCTTGAACTCGACGACCGCCTGATCGGAGCGCAGGTTGCCGCGCTCCTCGGCGTCGATGCGCACGTTGCCCTCGAAGTTCCAGCGGCTGTTGGCGAAGTTGAGTCCGGTGGCGCGCGCGTGCTCGGCCTGCACGCGCATGGCGCCCTGGGAGATGACGACGTTCTGGAACACCACCGTATTGGTCTTGTAGTCGACCTCGGAGGATGCCGCGTCCACCGACACCGGCAGGCCGCTGAAGTCCGGCGGCGCGGCAGCCACGGTCGCGCTCGCCATGGCCGGCAGCGCCCAGCTGAGGAGCCGGGCGGCGTAGTTACGGCAGATACGAGCCATGCACGGCCGATTCTAGCTGCACGCGACCCTCCTTCAAGCGCGCCTCGAGCCCCTGGGCGTGCAGCTCGCGACCCGAGACGGTCAGCGTCACCGGCTCGGGCGTCGCTACTACCTGCGCGCGCGTGTCGTAGGAGAGGCGCTCGGTGGCGATCTCGGCCTGATCCTGGCTGCCGGGGAGGAGGCCGGCCACGTGCACGTTACCATCGAGCTGCACGACGCCCGTGTCCTGGCCGAGCTGGCCCCGGTCGGCGCGTGCCGTCCACTGCTCGCCGGTCGCCGTGCGAAAGCCCATCCGCACCTGCGTCATCTGCACCATGTCGTCGTCGGGCTGCTGATTGATGCGCGCGGCATCGAGACTATAGAGCGGCTGGCCGTCGGGACCGGTCTGCACCAGGCGGGCATTGAGCGCCGCGTAGCCCGGGTCGCTCGCGGCGACGCCGGCGGTGGTGGGTGCCACCTCCTCGCGCTGCGGACCGGAGAAGAGCAGCAGGCCGGCGATGAGCGAAAGGCCCGCGAGCAGGACCAACGCGCGATAGATCATCGCCTCCGTCCCGGCGTGCGGCGCCCGCTGCGGACGGCGAGCAGCAGGTCGCACACCTCGCGGACCGCGCCGCGCCCCCCGCCATGACGAGTCACGGCGCTGGCGGCGTGCCGCGCCGCCGGATGCGCGTCCGCGACGGCGAAGGAGAGCCCGACCGATTTCATGAGAGGCACGTCCGGCAGATCGTCGCCGACGCAGGCGCACGCTGTGCGCGCGAGACGCAGGCGCGCCCGCAGCCGCTCGAACACGGCGGGCTTGTCGGACACGCCCTGGTGCACGTGGCGGATCCCGAGCTCGCGGCAACGCGCGCTCACGGCGCGCGAGCTGCGGCCGGAGATCACCGCAACCGCGACGCCGGCGCGCTGCAGGGCGGCCAGGCCATAGCCATCGCGTACGTCGAACACTTTGAGAGCCTCGCCGCGTGGCCCGAAGTACAGCCGCCCATCCGTCAACACCCCGTCCACGTCCAGCACCAGCAGGCGGATCGCCGACGCCGCGCGCACCGCAGGAAGCCTCACATCACGCGGGCGCGGAACAGGTCGTGCACGTTGAGTGCCCCGACCAGGCGGCCGTCCGCATCCGCGACCGGGAGCGCCGTGATGCGGTGCAGCTCCATGAGATGCACGGCCTCGGCGGCCAGCTCACGCGGCCCGATGGTTTTGGGATTCGGCGTCATCACCGCGGCCATGGTGGTGGCGTGTACGTCGGCCTGCGTCTCGAGCGCACGGCGCAGGTCGCCGTCGGTGAACACACCGGCTATCCGCTCGTCGTCATCGACGACGACGGTCATGCCGAGACCCTTGGCCGACATCTCCAAGAGCCCGGCGCTGAGCGGCGCATCGGGCCCGACGCGCGGCAGCGCCGCGCCGGTGCGCATCAGGTCCTCGACGTGCAGCAGGAGCTGGCGGCCGAGGCTTCCGCCGGGATGCGAGCGGGCGAAGTCCTGAGCGGTGAAACCGCGCGCCTCGAGCACCGCAACCGCGAGCGCATCGCCCATGGCGAGAGTCGCGGTGGTGCTGGCGGTCGGCGCGAGGTTCAGCGGACAGGCTTCCTCCTCCACCCCGACATCGAGCGTGGCAGTGGCCGCCTGAGCGAGCGTCGAGTCGACCTTGCCGGTCATCACGATGAGCGGTACGCCGAGGCGCTTCAGTGCCGGCAGCAGTGCTACGACCTCGGGGGTCTCGCCGGAATTCGACAACGCCAGCACCACGTCGGTGCGGGTGATCATTCCGAGATCGCCGTGGCCGGCCTCGGCGGGATGCAGGAAGAAGGCGGGCGTGCCGGTGCTGGCGAGTGTCGCGGCGATCTTGCCGGCGATGTGCCCGGACTTGCCCATGCCGGTCACCACCACCCGCCCATGACAACCGAGACACAGCCGGCAGGCCTGCGCGAAGGCCGTGCCCACGCGGGCATTGAGCGCGCTCAGCGCCCGGGCCTCGATATCCAGGGCGCGGTGCGCGGAGGAGATGAGCTGCTCGTCTTTGGGGTCGGCGCCGGCCTTCGGCCCGGCAGGGTGCGGCTTCATGCTCCTCATTATAGGCGCCTGCCCGGTGCGCCCATGTAATATCCCGCCCATGAACCCTGAGGAAGTCGCGCGGCTGATCCGCGCGGGACTGCCCGGCGCACAGGTCGAGGTGCAGTCCGAGGACCAGACCCATTTCGCCGCGCGCGTGATCGCGCGCGAGTTTACCCATCTGCGCAGCCTTGCCCGCCATCAGCTGGTGTACCGCGCGCTCGGCGAGCTCATGGGGCGCGAGATCCACGCGTTGTCGATCGAGGCGCTCACCCCCGAAGAATCACAGCAGGCGCCTTTCGGCTAGGAAAATATGGATAAGCTGCAGATCCAGGGCGGCACCGCCCTCGAAGGCGAGGTGCGCATCTCGGGCGCCAAGAACGCCACGCTGCCGATCCTCGCCGGGGCGCTGCTGGCCGACGATCCGGTGGTGGTCGCGAACGTCCCGCACCTGAAGGACGTCACCACCACCGTCGAGCTGCTCGGGCGCATGGGCGCCACCGTCACGATCGACGAGCGCATGCGCATCGAGGTGGACGGCTCGACGGTGCGCGAGTGCTTCGCGCCCTATGACCTGGTGAAGACCATGCGCGCCTCGATCCTGGTGCTCGGGCCGCTCGTGGCGCGCCACGGCCGCGCCGACGTGTCGCTCCCGGGCGGCTGCGCGATCGGCGCGCGCCCGGTCAATATTCACGTGGCGGGACTGCAGGCGATGGGCGCCGATATCACGATCGAAGGCGGCTACATCCGCGCCCGCGCCGCGCGCCTGAAGGGCGCGCGGCTGGTCCTCGACACCGTGACGGTCACCGGCACCGAGAATCTCATGATGGCGGCGACGCTCGCCGACGGCGAGACCGTCCTCGAGAACGCGGCGCGCGAGCCCGAGGTCGTCGACCTCGCCAACTTCCTCATCGCCATGGGGGCCAGTATCCACGGCGCCGGCACCGACAAGATCGTGGTGCACGGCGTCGAGCGGCTGCGCGGCACGACCTACGAAGTGCTACCCGACCGCATCGAGAGCGGCACCTACCTGGTCGCGGGCGCCATTACGCGCGGGCACGTGCGCATCAAGGGCACCCGGCCGGATCACCTGGACGCGGTGCTCGCCAAGCTCGGGGAGGCCGGTGCGAAGGTCGGCGTCGGCGACAACTGGATCGAGGTCGACATGCGCGGCCGCGAGCTCAAGGCGGTGGACGTGCGCACGGCTCCCTACCCGGCGTTTCCCACCGACATGCAGGCGCAGTTCGCGGCGCTCAACACCGTGGCGAAGGGCGTCGGGACGATCACCGAGACCATCTTCGAGAACCGCTTCATGCACATGCTGGAGATGCGGCGCATGGGAGCGGAGATCCGCCTCGAGGGTAACACCGCCATCATTCACGGCGTGGAGAAGCTGACCGCGGCGCCGGTGATGGCTACCGACCTGCGCGCCTCGGCGAGCCTGGTGCTGGCCGGGCTCGTGGCCGAGGGCCGCACCGACGTCGAGCGCATCTATCACATCGATCGCGGCTACGAGGCGATCGAGGAGAAGCTGGCGCAGCTCGGGGCGCAGATCAAGCGCGTACCTAATTAATTGGCCAAAATCGCTGGAAGCGATTTTGGCGGACATTACTCCGGTTGCCGCCGGCAAAAAACGGGGCTCGATGCACATCTGTCGCAATTGCGGCAGCAGCCGAGCACTCCGTGGCAAGCTTAGCGCACGGGTTTTTGCCGGCTGCGGGAGGTGCGTGATGCAAATCGGGATGATCGGACTCGGGCGCATGGGCTGCAACATGGCGCGACGCCTCGCCCAGGGCGGGCACGACTGCGTGGCCTGGGACCGCGCGCCCGCAGCGGTTGCGACCGCGGTCGGTTTCGGCGCGCGCGGCGCGCACACGCCCGCCGAGCTCATCAAGGCTCTCGAGACTCCGCGCGCCATCTGGATCATGGTGCCCGCCGCGGTGGTCGACAGCGTAATCGCGCAGCTGCGCCCGCTGCTCGAGCCCGGCGACGTGCTGATCGACGGCGGCAATTCCAACTATCAGGATGACATCCGGCGCGCCACCGAGCTCACCGGCGCCGGCATCCATTATCTCGATGTCGGCACGAGCGGCGGCGTGCTCGGGTTCGAGGGCGGCTACTGCCTGATGATCGGAGGGGAAACGGAGATCGTCGCGCGGCTCGAGCCGGTGTTCGCAACGCTCGCGCCCGGCGGACACCTGCCCGGGGGCGAGCCCGCGGGCCGCGCCGCGGGGCTGGCCGCGGCCGGGCTCGGCTACCTGCATTGCGGGCCACATGGCGCCGGACATTTCGTCAAGATGGTCCACAACGGCATCGAGTACGGCCTGATGGCGGCATACGCCGAGGGACTGAACCTCCTGGCACACGCCGACGCGGGGCTGCACACCGCGGAGGCGGATGCGGAGACCGCGCCGCTCGCCAATCCGCGTTTCTACCAGTACCGGCTCGATGTCGCCGCCATCGCCGAGCTCTGGCGCCATGGCAGCATAGTCGCCTCGCGCCTGCTCGATCTGACCGCGGTGGCGCTCAAGGGCGATGCGCGCCTCGAGGGCTTCGCCGGCCGCGTCGCCGACTCGGGCGAGGGCCGCTGGACCATACAGGCGGCGATCGACGTGGGCGTGCCCGCGAACGTCCTGAGCGCGGCGCTCTACGGGCGCTTCGAGTCGCGCGGCCGCGGCGACTTCGCCAATAAGGTGCTGTCGGCGATGCGCCTCGGATTCGGGGGCCACGTCGAGCAGAGCGGCTGAGCGCGGTTACCGAGCGGAGTTGCCATGGAACGTCGTGACTGCGATGCCGTCGTGCTGTTCGGTGCGACCGGCGACCTCTGTTATCGCAAGATCTACCCGGCGCTCTATCACCTGGTCCGGCGCGGCATCCTCAACGTGCCGGTCATCGGCGTGGCGCGCCAGGGCTGGGGGCTCGAGCAGTTCGCCGCGCGGGTGCACGACAGCCTCGAGGCTTTTGTCCCCGGGGCCGACGAGGCGGCGCAGGCGCGTTTCATGGGCCTGTTGCGCTACGTGGACGGCGACTACAACGCGCGCCCGACCTTCGAGGCACTGCGCGCCGCGCTCGGCGACGCGCAGCGTCCACTGCACTACCTGGCGATTCCGCCGAGCATGTTCGCGGTGGTGGCCGAGCACCTGAGCGCCTCGACCTGCGCGCAGGGCGCGCGCATCGTGGTGGAGAAGCCCTTCGGACGCGACCTGGCCTCGGCGCAGGAGCTCAACGCGACGCTGCACGCCCACTTCCCCGAGTCGAGCATCTTCCGCATCGACCATTATCTCGGCAAGGAAGCGGTGCAGAACATCCTGTACTTCCGCTTCGCCAACTCCTTCCTCGAGCCGGTGTTGAATCGCAACTTCGTCGCCAGCGTGCAGATCACCATGGCGGAGACTCTGGGCGTCGCCGGACGCGGCCGCTTCTACGAGGAGGCCGGAGCGATCCGCGACGTGATGCAGAACCACCTGATGCAGATCGTCGCGCTGCTTGCGATGGAGCCGCCGGTGAACACCGACGGCGAATCGCTGCGCGACGAGAAGGTCAAGGTGCTGAAGGCGATCCGCCCGGCGAATCCCGCCGAGCTGGTGCGCGGCCAGTTCATCGGCTACCGCGACGAGCCGGGCGTCGCGCCCGACTCGCGCGTCGAGACCTACGCCGCCCTCGCCCTGCACATCGATTCCTGGCGCTGGAGCGGGGTGCCGTTCTACATGCGCGCCGGCAAGCGTCTGCCGGTGACCGCCACGGAGGTGATGGTGGAGCTGCGCGCGCCGCCGGCCCGGGTGTTCGGCGACCTCGGCCCCGAGCAACCCAACCACCTGCGCTTCCGCGTCGGGCCCGACGTCGCGATCGCGATCGGCGCGAACACCAAGAAGCCCGGCCCGGCGATGACCGGCCGCGACGTGGAGCTCTACGCCGCCGAGCAGCAGGGCGACGACATGGATCCGTACGCGGTGCTGATCGGTGCGGCGATGATCGGCGACACCGCACACTTCGCGCGTCAGGACGAGGTCGAGGCGGCGTGGGCGATCGTCGATCCACTCCTCAAGGTGACGACGCCGCCCATCGAGTACGCGCCGGCGAGCTGGGGTCCGCCGCAAGCCGAGCGGCTGCTCGAGGGTCCTTGCGGATGGCACAACCCGGGGGCGAGGCCGCAGGACTGGCAGCGCTCGTGTGGGCGCAGTCCCGGCTGACGACGCGGGGCTCCCCCGGCTATGCCCGCAGAGCAGCACGTCACCGCGGGCGAGCTTGCGAGCTCTCCGGCCTGGTTGCCGCTCGAGACGCTCCCGGCGGCGCACCTGCGGTTGATTCGACTCGATGAGGCGGCCTACCAGGCGGCGAGCTTCCTCGATCAGCGTCTGCTCGGACCCGGATCGGTGGCGGGCAGCTGCAGCACGCGGGAGCTGGAAGCCGCGGCCGCGGGGCTCACGGCGCACGCGCACTGGATTTTCCACATCGGGCACGTGGGCTCGACGCTCCTCTCCCGCCTGCTCGGCGCGCACCGCAGCTTCTTCGCGCTGCGTGAGCCGGCGCTGCTGCGCGCCGTGTCCACATCCGCCGGCGGCGCGCCGGCGCTCGAGGTCGCGCTGGCGCTCCTGGCACGCACCTGGCGCGTGGATCAGCGTGCGGTGATCAAGGCGACGAGCTTCGTGAGCGAGCTTGCCGAGCCGATCCTCGCCGGCGGGCCACAGCGCGCCGCGATCTTCATGTACGCCCAGCCGCTCGCCTATCTCAGCGGCATCCTGGCGGGTGCCAATTCGCGCGCCGAGACGCGCCTGCTCGCGCCGGCGCGCCTCGCCCGGCTCACGAGACGGCTCGGGCAGGGCGAGTGGCACCGGGATCCGGTCTCGGAAGGCGAGCACATCGCGATGAGCTGGCTGTGCGAGCTGACGGCTCTCACTCAGGCGGCGGCGCGCTTCGGGCAGCGGGTCCTGTGGGTGGATTTCGACGGCTTTCTCGCGCACCCGCTCGCAGGGCTCCAGGCGGTCTTCCGGACGCTCGGGCCGGCGCCCGACGTGCGGGAGATCGAGTCGCTCGTGGCGGGTCCCATGATGCGGCAGTACTCCAAGGCACCGGAGCATGCCTACGATGCGGCGCTGCGCCAGGCGGTGCTGCGCGAGGCGCGCAGCGAGCACGCCGCCGAGATCGATCGCGGCATGCGCTGGCTCGAGCGGATCGCCGGCCGCCATCCGCTGGCGCGCCGCGCGCTCGAAGTCTCGCAGGGCGTGCGCGCTTGACAGGAATCGAGCCGAAATCGGCAGCTTGCGGCCGGTGGCGCCGCGCCACCTGTCACAGCGCGGCGAGGTCGCCGAGCGCGTCCTTGAGCGGGCCCAGCCAAGGCTCGTAGTTGCGCCATTGGGTGAGGGCCTCGGTATAGAGCGGCCGGCGTACCTGCTCGGAGCTCATGGTCGCCACGACGCGGCGGTTCTCGTGGAAGCGCAGACACTGCTCCTCGAACCGGAGGCCGCAGTAGTCGAGCAGCCGCCGCACCTCGCCCTCGAAGTCCCCGATCACGTCTTCGTAGTTGACGTGGTGAATGCGTCCGGGTAGCACCGTGTCGAAGTGGGCCATCGCGGTGAGGTAGTCGCGGTAGTAACGGGCCAGATCCTCGAAGCTGTAGCTGAACCACAGGCCCTTGTGGAAGTGCTGCTTGAAGTTGGCAAAGCAGCAGCCGAGCGGCGCGCGGCGCGCGTCGATGATGCGCGCGTTCGGCAGCATCAGCTGGATGAGTCCGATCTGCAGGAAGTTGCTGCCCATCTTGTCGATGAAGCGCGCGCGGCCGAGAACGCGATGGGTGCGCGCCTGCGCGAGGTAGCGCTCGCCGAGCGCGGTGAGCTCGGCGGAGCTCAAGCGCGCGACCGAGGCGGGATAGGCCGGGGTCTTGCCCGGCTCCTCGAAGTCGCCCAGCTCGACGGCGAGCCGCGGCAGGTAGGTCAGCTCGCGCGTGCCTTCGACCTCGGAGTGGCTGGCGAGGATCTGCTCGAGCAGCGTCGACCCGGCGCGCGGCAGTCCTACGATGAAGATCGGCTCGGCCGAGGGACTGCCCCAGCCGGCGCGTGCGGTGAAGAACTCGCGCGTGTAGAGCGCCTGAGTGCGCTCGACGTGCCGCGTGACGCTCTCGCCCTGGTAGTAGACGACCTCGCGCCGCAGCGCATTGCCGCGGGCATAGTGCTCGAAGGAGGCGGCAAAGTCGCCCGCATCCTCGAGCGCCTTGCCGAGAGTGAATTCGAGCAGCGCACGATCGTCGTGGCGCAGCTCCTCGCGTGCCAGCTGCGTGCGCATCGCCGCCACATCGTCGTCGCTGAAGCGCACGGTCTTGAGATTCGCCATGCTGAGCCAGGCTTCGCCGAAGGCCGGGTCGATCTCGAGACACTTGTGATAGGCGCCGATGGCTTCGCGCTGACGCCCGACGGCGCGCAGCGTGTGGCCGTAGTTGAGCCACGCCTGCTCGTGCTGCGGGTACTCGCTCACCAGGGCTTCGTGGATCGCGAGCGCGCTGTCGACGCGCCCGAGGAGACTCAGGGCCGCGGCTTGCAGCGTGCGGTAGCGCGGATTGCCGGGTTCGAGCGCCAGCAGCCGCTCGAGCAGCGGCAGCATCGGCTCGGCCTGCAGCTGCTTGTGCAGGACCAGGGCGAGATCCAGCCGCGCGCGGCTGTAGCCGGGCACGAGGCGCAGGCACTCCTCGAGCAGCCGCTCCGCCTGGGTGAAATCCTCACGCCCGGTCGCAGCCTCGGCCAACATGCGCAGCGCGGCGGCGTCTCCCGGCGCGCGCTCGAGCAGGCGCTTCAGCAGGTCCTCGGCGGCGGCGAAACGCTCGTTGGCGAGGGCGGCGGCGGCCTCGGCGAGACGCGGGTCTTCCGGCGCGAGCTTCTCGAAGCGCGCATAGGCTGCATCGCATGCCGCCGCATCGCCGCGCGCGGCGTGCAGGAGCGAGAGCTCGCGCCAGGCCTCGGCGAGATCCGGCGACAGCTGCACCGCCTTCTCGAGCGCGACCCGTGCCCGGGCGTCCTCGTGTCCCTGGGCGCGCAGCGCCCGGGCGAGCTCGAGCTGGATTACCGCGGAGTCGGGTTGGGCGGCGGCGAGCTCGCCGAACTCGGCGACGGCGGCCTGCGGGTTGCCGCTGCGGCGATGCGCGGAAGCGAGCAGGAGCAGCGCCGCCGCATGGCGCGGATGGTCGCGGAGAATCTCGGCGGCCTCGCGGGCCGCCGCCGCCGGATCGCTCTCCAACAGTGAGGCGACGCGGATCAGCTTGAAATCCACGCCACTTGATAAGGTCAATACGCTCTCCACGCCCGGCAGGGCCGCGCTAGAATCCAAACGCAAAAGACCATAGGGGAAGCTCTTGACCGACGTCAATGCCACCGCCGGTGCCCCGGCCGCCGACGACGCCGCGGTGCTCGGGATGATCCAGGCCTCCAGGGCCGCGGGCGCGGCCGGGCGCGCTGGCGAAGCCGATCAGCTGCTCGTGCGCGTGGCACAGCTCGCCCCCGCACACCCGGCGGTGCTGAATGAGCTGGGCCTCAAGATGATGCAACGTGGGGAGGCCCTACGGGCGCGCGAGCTCTTTCAGAGAGCGACGCAGGCCGACCCGGGTCATCCGAACCTCTGGTCGAACCTCGCCTCGAGCCTGCAGGCGCTCAACCTCCAGCAGGAGGAGCTCGACGCTATCGAGCGCGCGCTGGCGCTCGAGCCGCGCCACCTCGCCTCCCTCCTGCAGAAGGGGTCACTCCTCGAGCGCACCGGCGATCCGCGCAACGCCGCGCGTATCTACCGCAACGCTCTCGCCACCATACCCGCCGGGGTGACACCACCCGGGACCGTTACGGCGCTGGTCGAGCACGCGCGCGAGGCGATCGCGGCGGATGATGCCGCGCTCGCCGCCGCGATCGAGGCGCGCCTCGCCGCGATCAGCGAGCAGCACGGCGGCGGCCGCCACCGCCGCGTCGAGCGCTGCATCGACCTCATGGTCGGCCGGCGAAGCCGCTTCAACCCGCAGCCGACCTTCATGTACTTCCCGGAGATTCCCGCCGTGGAGTTCTTCGAGCGCGGCGATTTCCCCTGGCTGGACGCGATCGAGGCGACGACCGACGACATCCGCGCGGAGCTCATGTCGGTGCTGGTCTCGGATCGCGAGGGACTCGAGCCCTACATTGCCTACCCCGAGGGCACGCCGCTCAATCAATGGAAAGAGCTGAACAAATCGCGCCGCTGGAGTGCCTATTTCCTCTGGAACCAGTCGATGCCCCAGCCCGCGCATCTGGCGCGCTGCCCGCGCACCGTGCAGGTACTCAAGGGGGCGCCGCAGTGCGACGTGGCGGCGCGCGGTCCGACCGCCTTCTTCTCGATATTGGAGCCGGGTACCCGCATCCCCCCGCACACCGGCGTCACCAACACGCGCCTGACGGTCCACTTGCCGCTCATCGTGCCGCCCAACTGCGGCTTTCGCGTCGGCAGCGAGACGCGCGAATGGGTCGCGGGCAAGGCCTGGGTGTTCGACGA
>DATMRG010000016.1:0-7480 GCA_035566495.1 Steroidobacteraceae bacterium | reverse complement strand
CGAGCGCGGCGGCTGAAGCGCCATGACGAAGTCCGAGCTCATCGAGATCATCACCGCCAAGCAGAAGCATCTGCCCGCCAAGGACGTCGAGCTGGCGCTGAAGCAGATCCTGGAGATCATGAGCGATGCGCTCTCGCAGGGAGAGCGCATCGAGATCCGGGGCTTCGGCAGCTTCTCGCTGCACTTCCGCCCGCCGCGTCAGGGTCGCAATCCCAAGACCGGCGAGGCGGTGGCGCTCTCGGGCAAGCACGTGCCGCACTTCAAGCCAGGGAAGGATCTGCGCGAGCGCGTCAACGAGGGCGCGGGCCGCCCGATCCGCGACTGACGGTGCCGGGGGCCGGCCGCCCGCAGGCGGCCGTTATCGCTCGCCCCACGGACCTGTTATCGTCAGCGCCGTGTTTGAGCTGCCTCCGGTCTTTCTGGCGCTGGCCTTCGTGCTGGTGGGTCTGGCCGCCTACTTCCTCGGCCGCCGCAATGGCGCGGCTCGCACCGTCCGCCTGCCGCGCGATTACTACGAGGGCCTCGATCACCTGATCAACGACCGCTTCGACCACGCCGCGGAGATCTTCGCGCGCATGGCCGAGGCCGACGGCGACGCGGCGGAAATCCAGTTCGCGCTCGGGAGCCTGTTCCGCCGCCGCGGCGAGGTCGAGCGGGCCATCGCGATCCACTCGCGCCTGCGCGATCGCGGCGTCGGCAACGTCGCCGACAAGGCGGCCTTTGCGCTCGCGCTCGATTATCTCAGCGCCGGCCTCATGGACCGCGCCGAGCAGGTGCTGGAGGAGCTGTCCGCCTCACGCGAGTACCGCAACGCCGCCCTCGATCACCTGGTGCGCATCTACGAGTCCGAGGGCGACTGGGCCAAGGCGCTCAAGGTGTTCCATGCGCTGCCCGCGAGCGTGCAGCAGGAGCGGCGGTGCGAGGCCGCCCACTACCTGTGCGAGCTCGCCGAGCATGCGCTGCTGCAGGGTGATCCGGAGCGCGCCGGGACGCTGCTGCGCCAGGCACGCACCCACCAGAGCGAGCTCCCCAGGGCCGACATCCTCACCGCGCGCATCGCCGAGGGCGCGGGCGATGCCGGCGGCGCGCTGCTGCTCTACCTGCAGGCGCTCGAGATGTCGCCGGGCCTCGCGCTCGAGATCATTCCCCCGGTGCTGCGCATCGCCGGCGCCACCGGCGGCACCGACGTCATCCACGAGCTGGGCGCGCGCCTGCGCCGCAGCGGCCGCGTCACGCCGCGCCAGCTGGCCTGGCTGCTCGCGACCGCGGTGCCGCCGGGCGATGTGGCACGCCTGCCGGGAATCGCCGCCGAGCTCGGGCCCGGCGTGCAGTCGGTGGCGGAAGCCGCCTCGCTCAGCACGCTCCTGACGCGCATCGGCGATGCCGGCGGCCGCTATCAGTGCGAGGACTGCGGACTCAACAGCGTCGGCTGGTACTGGCATTGTCCGAAATGCCGCTCGTGGGACAGCCTGCGGCCGGCCGTGTTCAAGTGGGCGGAGCGCGCCGATCAGAGCGCGCGCCCTACATAAGGAGCGATCCGCGATGACCCTCTCGAGGCCGGCGATCCGCACGGCCGTGTTTCCGGTGGCCGGGCGCGGCACGCGCTTTCTGCCCGCGACCAAGGCGAGCCCCAAGGAAATGCTGCCGGTGGTCGACAAGCCCCTGATCCAGTACGCGGTGGAGGAGGCGCTCGCCGCGGGCGCGCGGCGCCTGGTGTTCATCACCGGCGCCTCCAAGCGCGCCATCGAGGATCACTTCGACTCCGACCAGGAGCTCGAGAACATGTTGCAGAGCCAGGGGAAGAGCGATCTCCTGAAGCAGCTGCGCAGCGTCCTGCCGTCCTACGCCTCCTGCATCTATATCCGGCAGCCGGCGCCGCTCGGCCTCGGCCACGCGGTGCTGTGCGCGCAGCCGGCGGTGGGAGCCGAGCCGTTCTTCGTGCACCTCGCCGACGACCTGATCCGGAGCGAGGTCGCCTGTCTCGCGCAGATGGCGCGTGTCTATGAGTCGAAGCGCGCCAGCATCCTCGGCGTCGAGGCGGTGGCGCGCCGCGATACGGAGAAGTACGGCATAGTCGCCGTCGACGGTGACAAGGCGACCACCAGCCGTGTGCGCAGCATCGTCGAGAAGCCCAAGCCTGCGGACGCGCCCTCGAATCTCGCCGTGGTGGGCCGTTACGTGCTGGCGCCGGCGATCTTCGAGCACCTCGAGAAGATCGGCCAGGGAGCGGGCGGGGAGATCCAGCTGACCGACGGCATTGCGGCGCTGATGCGCGAGGAGGCGGTGTACGCCTACCGCTTCAGCGGCAAGCGCTACGACTGCGGCAGCAAGCTCGGATACCTGCAGGCCACCGTCGAGTACGCGCTCGGCCATGAGGAGCTCGGCGGCCGCTTCCGCGAATACCTCGAAGGCCTCGACCTCAAGGCAGCCAAACCGTCACCAGCGCCCCGCCGCCCGCGCGGTTCGCGAGGCTCAGGCGGCCGCCGTGCGCCTCGACGATCTCGCGGCACAGCGTGAGCCCGAGGCCCGTGCCCGCGGGCTTGGTCGAATAGAAGGGCAGGAGGACCCCCCAAGCGCCTGTATGCAATGGAAATCTTCCCATGACATCCGGGCGCGGGCGGTGCGCCGGCGGCTTCCCGAAAGTGTCCGCTCGGCCGGAGCGGACAGATGGCGAGGGTTCCGGACACCTGGCGCACGCGCGCTCGCTCTTTTGGCTACTTGCGTACTGACTCGGTGCAGACGCAAAGTGAGTGCGAACAGAGGGGGCCTTACGCAAAGGAGGAGCCGATGGCCACGCGTCGTTCTGATGAGTCTCCCGCACGCGCCGACACCCGTGCGCGCAACCCGCAGCCCAAGCCGCAGCGTTCGGCTCGCGCCCAGCCGGCGCATCGCGCTCCGGTCAGCGCCGAGGACCGCCGCGCGATGATCGCGGAAGCCGCGTACTTGCGCGCCGAGCTGCGCGGGTTCGCGCCCGGTCAGGAGACCGAAGACTGGCTCGCCGCGGAGGTCGAAGTGGACGCGCTGCTGAAGATCGGGCCGGGGAGCCCCGCGCAGTAACCAGCGCACTCAATGTGAGGAAGGGGCCGGGCTCGGGGCCGCAACAGGCGCCCCGGGCGGTCGCGGCTTCGGTGGCCTCAGCCCGTTCGAGTACAGCAGCTTCCCCGCCGGAGTAACCAACACCGCATCGAAGTCCGGCATGCGGTTGATGATCTCGAGGGCCTTCTCGGGACCTAACACGAACGCGGTCTTCGACAGGCCGTCGGTCTGCGTGGCCGTCGGGCCGATGATCGTGGCGCTGCGCACCTTGGTGGCCGGGTGACCGGTGTGCGGATCGATGATGTGGTGGTAGCGCACGCCATCCTCGTCGAAGTAGCGCTCGTAGTCGCCCGACGTCGACACGGCCGCATCGGACAGCGGGATCCGTGTCACCACCTTGTCGGGGTTGTGGGGCTCGTCCGGATGGGCGATCGACACCAGCCAGGGGCGGCCGAGATGATCGCCGAGCAGGCGGCTGTCGCCGCCCGCGGTGACGAGCGCATGCTGGATGCCGCGCGCCTTGAGGATCGCCACGCCGCGGTCGACCGCGTAGCCCTTGGCGATTCCGCCCAGATCGATACGCATGCCGGGGCGGCCGAAGCGGATGGTGTGATGGGCTGCGTCGAACTGCAGGTTGCGCCAGTTCACCGCCGGCAGCGCCGTCCTGATCTGCTCCTCGGTCGGATGGACGTGGAGCGGATAGTTATAAAGATAGCCGACGCTCGCGTAGGTGATGTCGAAGGCGCCAAGCGTGATCTCGGAGAAGTGCGTCGACAGCCTGAGCAGGTCGAACAGCTCCGGGTCGACCTGCACGGGCTCCTTGGCCGCATGCTGGTTGATGAGCGACACCTGGCTGTCCGGCTTGTAGTGGCTCATGAGCGCATCGATGCGCCGCATCTCCTCCATGACCGACTCGATCGCCGCGTTGCCTTTCCCGGCATCGTCGGCCCACAGCTGCACGTAGACCCGCGTGCCCATAACCGCTTCGGTGCGGTCGACCCAGACGGCGCTCGCCGGCGCGGCCAGCGCCAGCAACGCGAGACTCGTCAGGCCTGCAAGCCATTTCATGGCACTAGAGTACCTAGCCGCGGCGGCCCTGTCTCAGGGGCGCCGGCTGGGGTATTCTCGGGCGGTCCGGCCGTGTGCTCATTTCAAAGGGGGAGACACACATGAAGCTCACGAGACTCAACACCTTCCTGTGCGGCGCGCTGTGCGCAGCCGCGCTCGGCGCCGCTCCGGCGATGACGCTCGCGCAGGCCACGACGGCCGCGGCTCCCGCCGCGAGCACGCCCGTGAAATGCAAGGACGGCACCACCTCGCCCCATGGCGGCCGCGGCGCCTGCAGCGGTCACGGCGGCATCGACAAGTCAGCCAGCGCCACTGCGAGCGCGGCACCAGCGGCGGCGGCCGCGCCGGCCGCTCCCGCCACACCGGCGGCAGCGCCTGCCGCCACCGCCGCGAGCGGCACGGCGAGCGGTGCCGTGACCTGCAAGGACGGCACCACCTCGCCCCATGGCGGCCGCGGCGCCTGCAGTGGTCACGGTGGCGTCAACAAGTCCGCTACCGCAGGCAGTGCGGCTCCGGCGGCACCGGCGGCTGCGGCGCCCGCGGCGCAGGCCGCGCCTGCCGCCACCGCAGCTCCGGCTGCACCGGCCGCCAAGGCTGCGGCGCCCGCGCCCGCTGCGCAGGCAGCCCCGGGCGGCGGGCCTGGAATGGTGTGGGTCAACACCGCGAGCAAGGTGTACCACTGCCAGGGAGACCGTTATTACGGCAAGACCAAGGCGGGCTCCTACATGACAGAGGCGCAGGCCAAGGCAGAGGGCGCGCATCCCGATCACGGCAAGCCCTGCTCGTAGCGCCGCATGACGAGCCGGCGTGATCTGCTCCTCGCCGCCGCCGGCGGCTGGCTGCTCGGCGGTGCGCGCGCGGCGCGCGCCGCCGATGCCGCTCCGGGCGCGGACGAGCTCGGCACCCTCGCCGGCAAAAAGCCGCTGATCCGCCGCTCCTGGCGCCCGCCGAACTACGAGACGCCACTCGCCGACCTGGTGCCGGCGTTCACCGCGAACGATGCCTTCTTCGTGCGCTATCACCTCGCGGTGATTCCCGAGATCGACGTCGGCACCTGGCGGCTCAAGGTGGGCGGGAGCGGCGCGCAGAAGCCGCTGGTGCTGACGCTTCACGACCTCAGACACGACTACAAGCGCGTCACCCTCGCCGCGGTCAATCAATGCTCGGGGAACCGCCGCGGACTCTTCACACCGCGCGTCCCGGGCGTGCAATGGGCCAACGGCGCGATGGGCAACGCCGAGTGGACCGGCGTGAGGCTGGGCGATGTGCTCAGCCGCGCCGGGGTGGCGGCGAATGCGGTCGAGGTGGTCTTCAACGGCGCCGACGTGCCGGTGCTGCCCACGACTCCCGACTTCCTGAAGAGCATCCCGATCGAGCGCGCGCTGGATGAGAACACGCTGATCGCCCTCGAGATGAACGGACATCCGCTGCCGCATTGGAACGGGGCGCCGGCGCGGCTCGTAGTGCCCGGGTGGACCGGCACGTATTGGATCAAGCACCTGACGGAGATCCGGATCGAGACCGCGCCGTTCGACGGCTTCTGGATGAAGGGCGCCTACCGGGTGCCGACCGGCGCCTTCCCCGGCGCCCGCTTCAAGAGCCAGGAGACGCCCGAGACCACGCCGATCACCGAGATCCTCGTGAACTCGCTCGTCACGAGCCACGCGTCGGGCGCGCGCCTGGTGCACGGCGCCAAGGCCGAGCTCGCCGGCAAGGCCTGGGACGGTGGCGCCGGTATCGGCGCGGTGGAGATCTCGACCGACGGCCGTCAGAGCTGGCAGCCGGCGGAGCTCGGGCGCGATCTCGGGCGCTTCGCCTGGCGCGAGTTTCGCTACCGGCTCGATACCTCGAAACCGGGCGCGCTGGTCGTGGCGGTGCGGGCGCGCAGCCGCGACGGCGCGACCCAGCCGGACAAGCTGACGGCCAACCCCGGGGGCTACCACGACAACATCGTGCAGACCGTGTCACTGGAGGTCGGATGAGAGGGGTGCTCCTGGCAGCAGCACTCGCCGTGACGCTCGCCGGCGCGGGCGCACTCGCGGTCGCCGGCGAGGAGACGATCCAGCTGCACGAAGGCAGCGGACGTGATATCGCTGCGGCGCGCTGCGCCATCTGCCACAGCCTCGATTACATACCGAACAACGCGCCCGTCATGGACCGTGGCGGCTGGCAGAAGACCATCCAGAAAATGCGCGATAAGTACGGCGCCCCGGTCAGTGACCCGGAGGCGCAGCAGATCCTCGACTACCTCGCCGGGAGCTACGCGGGCAAACCGTAGCCGCGCGCCGCGTGGACGCACCGAGGTTCAGCATCCGCGGCATCGATCACGTAGTGCTGCGCGTGCGCGATGTGGCGCGCGCGCTCGAGTTCTACCGCGACACGCTCGGCTGCCGCGTGGAGCGCGAGCTGCAAGCCGAGGGCCTGACCCAGCTGCGCGCAGGACGGAGCCTCATCGATCTCGTGACCGCCGACGGCCCGCTCGGCAGGCGCGCGCAGACTGCCGCGGGCGGAGCGAACATGGAGCACTTTTGCCTGAGCATCACGCCCTTCGATGAGGGGGCGCTGCGCGCCTACCTGGCCGCGCACGGGGTCGCGGCCGGCGAGAGCGCCCGGCGTTACGGGGCCGAGGGCGAGGGGCGCTCGATCTATATCGAGGACCCGGACGGCAACCGGGTCGAGCTCAAGGGCGCGGCGGAGCGGGGCACTTGAGTCTCGCGGGTAAGACACTCTTTATTACGGGCGCGAGCCGCGGCATCGGGCTCGCGATCGCGCTGCGCGCCGCTCGCGATGGGGCCAACGTCGCGATCGCAGCCAAGACCACCGAGCCGCATCCGAAGCTCGCCGGCACCATCCACACCGCCGCCGCGGAGATCGAGCGCGCGGGCGGCAAGGCACTGCCGCTGGTGGTCGACGTGCGCGACGAGGCCAGCGTGGCGGCCGCGGTGCGCCGCTGCGCCGAGCACTTCGGCGGCATCGACATCTGCGTCAACAATGCCTCGGCGATCAACCTCGCGCCGAGCAGAGAGATCGACATGCGCCGCTACGATCTCATCCAGCAGATCAATACCCGCGGCACCTTCGTCACCACGCGCGCCTGCGTACCCTATCTCGAGCGCGCCGCCAATCCGCACGTGCTGACCCTGTCGCCGCCGCTCGACCTCAATCCGCGCTGGTTCGCGCCGCATCTCGCCTACTCGCTGTCGAAGTACGGAATGTCGCTGTGCATGCTGGGGATGGCGGCGGAGTATCGCGACGCCGGCATCGCCTGCAACGCCCTCTGGCCCCGCACGACCATCGCCACCGCGGCGGTGGAATTCGCGCTCGGCGGGCCGGCCATGATGCGCCGCTCGCGCAAGCCCGAGATCGTCGCCGACGC
>DATMRG010000015.1:0-12713 GCA_035566495.1 Steroidobacteraceae bacterium | reverse complement strand
CCACGGCCGGGGCCTCATCGTCGACGCGATGAGTTCCTTCGGCGCGCTCGAGATCGACGCGCGCACCACGCCCTTCGATGCCGTCGTAGCCGCTTCGGGGAAATGTCTCGAGGGACCGCCCGGCATGGGCTTCGTCGTCGTGCGCCGCGAGGCGCTCGAGCGCTGCGAGGGCAACTGCCATTCGCTCTCGCTCGACCTGTATGACCAATGGATCTACATGCAGAAGACCACCCAATGGCGCTACACGCCGCCGACCCACGTCGTGGCAGCATTCGATGCGGCAATCGCCCAGTATCTCGAAGAGGGCGGCCTCGCGGCGCGCGCCGCCCGCTACGCCCAGAACTGCCGCACTCTGATCGGCGGCATGTCCAAACTCGGGCTGAAGAGCTTTCTGCCCGCAGCCATTCAGGCGCCGATCATCGTGACCTTCTTCGCGCCCGACAGTCCCCGCTACGTCTTCAGGGATTTCTACAACGCCGTCAAGGCGCGCGGGTATATCCTGCATCCGGGAAAGCTCACCACGGTGGAGACGTTCCGGGTCGGCTGCATGGGACAGCTCGGCGAGCGCGGCATCGCCGGCGCAGTCGAGGCAGTAGGCAAGGTGCTCGCGGAGATGCGGGCGGCGGCCTGAAGGGCCATGAAGATAGCCAGCCTCGAAACCTTCGCGAACCAGTTCGTATGCTTCGTGCGCGTGACCACGGACTCGGGCGCCGTCGGCTGGGGCCAGACCTCCACCTACAACGCCGATATCACGGCGAGCATCTTCCATCGGCAGGTCGCGCCGTGGTCGCTCGGCCAGGATGCGTTCGACATCGCGGCGCTGGTCCGGCGCATCGAGGAGCGCGAGCACAAATTTCCAGGCAGCTACCGCTGCCGTGCGATCGCCGGGCTCGATACCGCGCTCTGGGACTTGCGCGGCAAGCTCGAGGGGAAGCCGGTCGTGGAGCTCCTGGGTGGAAAACCGCGGCGCCTGCGCGCCTATGCGTCCTCGATGAAGCGCGACATCACGCCGGAGCAGGAAGCCCGGCGGTTCCTCGAGCTGCGCGACGCGTACGGCTTTGACGCCTTCAAGTGGCGGGTCGGCGCCGAGTGCGGCCACGACGTCGACGAATGGCCCGGGCGCACCGAGGCGATCGTGCCCTACGTGTCGCGGGCCCTCGGCGAGCGCACCGCGAAGCTGGTCGACGCGAACAGCGGCTTCTCGCCCCGGCGTGCGATCGAGGTCGGCCGGCTCCTCGAGGCCGAGGGCATCGGCCACTACGAGGAGCCCTGCCCTTACTGGCACCTCGAGGAGACCAGGCAGGTGACCGAGGCGCTCGATATCGACGTCACGGGCGGCGAGCAGGACTGGGACCTCGCCACCTGGGCACGCATGATCGAGATGCGGGCGGTCGACATCGTGCAGCCCGACGTCATGTACATGGGCGGCATGGTCCGCACGCTCGAGGTGGCAAGCATGGCGGCCGCGGCCGGCATGCCCTGTACGCCCCACAGCGCGAACCGCTCGCTCGTGACCCTGTGCACCATGCACCTGCTCGGCGCCATTCCCAACGCCGGCAGGTATCTCGAGCTCTCGATCGAGGGCACCGACTACTACCCCTGGGAGGCGGGACTCTTCCTCCAGGATCCCTTTCACGTCGTCGACGGCCAGGTCACCATCCCCGCCGAGCCCGGCTGGGGCGTCGAGGTGAGTCCCGCGTGGCTCGAGGCGGCTACCTACCAGCGCAGCAGCCAGGAGCGATAGCGCATGCAGCCAGAAGAAGTGCGGACCGCCGCGCACGCCCGCGCCATCGTCGAGGAGCGCGGCCTGACGCACGTCAAGGTCGGCGTGTTCGACAACGACGGGATCCTGCGCGGCAAGTTCATCGACCGCGCCAAGTTTCTCTCCGCCCTGGAGAAGGGCTTCGGCTTCTGCGACGTCGTGCTCGGCTGGGACTCGAACGACCAGCAGTACGACAACGTCACCTTCACCGGCTGGCACACGGCATTTCCCGACGCTCCGGTACGGTTGCTGCCCGAGACCTGCCGCGCCCTGCCGCTCGAAGGCAACATGCTCCTGTTCCTCGCCGAGTTCGCCGGCCAGGCGGAGCAGGTGTGCCCGCGCGCGACGCTGCGCAAGGTGCTGGCGCGCGCCGCTTCCATGGGCTACGCCGCCACGGCCGCGGCCGAGTATGAGTTCTTTGTCTTCAGCGAGACGCCGCAGAGCGTGCGCGAGAAGCACTACCGCAACCTCGTCAACCTGACTCCGGGCTACTTCGGCTACTCGGTGCTGCGCAGCGGTGTGCACGCCGAGCTCTACCAGGCGCTGCTCGAGCTCGCCGGCGAGATGCGCATGCCGATCGAGGGCCTGCACACCGAGACCGGACCCGGGGTCATGGAGGCGGCGCTGCACTACGCGGACGCGCTGGAAGCGGCCGACCGCGCCGCGCTCTTCAAGACCTTCGTCAAGATTCTGGCGCAGCGCCGTGGCCTCATGGCGACCTTCATGGCCAAGTGGTCGCAGCAGCTGCCCGGCCAGAGCGGACACCTGCACGTGTCGCTCGCGCGCAAGGACGGCGCTTCCGCGTTCTACGACGAGAGGAAGCCCCACACCATGTCCGAGGAGATGCGCTGGTTCGTCGGCGGCCAACAGGCGCTGATGCCGGAGCTGCTCGCCATGGTCGCCTCGACCGTCAACAGCTACTCGCGCCTCGTGCCGGGCTACTGGGCGCCGACGTCGGCGACCTGGGGCGTCGAGAATCGCACCTGCGCGCTGCGCGTCATCCAGGGCGGCCCCAAGAGCCAGCGGGTCGAGTACCGCATCGCGGCCGCCGATATCAATCCCTATCTCGCGCTCGCGGCCGCCATCGGCTCGGGGCTCCTGGGCATCGAGCAACGCATCGAGCCCGACGAGCCGATCACCGGCAACGCCTACGACCGCAAGCTCCCGGCGCCGCGCCAGCTGCCGCGTACTCTCGCCGAGGCCGCCGGGCGCCTGCGGGGATCCAAGGCCGCGCACGAGCTTTTCGGCACGCCGTTCGTCGAGCATTATGCGGCGAGCCGCGAGTGGGAGGAGCGCGAGTTCCGCCGGGCGGTGACCGATTGGGAGCTGGCGCGCTACTTCGAGATCATCTGATGGCGATCATCAAGACCATCTCCCCGGTCGATGGCCGCGTGTACGCGGAGCGCACGCTCGCAACCGCGGCCGAGATCGATGCAGCGCTCGCGCGGGCGCGCGCGGCCCAGCCCGACTGGCGCGAGACGCCGGTCGCCGCGCGCACCGCGGTGCTCGAGCGCTTCTGCACCGAGTTCGAGCGCCGCGGCGCCGAGATCGCCCAGGGACTCTGCTGGCAGATGGGGCGGCCGCTGCGTTTCGCGCCGGGCGAAGTGCGCGGGACGCTCGAGCGCGCGCGCCACATGATCGCGATCGCCGCCGCGGCGCTCGCGGACGTCGATCCCGGTCCCAAAGCCGGCTTCCGCCGCTTCATCCGCCGCGAGCCGCTCGGCGTGGTCTTCACCGTCGCCGCCTGGAATTACCCGTACCTCATCGCGGTCAACAGCGTCGTGCCGGCGCTCGTGGCCGGCAACGCCGTGCTGCTCAAGCACTCGGCGCAGACGCCACTCTGCGCGGAGGTCTTCGCCGAGTGCTTCGCCGCGGCGGGCCTGCCCGCGGGGCTCTTTCAGGTGCTGCACCTCTCGCACGAGGATACCGAGCGGGTGATCGGCGATGCGCGCATCGATTTCGTGGCCTTCACCGGCTCGGTGGCGGGCGGCCGCGCGGTGCAGCGCGCCGCGGCCGAGCGCTTCGTCGGCGTCGGCCTCGAGCTCGGCGGCTGCGACCCGGTCTACGTGCGGGAGGATGCGGACCTCGCGCATGCGATCGAGAACATCGTCGACGGCGCCTATTTCAACTCCGGCCAGTCCTGCTGCGGGCTGCAGCGCATCTACGTGCACGAGAGCCTGTACGAGCCCTTTACGCTTGGTGCCATCGAGCTCATCCGGCAGTACCGGCTCGACGACCCGCTCGATCCCGGGACGACGCTCGGCCCCCTGGTGCGCACCGCGGCGGCGGCTACGGTGCGTGCGCAAGTCCGCGCGGCGGTCGAGGCCGGCGCACGCCCTGCGATCGACGAGCGCGAGTTCACGCGTAGCAAAGCCGGCACACCCTATCTCGCCCCGCAGCTCCTGCTCGATGCGCCGGCGCAGTCCCTGGTGATGCGCGAGGAGATCTTCGGCCCGGTGGCCGGCGTCACCAAAGTGTCTTCCGACGGCGAGGCCATCGCCCACATGAACGACAGCGCCTTCGGACTCACGGCGGCCGTGTGGACCCGCGATGCGGCTGCGGCCGAGCGCATCGGCGCCGAGATCCAGACCGGCACCTTCTTCATGAACCGCTGCGACTATCTCGATCCCGCCCTCGCCTGGGTGGGCGTGAAGGACTCGGGGCGCGGTTGTACGCTTTCGGTGGTCGGGTACGAGCACCTGACCCGACCCAAATCCTTTCATCTGCGGGTGACGACGTGAGCGCGATCCTCAATGCCAACTGGAACTATCCGACCACGGTGTGGGCCGGCCCGGGCCGCGTCGCCGAGCTGCCCGCGGCCTGCAACGCGCTCGGCATCAAACGGCCGCTGCTCGTCACCGACGAGGGCCTGCGCGATACGCCCATGGTGCGGCGGGCGCGCGAGCTGCTGCCGGATTGCGGGCTGTTCGCACGCGTGCGCGGCAATCCGGTGGCGGCCAACATCGACGAGGGGCTCGCGGCCTATCGCGCCGGCGGGCACGATGGCGTGATCGCCTTCGGCGGCGGCTCGGCGCTCGATGCCGGCAAGGTCATCGCCTTCATGTCGGGGCAGACGCGGCCGCTGTGGGATTTCGAGGACGTCGGCGACTGGTGGACGCGCGCCGACCCGAAGGGCATCGCCCCGGTGGTCGCCGTACCGACCACCGCCGGTACCGGCTCCGAGGTCGGCCGCGCCGGGGTGGTCGTCAACGAGGAGACGCATCAGAAGAAGATCATCTTCCACCCGCAGATGATGCCGCGCGTCGTCATCAGCGATCCGGAGCTCACCGTCGGGCTGCCGCCGGCGATCACCGCCGCCACCGGCATGGATGCCTTCGTGCATTGCTTCGAGGCGTTCTGCGCGCCCGGCTTTCATCCGCTCGCCGACGGCATCGCGCTCGAGGGCATGCGGCTCATCCAGAGCTATCTGCCGCGCGCCTGCGAGCACGGCGCCGACCTCGAGGCGCGCTCGCGCATGCTGGCCGCCGCAAGCATGGGTGCCACCGCTTTTCAGAAGGGCCTGGGCGGTGTGCACGCCATCGCCCACCCGGTCGGCGCGCACTACAACACGCACCACGGACTCACCAACGCGGTGCTGCTGCCCTACGTCATGACCTACAACCGGCCGGCGATCGAAGGCAAGGCGTCGGTCATCGCGCGGCTTCTCGATCTCAAGGGCGAGCCCTTCGGCGCGCTCTTCGACTGGGTGCTGGGCTTCAGGCGGCGGCTGAGGATCCCGCCGACTCTCGCCGACATCGGCGTGCCGGGTGCAGAGGCGGATCTGATCGGCCGTGAGGCCGCGCTCGATCCTTCCGCGTCCGGCAACCCGCAGCCGGCGGATGCCGCGGCCTACGCGCGCATCTTCAGCGCCGCGGTCAAGGGGGACTTAAGCCTCGCCGGCTGAGCTCACCACCAACCGCGCCACTTGAACCACAGGATCGGCAGGATGATGCTGGCGAGGATCAGCACCAGACCGAACTGATAGCCGTAGCGCCAACTCAGCTCCGGCATGTTGTGAAAGTTCATGCCGTACATGCTGGCGATCAGCGTCGGCGGAATCCCGACGACGGAGACAATCGTCAACACCTTGAAGATATCGTTCTGATCCGTGTTGATGAAGCCGAGGATGGCATCCAGCAGGAATTGAATCTTGCTCCATAGGTGGCTTTCGTAGTCGCTGAGGGAAGTGAGATCGTCTCGCGCAGTCGTCAGTCGGGCGCGGATCTCGGGAGGCAGCCAGTCGTGCGCCATCTCGCAGGCGAAGCCGACGATGCGCTGCAAGCCGAGAAGGCTCTCACGGATCTCCGACAGGCGATCTCCGGCGGCGCCGACTCCCGCCAGCATCTGGCGCAGCCCACCGTCCACGACGGGGCGGCGCGTTCGCGGCGCCTGCTGCGCGAACGCTCGTTTCGATACGGCGCCGATCTCGGCACTGATGTTCTCGAGCAGGTCCGCCCGGTAGTCCACCATCATCTCGATCAAAGCCGCGAAGACCCCCGTGCTGTCCACGGGCCCGTCGCTCTTGTCGAGACGACCGCGGACGTCGCCGAAGCCGGGCATTTCGGTGAAACGCACGGTCACGAGCAGAGACGGCGACAGAATGAAGCCGAGCGGAGCTGGCAAGGGGTCGGACCGCTCCGCTGTTACGGCGAGCGGCATACTGAGCGTCAGCAGGCGCCCCTCGGCGCGCAAGCGGCTGGAGGACTCGATCTCCTCCAGGGCGGCGCGTGCAGGCACTTGCAGGCCGTATTCTCTGGCGACGCGCTCCTGCTCTTCGGGCGTTGGCCGCAGAAGGTCGATCCAGGATGGCTTTACGACTGAGCCCGAGGTACCCGCGGCGGGATAAACGCTGAGCATCAGATCTTACCCAGCTCCGCGACCGCCTCTCTCCAGAGGTCCTCGTTGGCGGCCGCCACCACCCGCCCGTCGCTTGCGGCCGAGAGCGGCGCGCCGCGCCAGTCGCTGATCTTGCCGCCGGCTCCTTCGACCACCGGAATCGCGGCCATGAAGTCGTGGGGCTTCAACTGCACCTCGATCACGAGCTCGCAGGAGCCCGAGGCGAGCATGCCGTAGAGATAGCAGTCCCCGCCGTAGCGCCTGAGTGCCGTGCGCGCGCCGACCGCCTCGAAACGCCGGCGCTCCTCGCTCCCGAAAGTCTCCGGCGTCGTCGTGTAGAGGACCGCATCGGCCAGTGCGCGGCAGCCGCTCGTGTGCGCCTCGCGGCCGTTGAAGAGCGTCGGGCGGCCTTCGCATCCCACCCAGCGCTCGGCCAGGGCCGGCGCCTCGACGACTCCGAGCACCGGCCGTGCCCCTTGCATCAGCGCGATCAGAGACCCGAACAGCGGAAAGCCCGTGATGAAGCTCTTGGTGCCATCGATGGGGTCGAGCACCCAGGTGAACTCGCCACTGCCTTCCGCGGGAAACTCCTCGCCGCGGATGGCATGCGTCGGGAACGCCGCGCGAATCCTCTGGCGCATCTCGCTCTCGATTTCCTTATCGACGATCGTGACCGGGCTGCCGTCGGCCTTGCGTATGACCTCGAGCGGGGTGCGGAAATGCCGCGCAGCGATGCGGCGCGCGGCGTCCGCAAGCTCCGCGGCGAGCGCTAACGCCCGGGCGCAGTCCGGATGGTTCGCGAAAGTCATGTCAGTCCTCAGGCTCGGCGCTGCGCGGCGCGCGGCAGCACCTGCCGCTCGAGCCAGTTGCGCAGCTCCGCAAGTTTCACGGACTCCTCCTGCAGCGCGAGGCCGAGCCCGTGCTTCCAGGCGAGGCGCCGGTCGCGCGGGTCGCGCATCAGAGCGCGCAGGTCGGCGACGAAACCTTCGAGCTCGGCGTGATCGGCAAAGAGTCCCTCCTCGAGGAGTCTCGCGCCGTAGCGCAGTGCCGTGGCCGCGATCTCGGCGAAACTGTACTCGGGGTGGTACTGCACTCCCCAGAATGTGCCGGCTCCGTGCCGCAGCTCGAGCGCCTGCAGCCCCATCTCGTTGCTCGCGAGCGGCACGGCTCCCGCGGGCAGCCCGGCGATGTCGTCGCGATGCACGGTGATCGCCTCGAACACCGGCGGCTTTCCCGCGAACATGGGATGCCGGCGTCCCGCCTCGCTCAGCTCGATGCGCCGGCCGAAGCCGAACTCGCGTCCGAGTGGATTGGGGCGCACCCGGCCGCCCGCGGCGGTTACCGCCACCTGCATGCCCCAGCAGCTGCCGAAGAACGGCACGCCGGCGCCGAAGGTGGCACGCGCCAGCTCGATCTGCCGCTCGATGTGCGCCCCGCCCTCGTAAACGTTGAGCGCCGAGCCCGTGATTGCGACACCGTCGTAGCCGCCGAGTCCTGCCGCGTCCCCGAGCCGGACCTCGGCGTCCGCCGGATACACGATCTCGCAGTGGACCGTGGCGAGACTCTCGAGCGTGCGCGCGTAGGCCTCCCCGGTTGGCGAGCCACCCGCCGCGACCTGCTGCTCGCGTATGGCGGCGCGGTTGCCGTCGACGATCAGGACCTTCGGCCGACTCATTTATTATGGGCTCGCGGCGGGACCGGCAGGCCCCGGTCCTGCAGAAGCTCGCGCAGCACGTCCGGGCGATCGGTGGTCAGGCCGTCGATCCCGAAATCGAGCAGCCGCTCCATATCGCTCGTGGCGTTGACCGTCCACGGCACCACCCGCAACCCGAGCGCGTGCGCCTCGGCGATGCGGCCGGCGTTGAGATCCTGGTAGTCCGGTCCCCAGGTCGCGGCGCCGCTGGCCTTGACGAGGCGCACGACCGAGTCGCCGAATTTTCCGGGGTCGAGACCGCCGAGCCATGGCGAGGGGGGCGAGGCGCCGAGCCGCACCGTATCACCTCCCGGCTGCTGCTCGGTGAGCGCCACGGTCCCTGCATCCGGCATCCGGCGCTGCACCGCGGCCAGCACGCGCCAGTCGAAGGCCATGATGCAGATGAGCGCCAGCGTACCGGTCGCCGCCACATCCCGCTCGAGCGCTGCGGCGAACGACTCCGGCGTGGCCGTGAGCCCGGGCTGCTCCGGGAACGTCTTCACCTCGATCGCGACGCGCACCCGGCCTTCACCACGACTGCGCACCAGCCCGAGCACGTCGGTGAGCCGCGGTATGCGCTCGCCGTCGACCGGCTCCTGCTCGGGAAAGCGCGCCGCGTAGGCGCTGCCTGGCTTGAGCCGCCCGACGTCGTAGCGCTCGAGCTCGCCGAAGCTGAGGTCGAAGATGCGCGGACCGGTCGCTGCGAGAAAGCGCCCGTCGGCGCCGCGGGTCAGATCGGGATTGAGCTCCGCGTCATGCGTGACGACCACGACGCCGTCGCGGGTGATGCCGCAATCGAGCTCGAGCGTGCTGACGCCGAGCTCGAGCGCCCCGGCGAAGGCCGCGAGGGTATTTTCCGGCCACAAACCCCGTGCGCCGCGGTGGCCCTGCACTTCAAGCATGGCGGCGGCCCGCGGGAGCGGCGGTGACACGACAAGCGGTGGGGGCGATGTTATATTTCCAACTGTCCGAGCCCGATCAGACTAGCTCGCCAAAAACTTGCCTGTCAACGCGACGGCAGTCGGTCCGGGAGGGGTTGAGACCCGATGATCTCTGCTCGCCACTCAGCACGCGCGCCCCGCGCGTGGCACGCGCTCGCTGCGTTCCTCGTCACGGCGCTGGCCGCGGCGCTTCCGGCGCCGGCGGACGACTCCAGGGTGCTGCGCATCATCACCTGGGCGAGCTACGTGCCCGCGGACGTCATCGCGCAGTTCAGGAAAGAGACCGGTATCGAGGTGCAGGTCACGCTCTCGAACAACGAGGAGATGATCTCGAAGCTGCGCGCCACCGGCGGCGCCGGCTTCGACCTGGCGCAGCCCTCGCAGGACCGGATCTTCGGCGCGCAGCAGGAGTTCCGCATCTACAGGCCCCTCGACACGAGCAAGGTCAAGCTCGATGAGTTCGTGCCGGAGCTGGTCGAGGCGGTGAAGAAGAACGCCACGGTCGACGGTAAGCTGTACGGCCTGCCGTACGTTTGGGGCACCGAGGGCCTCGTTTACAATTCCACCCGCACCAAGATCGCCGACTACACGGATCTCTGTAAGCCCGAGCTCAAGGGCCGGACCGCGGTGCGCCTCAAGCGCCCGACGCTCATGGCGTTCGCGCTCGCCTCAGGTCACGATCCGTTCGCGCTCTACCACGACACCAAGGCCTACACCGCGCTCATGGAGCAGGTCGGCAGGACCCTCAGCGCCTGCAAGGCGAACTTCCGCTTCTTCTACGACAACAAGGACCAGCTGCTGAACGGCGTTCGCTCCGGTGAGATCTGGGCGGGGATGATGTGGGACTCGGGCGGCTGGCTCCTCAATCGCGACAATCCCGCCATCAAGTTCATCAACCCGCGCTCGGGCGCGATCGCCTGGATGGACACCTTCGCGCTCCCGGCCCGCGGCCGCAACGAAGCCGGCGCCTACGCCTGGATCAACTTCGTCATGCGCCCGGAGGTCGCGGCGCTGGTGGCCAGGTCGATCGGCAATTTCACCGCCTCGAAGGGCGCCGACAAGCTCATGGATGCGCGCGTGCGTGCCCAGTTCGCCGAGACGTTCCCGGACGGCCTGAAGAACATCAAGTGGTACCCGGCGATCCCTGCGGGGCTCGAGGAGATCGAGGGCGGCGTTCTCGACAAAGTGAAGGCGGCCGATTGAGCGCCGGGCTCCCGTCGGCCGCGGCGCCCGACCTCGAGGTGAGCGCGCTCACGCGCCGCTTCGGCGCGCACGTGGCCGTCAACGAGGTGTCCTTCAGCGTCGCGCGCGGGAGCTTCTTCTCGATCCTCGGGCCCTCCGGCTGCGGCAAGACGACGCTGCTAAGGATGATCGCGGGTTTCATCCAGCCCGACGGCGGCACGATCGCCATCGGCGGACGCGATATGGCGAACGTCCCGCCCAACAAACGTCCGGTCAACATGGTGTTCCAGCACCTGGCGCTCTTCCCGATGATGTCGGTGGGCGAGAACGTCGCCTTCGGGCTGGCGCGCCGCGGCGTCGGTCGCGCCGAGCGCACCCGCCGGGCGGACGCGATGCTCGAGCGGGTGGGACTCGCCGGTGCTGCTCCGAAGCGCACCGACGAACTCTCCGGTGGTCAGCGCCAGCGCGTGGCGATCGCGCGCAGCATGGTGCTCGAGCCGACGCTGCTGCTGCTCGACGAGCCGCTCGGGGCGCTCGATTTGAAGCTGCGCGAGCATATGAAAGTGGAGCTCAAGCAGCTGCAGAGCTCCTTCGGCACCACCTTCGTCTATATCACCCACGACCAGTCCGAAGCGCTCGTACTCTCCGACCGGGTGGGCGTCATGAATCACGGCCGCTTCGAGCAGCTCGGCAGTCCGCAGGAGCTCTACTACTCCCCGGCCAGCTCGTTCGTCGCCGGCTTCGTCGGGTCCAACAACCGCATCTCCGGGACGGTCATCGGCCAGGATGGGCCGCTGGTCGAGCTCGACGCGGGCGGCGGCCTCAGGCTCCGCGCACGCGGCCACGCCGCGCTGGCGCGCGGCGCCGCGGCCGATGCCTTCATTCGCCCGGAGGCGATGACCCTGGCCCGCACGCCCGCCGAGCTGCCGCCGGGTCAGAGCGCGCTCGGTGGCGAAGTTACCGACATGCTGTTCGACGGGGCGAACTCGGTGGTGCTGCTGCGCGAGTCGCAGAGCCGCCGCGAGCTGCGCATCGCCTTGCCGCAGACCGGTGCGTTCGCCGACTTGCGCCCCGGCGCACGCATCAACTTCGGCTTCGATCCCGAGCGGGCGATGTGCTTCCCCGCCGCCGGCGCCCATCCTTAGAGCGCGGGTCTTTGGCGGCGAGCGCGTCACGGGCAGGCTGGCACCACAAACTGGTGGTGGCGCTGCTGCTCGCGCCGGCGCTGCTCTGGCTCCTCGGGCTCATCATCCTGCCGCACCTCGATCTGGCGGTGCTCTCGTTTCGCGAGCGGGTCGCGCCCCGTGAGTACGTCGCGAGCCTCGCCCAGTACCGCACCTTCTTCGGCGAGCCGCTCTACTGGCACGTGTTCGTGCGCACGGCGCTGCTGTCGGCGCTCGCCACGCTGCTGACGCTCCTGGTCGCGTTTCCGATCGCCTGGATCATCGCCAAGATCGCGCGCGGGCGCCTGAGCGCGCTCCTGTTGGTGGTCTGCCTCATTCCCTTCTGGGTGAGCGAGACGGTGCGCACGCTCGGCTGGATGATCCTGCTGCGCGAGTCGGGCGTCCTGCCCGCGATCCTGGTGCATCTCGGCGTCACGCCGCAGCCGGTCGAGCTGCTCTACCACGACGCGACCATCCTGGTAGGCCTCGTCTATACCTCGCTCCTCTTCATGGTGGTGCCTCTGGTCGGGAGTCTCGAGAGCCTCGACAATTCCCTGATCGAGGCCGGCTACGACCTCGGCGGCCACGGCCCCTCGATCCTGCGCACCATCGTCATTCCGCACGCGGCGCCGGGCATCACCGCCGGCTGCATCGTGGTGTTCATGCTGACGCTCGGCAACTACCTGACCCCGACACTGCTCGGCGGCAAGAACTCGCTGTGGTTCACCGAGCAGATCTACACGCAGTTCATCACGCGCTTCAACTGGGAACAGGGTGCGGCCTTCGGCTTCCTGCTGCTCGGGCTCTCGACCGCGATGGTATGGCTCGGCCTCAAGTTGTCCGGCCAGCGCTTCAGCGACGTCATGAGGCGCGTGTGATACCGAGCCTGCCGCGCCCCGCCTGGCTGCGTGCCGCGACCGCGCTCTATGTGGCCGCGTTCCTCCTGTTCCCGTTCCTGCCGCTCACCGTGGTGGCGGTGTTCGCCTTCAACGACGCGCCCTACCCCGCCCCTCCGTGGCACGGCTTCACGCTCGACTGGTTCCTGGGCAACGAGGCCGAGGGGCGCGTCGGGCTGTTCCACGACTCCGAGCTCCTCGGCAGCATCTGGACGAGCGGCGTCGTGGCGCTCTGGGTCA
>DATMRG010000014.1:0-9918 GCA_035566495.1 Steroidobacteraceae bacterium | reverse complement strand
CGAGAACGGCCAGGAGCTGGCGCCGGCGGAGTTCATGCGCGCCGCCGAGCGCTACCGGCTCATGGGACTCGTCGACCGCTGGGTCGTGCAGACGACGCTCGCGGCGCTCGGCCGCGGCGCGATCGCGCTGCAGCCCGACCGCTGCGTCGCGATCAATATCTCCGGCCAGACGCTCGGCGACTTGCAGTTCCTCGAGTTCGTGGTCGAGTGCCTCGACAGCACCGGCGTCTCGCCGGCGCAGATCTGCTTCGAGATCACCGAGAGCGCCGTGGTCGCCAACCTCGAGCACGCGCGGCGCTTCGTCGGCGTGCTGCACGGCATGGGCTGCAAGTTCGCGCTCGACGACTTCGGCTCGGGCGTCGGCTCGTTCTCCAACCTCAAGAACCTGCCGCTCGACTACCTCAAGATCGACGGCTCCTTCATCCGCAACCTGGCGCGCGACACCGTCAATCAGGCGATGGTGACCGCGATGATCAAGCTGGCGCGCACTCTCAACTTCAAGGTGATCGCCGAGCAGGTCGAGGACACAGCCGCGCTGGAAGCGGCGCGGCGCATGGGCGTCGATTACCTGCAGGGCTACGCGATCGGCAGGCCGCAGCCTCTGCCCTTCGCCGCGGCGGCGTGATCAGAGCACCGGCACCAGCAGCAGCGCGACGATATTGATGATCTTGATGAGCGGGTTGATCGCGGGACCCGCCGTGTCCTTGTAGGGGTCGCCAACCGTATCGCCGGTGACGGCTGCCTTGTGGGCCTCCGAGCCCTTGCCGCCGAAGTGGCCTTCCTCGATGTACTTCTTGGCGTTGTCCCAGGCGCCGCCGCCCGTCGTCATGGAGATGGCGACGAACAATCCGGTGACGATGGTTCCGATCAGGAGGCCGCCGAGGGCGCGCACGCCGGCGCCGTTGCCCATGAGCGTGTTCATCACCAGCACCAGCACGATCGGCACCAGGATCGGCAGGAGCGAGGGCACGATCATCTCGCGGATGGCGGCGCGGGTCAGCAGGTCCACGGCGCGCGAGTAATCGGGCTTCTCGGTGCCGGCCATGATCCCCTTGATCTCGCGGAACTGCCGCCGCACCTCGTTCACCACCGAGCCGGCGGCGCGGCCCACGGCCTCCATGGCCATGGCGCCGAACAGATAGGGCACCATGCCGCCGATGAAGAGTCCGATGATCACGGCCGGATCCGACAGCGAGAAGCTCGCCGCCTTGCCGGCGGCCTCGAGGTTGCGGGTGTAGTCGGCAAACAGCACCAGCGCCGCAAGGCCCGCCGAGCCGATCGCGTAGCCCTTGGTCACCGCCTTGGTGGTGTTGCCGACCGCGTCCAGCGGGTCGGTGATGTTGCGCACTTCCTTCGGCAGGCCCGCCATCTCGGCGATACCGCCGGCGTTGTCGGTGATCGGGCCGTAGGCATCGAGCGCCACGATGATGCCGGTCATCGACAGCATGGCGGTCGCGGCGATCGCGATACCGTAGAGGCCGCTCAGCGTGTAGGAGCCCCAGATGGCGAGGCACACCGCCACCACCGGCAGCGCGGTCGACTTCATCGACACGCCGAGGCCCGCGATGATGTTGGTGGCGTGTCCGGTCTGGGACGCGGCCGCCACCTTGCGCACCGGGCTGTACTCGGTCGCGGTGTAGTACTCGGTGATCATGATCATGGCCGCGGTCAGCCCCAGCCCGATCAGCGTGCAGCCGTAGAGCTCGGTGGCGTGCGCGGGCATGATCTGCTTGGTGATGAACCAGAAGGCGACGGCCGAGACGACCCCGGCGACGAGCAGCCCCTTGTAGAGGGCGTTCATGATCTTGCCGCCCTCGCGCGTCGAGACGAAGAACGTCCCGACGATCGATGCGACGATCGAGGCGGCGCCGAGGGCGAGCGGGTAGATCACCGCGGCATAGGCCGCATCCGCCCCGCGACGCGCGAACAGCATCCCGCCGAGCAGCATGGTGGCGACGATGGTGACCGCGTAGGTCTCGAACAGATCCGCGGCCATGCCGGCGCAGTCGCCGACGTTGTCGCCGACGTTGTCGGCGATCACCGCCGGGTTACGCGGGTCGTCCTCGGGTATGCCGGCCTCAACCTTGCCGACCAGATCCGCGCCGACGTCGGCGCCCTTGGTGAAGATGCCGCCGCCGAGGCGCGCGAAGATCGAGATGAGCGAGCCGCCGAAGGCGAGTCCGACGAGTGCGTGCAGCGCGCCCTCGGCGCCCACCGCCGGGAACTGCCGCAGCAGGATGTAGTAGCCGGCGACGCCGAGCAGCGCAAGTCCGACGACCAGCATGCCGGTGATGGCGCCGCCGCGGAAGGCCACGGTCAGGGCCGCGTTCAGGCCCCTGGTGGCCGCCTGGGCGGTGCGCACGTTGGCGCGCACCGAGATGTTCATGCCGATGTAGCCGGTCAGCCCCGAGAGCACGGCGCCGACCGCGAAGCCTCCGGCGGTCGGCCAGCCGAGCGGCGAGAAGCCGATGACGAGGAACAGCACGACGCCGACGATCAGGATGGTGCTGTACTGGCGGTTCAGGTACGCCTTGGCGCCCGACTGGATGGCGGCCGCGATCTCCTGCATCCGGGCGTTGCCCGCCGGCAGGCGCAGGATCGCCGCCATGGAGAACACGCCATAGAGAACGGCGAGCACGCCGGCGGCGATAGCGACCCACAGCCACATGCTGACATCCATCGAGAAACCTCCCCCAAAAAAGGCCGCGAACTATAGCATGGTGGGGTGCGGCCACGGCTCTGGCCACAACCCCGCGCCGCACCGCAGCAAGCTAGACTTTGAACTCGTCCTTGAGCTTGCGCTTCACCGCGACGCCCTTGATGCGCACGTAGTCCGGCAGGCCGTTGCGGTAGGGGGGATAGGCCTCGCCCGCCACGAGCGGCTCGAGGTAGCGCCGGCAAGCCTCGCTGATGCCGAAGCCGTCCTCGCGCAGGTATTCCCTGGGCAGCTTCTTCTCTTTGTTGGCCACCTCGGCGAGGGGCACGTGCCCGATCGTCCAGCGGTAAGGCTTCGAGGATTTGCGCACGATGGTCGGCATGACCGCGTTGACGCCCCTGACGGCCAGCTCGACCGCCGCCTTGCCCACCGCATAGGCCTGCTCGACGTCGACCTTGGAGGCGATGTGGCGCGCCGAGCGCTGCAGGTAATCGGCGACCGCCCAGTGATACTTGTAGCCGTGCGCCTCGCGCACCATGTTGGCGACCACCGGGGCGACGCCCCCGAGCTGGGTGTGCCCGAAGGCATCGCGCGTGCCGGCGTCCGCCAGGAACTTGCCGTCCTCGTAGGCGGCGCCCTCGGACACCACGATCACACAGTAACCGTAGTCGGTCACTGACTGCTTGACGCGGTCGAGGAAACGCCGCCCGTCGAACGGCACTTCCGGAAGGAGAATCACGTGCGGCGGCTCATCGAGGCCGCGCCCGGCGAGCCCGCCGGCGGCGGCGATCCAGCCGGCGTGCCGCCCCATCACTTCGAATACGAACACCTTGGTCGAGGTGCGCGCCATCGAGGCCACATCCAGCGAGGCCTCGCGCGTCGAGACCGCCACATATTTCGCGACCGAGCCGAATCCCGGGCAGCAGTCGGTGTGCGGGAGATCGTTGTCGACCGTCTTCGGCACGCCGACGCAGGTGATCGGATAGCCGAGCGAGGCGCCGAGCTGCGACACCTTGAGTGCGGTGTCCATCGAATCGTTGCCGCCGTTATAGAAGAAGTAGCCGATGTCGTGGGCACGGAACACCTCGATCAGCCGCTGGTACTCGGCGCGGTTCTGCTCGATGCCCTTCAACTTGAAGCGCGCCGAGCCGAAGGCGCCGGCCGGCGTGTGCTTCAGCGCGCGGATGGTGGCTGCGCTCTCGCGCGAGACGTCGATCAGGTCCTCGGTGAGCGCGCCGACGATGCCGTCGCGGCCGGCGTACACCTTGCCGACGTGCTTCGAGCGCATGGCGGTCTCGATGACGCCGGCGGCTGAGGCGTTGATGACGGCGGAGACTCCGCCGGACTGGGCGTAGAAGGCGTTGCTGCGGGCGATCTTTTTCATATCGCGGCAAGAATAGCGCAGCGCCGTGCACCTTGGTGCGCGTGTTTGACCTGGCATTGGGCGCTCGGTAACGTGGCCCACCTTTGTGCGGCAAGCGCCGCGATCTCGCACTGAAGCAAACATGCGCATCGTCCTGTTGGGGGCTCCAGGGTCCGGCAAGGGTACCCAGGCACAACGCCTGGCCGAGCGCACCGGCATTCCACAGATCTCGACCGGCGACCTGCTGCGCGCCGCCGTGGCGCGCGGCACGGAGCTCGGGATCAAGGCGAAGGCCGCCATGGACGAGGGGCGGCTGGTCGATGACGGCCTGGTGCTCGGCATGATCCGCGAGCGTCTCGCCGAGCCCGATACGCGCGCCGGCTTCATCCTCGACGGCTTCCCGCGCAACCTCGTGCAGGCCGCGGCCCTCGATGGCCTGCTCGCAGAGCTCAAGCAGCCGCTCGATGCGGTCGTGCAGTTCGAGGTGGATCGCGCCGAGTTGGTGAAGCGCATCTCCGGACGGCGCACCTGTGCCGATTGCGCCTGCGTCTTCAACGTGCTGACCTCACCGCCGACCGGCGCCGCGGCCATTTGTCCGAGGACCGGCGCGCCGCACCGGCTGATCCAGCGCGCCGACGACAACGAGGCCACCGTGGCCGAGCGGTTGCGGGTCTATGAGGAGAAGACGCGGCCGCTGATCGCCTTCTACCAGTCGCGTGGCCTGCTGCGCGCCATCGACGCCGAGGGCCAGGTCGATGCGGTGACGGAGCGGCTCGGCGTGGCGCTCGGTCTCGCGCCGCGCCCGGCCGCCGCCGCCCGCAAGGGCGCCGCCGCGAAGCGCCCACCAAGGCGCAAGCCGGCCCGCCCCGCAAGACGCCGCCGTCCCGCCGCGCGTGCAGAGAAGCGGCGCCCGGCGCCTAAGAAGGTCCCGGCGCGCGCCGCGCGCAAGAAACGCGCGGGTGGCCCGCGGACGCGCAAGCCCCCCGCCCGGCGGCGCGCGCGCCGCTGACTCACCCGACGCCAGCCATCGACGCGCCAACCGGCCGATAAACTACAGCGCCGCGAGCAGCCGCTCGCCGACGACCGCGCGGCGCCAGCCGCGCAGCAGCGCGCCGTCGCGCCGGCCGTCCGCGATCTGCTCGAGCTCGCGCCGCGTCGCCAGGACCTCGGGAGCCAGTTCGAGCTCGGCGGCGACCGCCTGGCTGATGCCGCCGAGTTTTCTGACGAGCGCGTTGCGCTCGGGATCGGACTGCGGCCGGCCCGGCGCGGGCGGCGCCGGGTCGGAGATGCCGGCCGCGGCGACGCAGGCGAGAATCTCCACCCCGCTGTGCTTCACCACACCGGGCGCCAACTCGGGGACCGCGGCGAGCTGCGCGGCGGTCCGCGGCACGCGCAACACGATCTCGCGCAAGGCCCCGTCGTCGAGAATCCAGCCGCGCGGACGATTGTGCTCGAGCGCGCGCCGCTCCCGCCAGGCGGCGAGGCTGCGCGCCAGGCGCTCGCGCCCCGGATCGAGTCCGCGCAGGCCGCGCAGCCGTTGCCAGGCGTCATCAGGCTCGATGATGAAGCCGCGCGTGTCCTCGAGCCCGGCGAGCTCTTCCGCGAGCCAGCCGAGACGCCCGAGGCGCGCCAGCTGCTCCTCGAGCGCCGCCGCGATCGGCAGGAGATAGCGGACGTCGTCGAGCGCGTATTCGATCTGCTCGGGCGACAGCGGCCGCCGCGACCAGTCGGTGCGGGTGTGGGATTTGGCGAGCTCGCGCCCGAGCAGCCGCCGGGCCAGCTCGGCGTAGCCGACCTGGGCGGGAAAGCCCGCCAGTGCCGCGGCGATCTGCGTGTCGAACACCGGCCGGGTCAGGCCCGCGAGTGGATACAACACTTCCAGGTCCTGACGCGAGGCGTGCATCACCTTGATCGTGCCCGGGGCCGCCAGCAGCGCCGCGAGTGGCGCGAGCGCGGCGAGCGCGAGGGGGTCGACGCACAGCGCCTCGTCCGGCGCCGCCAGTTGCACCAGGCAGAGGCGCGCGTGGTAAGTGCGCTCGCGCAGAAACTCGGTGTCGAGGCCGATGCGCCGCTCTGCGGCGAGGCGTGCGCAGCTCTCGGCCAGGGCGGGTGCTGTCGTGACGGTCGTCTGCAAAAGCAAGGGTGTGGATCTGTACAATCGGGACGCTCCAATTATGCGCAGGCCGTGCCGGTACCGAAAGCCATGAGGGAAGTAGTCAGTCTGTACGTACAGATCGCGCTGCTGCGGCGGGGGCCGCAGGATCTGCCGGTCTCGCGGCTGCTGCTCCTCGTCACCGTGTGCGGCTACGCGGCGGTGAACGCGCTGGTCAGCGCGCTCCTGCCGCCGAGTACCGGCTGGGCGGCACAGCTCGCGATCGACGTGGCGTTCACGCTCGCCTGGTATGGGGCGCTGCTGCAGCTCGCCGGACGCAGCGAGCGGTTCCTGCAGACCGCCAGCGCCGTGTTCGGCTTCCAGGCGGTGCTGTCGCCGCTCCTGATCGCCTCCGAGTGGCTGATGCGGCGCTTCGGCCAGGACAGCACCTGGCAGCTGCCGATCGCGGTGGCGGGGCTCGCGCTCGTGGTCTGGCTGATAGCCGCCAACAGTCACGTAGTGAAGGCGGCGCTCGACTGGTCGAGCGCCTCGAGCGTGGCGCTGGTGATCCTGCAGATCGTCGCCAGCCAGCTGCTGCTGTTCGCATTCTTTCCGCCGGGCTCCGCCTGAGGGCAGCCGGCGTGCACGTCCACATACTGGGCATCGGCGGGACCTTCATGGGCGGCGTCGCGGCGATCGCACGCGCCGCCGGCTGGCGCGTGACCGGCTCCGATCGCGACATCTACCCGCCGATGAGCACGCAGCTCGAGGCGCTCGGCATCGAGGTGACCGCCGGGTTCGGCGCCGAGCAGCTCGCGCTCGCGCCCGACGTGGTGGTGGTCGGCAACGTGATGACGCGCGGCATGCCGGTGATCGAGGCGCTGCTCGAGAGCGGCCGGCCCTATCTGTCGGGCCCCGAGTGGCTCGCGCGCGAGGTGCTGAAGGAGCGCTGGGTGCTGGCGGTGGCGGGCACGCACGGCAAGACCACGACCGCATCGCTCCTCGCCTGGATCCTCGAGCACGCGGGCCTCGATCCGGGTTTTCTGATCGGCGGCGTGCCGGCGAACTTCGGCACCAGCGCGCGGCTCGGCGGCACGCCGTTCTTCGTCATCGAGGCCGACGAGTACGACACCGCCTTCTTCGACAAGCGCGCCAAGTTCGTGCACTACCGGCCGCGCACCGCGGTGCTAAACAACCTCGAGTACGACCACGCCGACATCTATCCGGACGTCGGCGCGATCCAGCGGCAGTTCCATCACCTGGTGCGCATCGTACCGGGTGGCGGCCGCATCGTGTGGAACGCGGCCGACGCGCGCCTGCGCGAGACCCTCGCGATGGGCGCGTGGACGCCGCTCGAAGGCTTTGCGCGCGGCGCGCAGGCGGATGCGTTGTGGAGCCTGGGCGTGCTCGCCGGGGCGGAGGATTACTCGCGCTTCGAGGTGCGCGAGGCCGGGCGCGTGCAGGGCACGGTCGCATGGCAGCTGATCGGCGCGCACAACGCCGAGAACGCGCTCGCCGCGATTGCCGCCGCGCGCCACGCCGGCGTGCCGGTGCCGCGTGCCATCGAGGCGCTCGCTGAGTTTCGCGGCATCGCGCGCCGTCTCGAGCTGCGCGGCGAGGTGCGTGGCGTGCGCGTGTACGACGACTTCGCGCATCATCCCACCGCCATCGCCACCACGCTCGATGGCCTGCGCCGCCGCGTCGGCCCCGCGGCGCGCATCATCGCGGTGCTCGAGCCACGCTCGCACACCATGCGCATGGGCGTACACCGCGATACGCTCGCGCCCTCGCTCGCCAGCGCGGATCAGGTCTGGCTCTACACCCCGCCGGATCTCGGCTGGGACACGGGCGCGGTGCTCGCCGCCTTCGGGCCTCGCGGCCACTCGGCCGGCGAGGTTGCGGCATTGGCGCGCGAGCTCGCGCGCGCCTCACGCGCGGGCGATCACGTTCTCATCATGAGCAACGGCGGTTTCGGCGGCCTGCACGAGCGGCTGCTCACGGAGCTCCGAGCAACTCCCTGAGCGCATCGAGCACGTCGTCCATCCGATTGCGCACGCGCGGCTGATCGTAGAGCGACTCGGTGACGGTGGCCGGCCGGCCGCGCTCGAGCAGCGCGAGCGCCGTGCTCTCGATCCCACCTGGCTCGAGCTCAGCGCGCACCGCGAGCCCTGCGCGCACACAACAGTCGATGCGGTGCGCCTGATCGCGGGCGATCGGCACGGCGACGCATGGCAGGCCGCAGGCGAGCACCTGCAGCAGCGTGTCGCCGCCATTCGCGACCACGAGGCGCGCGGCGCGGATCAGCTCGGCCAGCTCCGCGGGCGGCAGGCGCGGCGCCAGCCTGAGCAGCGCCGACGGCGCCTGGCCCTGGGCGGCGGGGTCGGCGCCCACGAGCAGCGTCGGCTGGCCGCGCCGGGCAATGGCGCGCGCGGCGGCGGCGACGATCGCCGGGGCGTGCTCCGCGCCCGGGTGGGAGCTGCCCCCGCCGGGCACGACCAGCACATAGCCGCCGGCCTGGAGCGCATAGCGGGCCAGACACTCGTTGGAAAGCGCCGGGTCGGGGGAGGGCAAGAGCGTGTCGATGAAGCGCACCGCCGGGCGCTTCAGGGCGCGCAGCTTCAGCCGCTCGAGCGGCTTGAGCGCCCCGGCGATGAAGCGCGGATACGCGATCCAGTGCTCGTCGATCAGGCGCATCCACTGCAGGCGGAACGCTTTGCGGCGCTGACGCCGCCGCGAGCTCACGTAGACGACGCGCGCGTTCGCCTCTTGTGCCGCACGCAGCTGCGCCGTGCGCCCGGCGTTGTCGAACACGACGACGCGCGGGCGCAGCTCACCGATGAGGGCGCGCACCTCGCGCGTATGGAAGGTCGCGGAAGAGGGCAGGAGGGTCGTGGGGAACGGCGTGGCGGCGGCGTAGGGCGCTTGGCGACTCAACACGAAGTGCATCTCGAGGCCGGGCACGCGGCGCGCCAGGGCCGTGGCGATCGCGAGGCAGCGCGCGTACTCTCCCATACCCCGGGGTCCGGACACGGGAATGAATAACAACCGGGCGCTCGGGGTAGACACGGCTGCGAATGGTAGCTGAAGGATCGAGCCCCACGATGGCACCGCTCCTGTTCTTCGATCCGCTGTGCCCGCGCCCCTACGGCGAGGCGAGCCTGCGCGAGGGCGGGCTCGCGGGAACGGAGGCGAGCACGGTGCGCATCGCCGAGGCGCTCGACGCCTGGGTGGCGCAGCACAACCGCACCGAGGCGGAGGGACGCTACCGCCCGCCGAGCGCGGTCGCGCACGTGCGGCACGTGGTGGTGCTGCGCGACCCGCGTGCACTCAAGGCCGCCGCCCGGCTGTTCCCCGGATCGCGGCTGACCCTGTGGGTGCACGATCGCATCGAGCCCGGCTCCTCGCGGGCGCGCTGGTTCGCCGCCGCGGCAGCGGAGCTGCGCCGCCTCAAGCCGGACGTCGTGTGCGTCTCCGACTACCAGCGCGAGCGCGTCGTGGCGACGCTCGCCGGCCTTCCCGGTTGCGAGCGCCTCGCAGTGCGGCGCATCTACAACCCGGTCGATGACGGCATCGTTCCTGATGGCACGCCGGTCGATCCCTCCAAGCTGGTGTTCTTCTCGTCCCCCAACAAGGGCCTGCGTTTCGCGCTCGATGCGTTCCGCGCCCTCAAGCGGCGCATGCCGGAGCTGCGGCTGTGCGTCGGCAATCCGGGCTACAAGGGCTTCGCGGCCGCGCCTCTCGCCGGAGTCGAGTGGCTCGGCTCGCTCCCGCACGCGCGCGTGCTGGCGGAGGCGCGTAGCGCCCTGT
>DATMRG010000013.1:0-4367 GCA_035566495.1 Steroidobacteraceae bacterium | reverse complement strand
ACCAGCTGCCCGTCGGGCAGCGCCTCTGCGATCCAGGCGGCGGCGCGCGCCACGAACTCGGCGAGGCGGCTGACCGGTACGCAGATGTCGTGCTTGAGTCCCACGCCCTCGCGGCGCTGCGCCTCGGGGATGTTCTCGCGCATCTTCCACAGCGCGCCGCGCTCGCGCTCGCTCGCCGCGATGACCGCATCGAGCACCTCGCCGGCCTCGAGTGCGCTGCCGAGGACTTCGGTGAGCAGCTCCGCGAGCGGCTCGGCGGCGCGCGAGGCCGACAGCTCGCACAGCACGTACCAGGGATGGGCTTGCGCGAACGGGTCGCTCACCCCCGCGATGTGGCGCACGGTGAGCTCGAGCGCGCTGCGCGGCAGCAGCTCGAAGGAGCTCGCGCGTTCGCTGCTCGCCGCGCGTACCCGGGCCAGCAGGGCCACCGCGGCGGCCACGTCGGGCACCGCGATGAGCGCGGTGGCATGCGCGCGCTGCTTGGGAAAGAGCTTCAGCGTCGCCGCCGTGATGATGCCGAGCGTGCCCTCGGCGCCGAGGAACAGCGCCTTGACGTCATAGCCGGTGTTGTCCTTGCGCAGGCTCGAGAGTCCCTCGAGCACGCGCCCGTCGGGGAGCACCACCTCGAGCCCGAGTACCAGCTCGCGCATCATCCCGTAGCGCAGCACGCTCGTGCCGCCGGCGTTGGTCGAGAGGTTGCCGCCGATCTGGCAGCTGCCCTCGGAACCCAGACTCAGCGGAAAGAAGCGCTCGGCCGCATCCGCCGCAGCCTGCACCTGCGCCAGGCGACAGCCCGCCTCGGCGATGAGGGAGTCGTTGGCGGCGTCGACCTCGCGGATGCGGTTCAGGCGCTCGAGCGCCACCACGAGCTGCCCGCCGCTGGCATCGGGCGTGGCGCCGCCGCAGTAGCTGGTGTTGCCGCCCTGCGGCACGACGCCGACGCCGGCGGCATTACACAGCGCCAATACCCGGGAGACTTCCGCGACCGACTGCGGACGCGCCACGCCGAGCGCGCGCCCGTGGTAGAGGCGCCGGTGGTCGCTCAGGTAGGGGGCGCTCGCGGCCTCATCAGTGATGAGGCCCGCGGGTCCCAGGAGCGTGCGCAGCTGCTCGCGCAGCTCTGCGCCCTCTGCGATCAAGCGATCTGCAGGGCTTGCAGCGCCGCGATGCGCTCATCCAGCGGCGGGTGGCTCATGAAGAGGCGCTTGAGGCCGCTCGCGACCGGACCTTCGGCGATGCCGAAGGCGGCGAACTGCTGCGACGGCAGCGGCTCGTGCACGCGCTTGAGGCCCTCGAGCGCGGCGATCATCCGGGACTTCCCGGCCAGCTGCGCGCCGCCAAAGTCGGCGCGGAATTCGCGCCGGCGCGAGAACCACATGACGATCAGGTTGGCGAGGATGCCGAACACCAGCTGCAGTACGATGACCGTGAGGAAGTAGGCGCCGCCGCCGCGCCCGTTCTCCGAGCGGCTGATGAGCCCGGCGATGACGCGCGACAGGAAGATCACGAAGGTGTTCACCACGCCCTGGATGAGGGCGAGCGTCACCATGTCGCCGTTGGCGACGTGCGTCATCTCGTGCCCGAGCACCGCCTCGACCTGATCGCGCCCCATGCTCTGCAATAGCCCGCTGCTGACCGCGACCAGGGCGGAGTTGCGGTTCCAGCCGGTGGCGAAGGCGTTCGGATCAGGCTGCTGGAAGATGCCGACCTCCGGCATGCCGACGCCCACCGTGCGGGCGTGATGCTCCACCACGCCCAGCAGCCAGCGCCCGGTCGGGTCCTGTGTCTGCGGATCGATGATCTGGACGCCCATGCCGCGCTTGGCCATGGTCTTCGACAGCAGCAGCGAGATGAACGAGCCCCCGAAGCCGAACAGGGCGGCGAACACCAGCAGCCCGAAGTAGCTCTGGCCGTGCGCGGCGAGCCAGGCGTCCAGCCCCGTGAGGCGCGCCACGATCGACAGCACCAGCACGACGGCGAGGTTGGTGAGCAGGAACAGGAAGATGCGTTTCATATTCGAACAGCCTGCAGTGAGCAAGAGGGCGTCCGCTGGCCCCATGTGTCGCGGAAGAGAACTCTACCGGTCCGGCGTTACCCTCGCCAGCGTGGGGCCGCGGGGGCGTTTTTCAAGAGACCCTAGCCCGTGACGACCCCGAGCGCGCGCCCGACGAGGAAACTGATCGCGCCGGCGCCCCCGCCGATCAGCACCATGCGTAAGCCGCTGCGCAGGGCACTGCGGCCGGTAAACAGCGACAGCCCGAGGCCGACGGCAAACAGGGTGAGAAGCGTGACCGCCGCGGAGAGGCTCACGGCGCGCATGCCGGTGGCGCCGGCGAGGAACGGCAAGAGCGGCACCGCCGCGCCGGCGGCGAAGGTCACGGCCGAGGCGCTGGCGGCGCGCCAGGGGGAACCCAGGTCGTCGGGGTTGAGCCCGAGCTCCTCGCGCGCGAGCACGTCGAGGGCCTGCTGCGGGTTCTCGAGGAGCGCGCGGCTGACGGCGCGCGCCTGCTCGAGCTCGACCCCGCGCGCGTGGTAGATCAGCGCGAGCTCCTCGGCTTCCTCCTGCGGGTACTCGGCGAGTTCCTCGCGCTCGAGCGCGATCTGGTACTCGTACATCTCGCGCTGCGAGCGCACCGAGACGTACTCGCCGGAGGCCATCGACAGCGCCCCGGCGAGGAGCCCGGCGGCCCCGGCGGTCAGCACCAGGGCGCTGTTGACGCCCGCGCCGGCGACCCCGAGCACCAGGCTCACGTTCGAGACCAGCCCGTCGTTCACGCCAAAGACCGCGGCGCGCAGGCTGCCGCCGATCGCGCTGCGGTGGCGCGCCCCGACCTGCGACAGCGTGGTGGGCATCGGGTGCCCGGCGGGCGGCGGGGCGCTGTACACGGACAGGCCGCGCACCTTCATGGCCGCGAGCACCATGCGCAGCGAGCGCGTCTCGAAGTGGCGCAGGAGCCAGGCGACGATGCGTGCGCGCAGCGAGGGCGTGAAGCGGCGCTCCGGGGCGGGGCTTATCCCGCCGGCGGCGATCGCCGCCCAGGTGCCGGCCTGCTCCTCGGCGGCCGCGGCGAGCTTCAGGAACAGGTCAGCTTTGTGGGCGTCGGGTTCGGCGGCCGCGACCTGGCGATACAACCACGCCGATTCCTTCTCGTGGTACCAGCTGTCGGGGCCGGCGGTGGTCAATACTCCTCGCGCTCCTTGTCGTCGTCCTCGTCCTCATCGTCGTCCCAGTCGTCGTCGTCGTCCTCGTCGTCTTCCTCGTCCCAGTCGTCCTCCTCCTCGCTGTCATCCTCGTCGTCGGACTCGGACCAGCCCTCGGGCTCGGCAATCTTGTCGAGGTCCATCTCGTGCCAGGTCTCCAGGTCAAGTTCCTCGATATCGCCATCGAGATACTCGATCTCGACGAGTTCGGAGTCCTCATCCACGGACAGCACGCGGAATTGCTCTTCTTCTTCGAGGTTCTCGTACCACTGGCCGGCAACCGGCTCGTAATCTCTGCTCACCGCGAAAGCCACCTTAGTTGTCGTGCGCCGCCTGAAGTTAAGTGTAGGGGCTGCGCTCTCCTTGGGCAACGCGCGTCGAATGCGTATAGTTTTCCCCAACATGAACGCCCGCGCTCCCGATTCCGCACTGCCCCTGACACAAGCACGACTGGTCGTGGTGAAGGTGGGCTCGGCGCTGCTGGTCGACGGCGACAGCGGGCGCATCAACCGCGCGTGGCTCGAGACCCTGGTGGAGGACCTGCTGCGGCTGCGCCGGCGCGGGCAGAAGGTGATCCTCGTGTCCTCAGGCGCGATCGCGCTCGGGCGGCGGCGGCTGGGACTGAAAGCCGGGCCACTGCGCCTCGAGGACAGCCAGGCCGCGGCCGCGGTCGGCCAGATCCGCCTGGCGCACGCCTACAAGGAATTGCTGGAGGGGAACGAGGTCACCGTGGCGCAGGTGCTGCTGACGCTGGAGGACAGCGAGCGCCGCCGCCGCTACCTGAACGCGCGCGCCACGCTCGAGTCGCTCCTGGCGCTCGGGGCACTGCCGGTCATCAACGAGAACGACACGGTGGCGACCGCCGAGATCCGCTTCGGCGACAACGACCGGCTGGCGGCGCGGGTGGCGCAGATGGTGAGCGCCGACACGCTGGTGCTGCTCTCGGATATCGACGGTCTCTATACCGCAGATCCCCGCACCGACGGCGCCGCGCGGCATATTCCAGAGGTGCGCGAGCTCAGCGCGGAGATCGAGGCGATGGCGAGCGCGGCGCCGCCGGGCATGAGCTCCGGCGGCATGGTGACCAAGCTCGCCGCCGCCCGCATCGCGATGAACGCCGGCTGCCGCATGCTGATCGCCCGCGGCGCGCCGAAGCCAGGTGACGA
>DATMRG010000012.1:0-62810 GCA_035566495.1 Steroidobacteraceae bacterium | reverse complement strand
GAGGATCTCGGCAGCACCAACGGCACGCACGTGAAGGGCAGGCGGATCAGCGCGCCGACGCGGCTCGATCCGGGGGATGAGCTCGCGCTCGGCAGCGAGGCTGTGCAGGTGAGAAGACGCGGGCCCTCGGCACTCACCGTCAAGGTAGACACCGAGACCCGTGGCGCCGACAAGCTGCGCGGGAGGTGATCATGTCAGGCTCGATTGGCCGTGCATTGCTCTTTGTGTTGCTGGCGTCGGCGGGCTGCGGAGCGCGTGCGACCGAGCCAGACCTCACGATGTATTTCATTGACGTCGAAGGCGGGCAGTCGACTCTCATCGTCACCCCGGACCGGCATTCCCTGTTGATAGATACCGGCTGGGCGGGCGATGGGTCCGGATTCCACCCGGGTGACCCGCATCAGGCCCGGGATGCGAACCGCATCCTGGCCGCCGCCCGCGACGCCGGAGTCAGCCGGATCGATTACCTTCTCATCACACATTTTCATATCGACCACGACGGCGGTGTCTCCGAGCTGGCGCGCCTCATGCCAATTCGGACCTTCGTCGATCACGGCGCGCCGAGCCAGGATGCGGTGAAAAGCAGCCCCGAGACCGGAGACGCATTTGCCGCCTACGTGAAGGTGCGCGGCGCGTCGGCAGCTCATCTGGAGCCCAGGCCCGGAGAGCGCCTGCCTCTCGCGGATGTCGAGGCGATCATCGTCAGTTCCGCTGGCGCAACGCTCACGCAGCCTCTGCCCGGCGCCGGGGAGACGAACGCGCTCTGTCAGCAGCGGGCGGTCGCGCCAGGCGACGCGTACGAGAACCCACGCTCGACCGGGGTGGTGCTGCGTTACGGCAAGTTCCGCTTTCTCGACGTGGGCGATCTGAGCGGTCAGCCGCTCTTCGATCTTGCCTGCCCAAAGAGTCTGATCGGTCCGGTCGATGCCTATCTGGTCGCACACCACGGCGGCGCGGATGTCGCCGATCCTGCGACCTTCATGGCCTTCAGGCCGCGTGTCGCGATCATGAACAACGGCTTGAAGAAGGGCGGCGCACGCACGACTTATCAGGCGCTGCACCAGGTGGCGGGTCTCGAGGACGTCTGGCAGCTGCACTGGTCAGCCGATGCGGGCGACGCCAATTTCGCTCCGCCGACCATCGCCAACCCGGACGAGGGCACGGCTTTCTGGATCAAGCTCGTGGCGCGCGCGGACGGGTCCTTCGGGATCCTGAATCAGAGAACCGGCGCCTGGAAGGAATATCCGCCGCGGCACTAACCCGTGCCGCGCTGAATCCAGAATTTGTACATCGCGGTGAAGGTGTCGGGATTGTCGGCCTCGAAGAGCGTGCGGGCTTTCACCCCCACCCGGTTCGTTGGTCAAGTCGCGAGAATGACTCAGGTATAGAATGAGTGGCAACACCTATGGGAATCCCCATCAGCCCGAGCCGTGCGGTCTTTGCGGCAGCGTTGCTCGGACTCGGGATCCTCGGCCTGATCTACGGGAATTCCTCCGAGCTCTGGGCACCGATCCCGCGGAGCCTCCCCGGGCGGGCCGCGATCATCTACCTCTGCTCCGCGATCGAGCTCGGCAGCGGAATCGGCCTGCTTCTGCGCGAGTACACGACCTCCGCCTGCCGGGTGCTCCTCGTGTTCCTGCTGCTGTGGCTGACCCTGCTCAAACTGCCGGCCGTCATTCACGCACCCCGAGTGATGGCGAGCTGGGAGTCGTTCGGCGAGATCGCCGCCACCGCGGCCGGCGGCTGGTGTCTGTTCGCCGCCCACGCGGGCGCCTGGGAGCGGCGTCATCTCCGGTTCGCCGTCGGCGAGAGCGGCGTGCGCGTGGCGCGGCTCCTCTTCATCGCGGCGTTGCCCATGTTCGGCCTCGCGCACTTCGCGTATCACGATCTGACGGCGAGCCTGGTGCCGAAATGGCTCGGCTTTTCTCTCGGCTGGACCTATCTGACCGGCGCCGCGAGCCTCGCGGCCGCGGCGGGCATGCTGTTCGGCATCGCCCCGCGCCTGGCCGCGAATCTCGAGTCGGCGATGCTCTGGCTGTTCACGCTGCTCGTCTGGGTGCCGCGGGTCGTGCCGTTACCAGGGGATCAGGGAATCTGGGCCGAGTTCCTGATCTCGGCGGCGATCGCCAGTGGCGCGTGGCTGGTGGCGGACACCTACCGCCGCGTTCCGTGGCTGGCGAGTGGTAAAGCGGCGCGCCGGGTGTCCGTATGAACCGAACAGTCATGATCGTCGCGCTCGCGGCCACCTACTTCGTGTTCGCGATGCTGCTCAACAGCGTGGCGCCGGTCATCCTGCAGTCGATGCTGACCTTCGGCGTCGACAAGATCGCGACTTCGACCCTCGATGCCTGCAAGGACCTGCCGATCGCGATCACTTCGCTCGCGGCCGCGGCTTACATCCCGCGCCTCGGCTACCGCCGTGCGATGGTGCTGGGGCTCGGGTTCGTGGCACTCGCCTGCACGGCGATGCCGCTGTTGCCGGGATTCGTCACGACCCGGCTCATGTTCGTGGCGGTCGGCGTCGGCTTCGCGCTCGTCAAGGTGTCGGTGTATTCCTCGATCGGGCTCCTGACGTCGTCGGCCAGGCGGCACGCGAGCCTTACCAGCCTGCTCGAGGGCCTGTTCATGGTCGGCGTACTGTCGACCTCGTGGGTATTCAGCATCTTCATCAACCGCAACTCCCCGGCCGATCCCGTCTGGCTGCACGTCTACTGGCTGTTTGCCGCGATCGCTGCGGCGGCCGCGCTGCTCGTGGCCTTCGCGAAGCTCGACGAGTCGGCGGTGCGCGCGGCCGAGCCCGCGGGCGAGTCGCCGATTCCGGGCATGCTGAACCTGTTGCGGCACCGCGAGGTGCTGGTGTTTGTCGTCGCCGCGTTCCTCTACGTGCTGATCGAGCAGGAGGTTCAGACCTGGCTGCCGACCTTCAACCGCGAGGAGCTGCAGCTGCCGGTGACGCTGAGCGTGCAGCTGGCGAGCCTGTATTCCGGGGCGCTCGCGCTCGGGCGACTGACCGCGAGCATCGCTCTGCGCCACATCTACTGGCGGAATCTCCTGATCGGTTGCCTGATCGCCGCGGCGTGCGCGCTGCTGCTCTCGGTACGCGCGAGCGGAGCCGGGGCGACCGACTGGGCCAGCCTGCCGCTCGCCGCTTACCTGCCGGCGGTCATCGGCCTGTTCCTCGCGCCCATCTATCCGACCATCTGCTCGACGATGTTGTGCGCGCTGCCGCTCGAGAAGCACGCGCCGATGACCGGACTGATCGTGGTGTTCTCCGCGCTCGGCGGTACCTCCGGCTCTTTCATCACCGGTCGTATCTTTGCCGCCACCGATGGCCGCACGGCCTTCACCCTCGGACTCGTGCCGATGGCGCTGCTGATCGGCGGCCTCTATCTCTTCGATCGGAGCTTGCGGGCGCGCGCTCCGCAGCCGGCGGTCGCGGCCGGCTGAGCTCAGGTTCCGTCGCTCGGAGCCTGCGGCGCGGGCCAGGGATGCTCGGACTTGTTGCCGAAGATCGCCGCCGGCTCGGCGCGCGCCAGCCGCCAGTCGCCACGCGCGATCTCGGCCTCGAGCTGACCGGGCCCCCAGCCCGCGTGGCCCATGAAGATGCGCAGGCCCTCCATCGGCTTGTCGCGCCCGAGCAGCCGCAGCAGCAACTCGCGGCTGGCGCTCAGATAAACGCCCGCGCAGGCCTGCACCGCGTGCTCGGGGGTCTTGGCGGCGCGAACCAGGAACCAGACCGATTCGAACTCGACCGGTCCGCCGAAATACACGTGGTCGGGCACCTCGGCGAGGCGCTTGAGATCCGGAAAGAGACGCGCGACCGGGAGCGGTGTCGGTCTGTTGATGACGATGCCGACTGGAGCCGGGCCGAGATTGTTCATCACCAGCACCACCGAGTCGGCGAAGAAGGGATCCGACAGCCCGGCCGTCGCCTTGATGAGGATTGCGGTGAGTGGCTTCGTGTCGTCGGCGGGCGTCGTGCGCGGCAACGCGCACAGAGCCGCGAGCACGCACAGAGCCCGGGCGAGCTCACGCCGCCGCCGGAACCTCGCGCGCATCGGCGATTCCCCTCAGCGGGCCACGGGGGCGAAGCTCGCGCGCTCGAGTGACTGATCGAGCGCCGGCAGATCGCGCTCGAGGATCTCCTTGAGCTCCGTGTCGGCTGCCGCGATCTCCCCCTCTAGGGTCGTGAGGTTGTCGAGCTGGGCTAGCGTGGGCGCGAAATCGGCACCCCCGGCGACGTCGCCGCCACCAGTCCCGACCTCCGCGTTGAGCCAGATGAGATCGAGATAGGTGCCGTCGGCCTCGACGAAGTATTTGTCGTCGCTATCGCGCAGCGCACGCGAGACCAGACGCGACTCGGTCGACTGCAGCTTCTGGTCGAGTCCCTCGGCTGCCTTGAGCAGCTCGCGGCGCTGCTGCTCCTCGCTGGCGTGCAGCTCGCGGCCCGGCGCCTGCGCGGGCTCCTCGTCCGGCTCGTCATCTTCCTCGGCGAGCACCGCCTCATGCTTTCCATGCGCCCTCGCGGGCCGCAGCATCGCCTCGACGACCTCGAGCTGTTTGCGCAGCCATTCCACCTGATTGACGGAGTCGGAGACGTGACTGATGTCGTCGCGGATTCTGAGCAGCGTCTTGACCGAGAGCTGGATGTCCGCCGCCGAGCCCGGCGCGCGCGGATCGGCCACCACCGTGAGCGGCTGAGTCAGGGACTGCCCGCCGGCCTTGAGATGTACCGAGTAGCTGCCCGGGGCGGCGATCGGTCCGACCTCGGCAGGCTTGCTGCCCCAGTGCGTGATGGGCCGCGAGTCCTCGTCGCGGAAGCGTGGCTCCTGCCAGATGCGCGAATTGTCGGGTGCCACCGTGCGCAGCGCCACGACTCGCGGGGAGTCATAACGCAGATCCCAGCTCACGCGGTTGATGCCGGCGATGAGCTCCTTGGCATCGAGCTTGCGCACGCGCTGACCCTCGGCGTCGGTGATCTCGAGCTGCACGGGTTCCTTGGGAACCGTGGCGAGGGAGAAGTTGAGCAGCGCCGCGCCGCCCTGCACGAAGCGGTAGGCCTTGCGCGGCTCGAACAGCACCGCGGCGGCGTCGGAGCGGTGCCGCGCCATCTGCTCGAGCGGGGAGATGTCGTCGAGAATGTAGAGTCCGCGGCCGTAGGTCGACACCACCAGGTCGTGGAATTCCTTCTGCACCACCGCCCAGGTGACCGGCGCGGGCGGCAGGCCGTTCTGCAGCGCCGTCCAGTGGCCGCCGTCGTCGAGTGAGTAGTAGAGGCCGTTGCCGGTGCCGGCAAACAGCAGCCCCTGGCAGTTGGCGTCTTCGGTCACCGTGCGCACGTAGGCGAGCTGGTGCTTCGGCAGATTGCCGCTGATGCGCTTCCAGCTCTTGCCGAAATCGCTGGTCTTGAATATGAAGGGATCGCGGTTATCCACCAGGTGAAAATCGACGCTGACGTAGGCGGTCGCGGCGTCGAAGCTCGAGGGCGCGATGCTGGTGATCGTGCCGCCGGGCGGCAGGCCCGCGACGTGGCTCGTGACGTTCACCCAGTTCGCGGCGCCGTCCCTGGTGTACCAGATCTGGCCGTCGTTGGTGCCGGCCCAGATCAGGCCCTTCTGAATCCTGGAAGGCGCGATCGCAAACACGACCTCGCCGTAGAACTGGCCGAGGTTGTCGCCGACGATGCCGCCTGAGGGCGCGATGTGCGCCGGATCCTGGGTGGAAAGATCCGGGCTCACCACCGCCCAGCTGTGACCGGCGTCCGTGGTTCTGAAGATCACCTGGCAGCCGTAGTAGACGGTGTTGTGGTCGAACGGATCGATCGCGAGCGGCGGGGTCCAGTGGCAGCGGTACTTGATGGCGTTGGGAGGCGAGTCGAGGGTGTGCTTCCAGGGGCTCACCGAATGTGCCTCGCGATAGCGCGCGTCCCAGCGCGTCACCGTGTCGCCGTAGCAGGTCGCCCATACCACGTTCGGATCGGCGGGATCGGGCACGGTGAAGCCGGATTCGCAGCCGCCCATGTGACGGTCCCAGCCTTCCTCGCCGCCGAGCGGCACGCTCGGACCGCGCATGTTGCCGTCGTCCTGCATGTTGCTATAGAAGAAGTAGGGCACCTGCGCGTCGACCGCCACGTGGTACATCTGGCCGATCGGCAGCGTGACGCGGTGGAAACCGCGGCCATGCACCGTGGTGATGATCATCCCACCGTCGTCGGTGATGACGAAGCGGTCGGGGTTCAGCGGGTCGATCCAGATGTCGTGCGTGTCCCCGCCCCAGCGGACCTCGTGAAAGCTCTCGCCCGAGTCGAGTGACTGATGGAAGGAGCTGTTCGCGACCACTACCTCGCTGTCGGCCGCCGGCGATACCGCGAGACGGATGTAGTATCCGGCGCGCCCGATCAGCGCGCGCTGGGAATTGACCAGCTTCCATTCCTTGCCGGCATCGTCGGATCTCCACACCGAACCCTTGTCGGCGGTCTGGATCAGCGCATAGATGCGCTGCGAGTTGCCCGGGGCGATCGCCACGTCGATCTTGCCGAGCGGCGCATCCGGCAGGCCGTGCTTCTCGAGACGCTTCCAGGTCGTGCCGCCATCGTGCGAGAGGTACAGACCGCTGCCCGGGCCGCCGCTGTATTCGCCCCAGGTGTGCATCTCCACCTGCCACATGCCGGCGATGAGGGTGTGCGGGTCGTGCGCATCGAGCGACAGGCCCGAGCAGCCGACCTTCTCGCCCGCGAACAACAGCCGTTGCCAGTGCTGGCCGCCGTCGGTGGTGCGGTAGACGCCGCGCTCCTGCTGCGGCCCGGTGACGCGGCCGAGCACGCAGGCGTACACGACGTCGGGATTCGCAGGATGCACGATGATGCGGCCGATGCGCCCGGACTCCGGCAGTCCCATGTTGGTCCAGGTGCGGCCGGCGTCGGTGGACTTGTAGATACCGTTGCCCATGACGTCGCTGTCGCGGATCACCCAGGCTTCGCCGGTACCCGCCCACACCGTGCCGGGTTCCGAGGGGGCGACGGCGAGCGCGCCGATGGCCGCGGCGTTCTGCTTGTCGAAGATCGGCGCCCAGCGGTTGCCGCCGTCGGTCGATTTCCACACCCCGCCGGAGGCCGCGCCGGCGTAGTACACCGACGCGTCGCCGGGTACTCCGGCGGCCGCGGCGATGCGGTTCCCGACATGCGGGCCGACGAAGCGGAATTTGAAATCTCCCTGCTTGTCGGCGTCGGCCTCGGCCGCCAGGACGGCGCCGGCCGCCAGACCCGAGAGCGCGGCGGTCGCGATGAGCCAGTGGCGTAGTGTCCTCGTGCGCATGGGCTGCTCTGATTGTTGGAATGATTTGTGCGCGCGAGTTTAGCGTGGGACGATGCCGCGATCATTAAATCAGGAGGCGGCAATGAAGGGACGTGTGGCGCTCGTGACCGGCGGCGGCCGGGGCATCGGGCGCGAGGCGGCACTGCTGCTCGCCGCGGCGGGCGCCCGCGTGATGATCGTGGCGCGCTCCATCGCCGAGCTCGCGGCCGTCGGCCTCGAGTACGTCGCGGCCGATCTCGGCACTGCCGCGGGCTGTGCGTTGGCGGTGGCCGAGACCGAGCGGCGTCTCGGTCCGATCGATCTCCTGGTCGTGAACCACGGCATCGGCTCGGCGCACGAGCGGCTCGTGTGGGAACAGGACCCGGAAGTCTGGCGCGAGACGATGCGCATCAACCTCGACGGTCCCTTCGAGCTGGCGCGGCTCACGGTGGGCGGGATGAGCAAGCGCGGTTTCGGCCGGGTGGTGTTCACGAGCTCCACCGCCGGCGAGAAGGCCGAGCGCTCGGGCAGCGCCTACAGCGCCTCCAAGCACGGGCTGATCGGACTCGCACGCGCCATTGCCCAGGACGCGGGGCCGTTCGGCGTCACATCGAACGCGGTGCTCCCGGGTTGGGTGCGCACGGCGATGGCGGAGCGCTCGGCCAGGACCGAGGCCGAGCGCCGCGCGGTCAGCGTCGAGCAGGTGTGGCGCGAGCGCGCCGCGATCTATCCGCAGAACCGGGTGCTCGAGCCGCGCGAGGTCGCCGAGGTGATCGCGTTCCTGTGCAGCGAGGCCGCGGGCGGCGTCAACGGCGAAGCGGTCACCGTGGCGCTCGGCGGCATCTGGTAGGACGGCACCCGCCGAACTGATCGATCAGTCATCCTCCGCCGCGGGCACCTTGGCATCGACCTGCGCCGCGATTCCGGCCGGGTCGGCGCCCGACAGCGGATAGGATTCGGACCAGAGCACGGCGCCGTCCTTCACCGCTAACAGCTTCACGGTGAGGCTCTGCGTCGGCGAGCGCGGGTCGACGGCGCCATAGAGAACGTACTTCGCCTGGTGCTCGCGGCCGCGGGCGCGCACCGCGACGCCGTCGAACGAGGCGAGCGGCTCGTCCACGAGGCCGACGTGCCCATGGTGGGAAATGGCGAGGCGTCCGTAGACCTGCGCGAAGGTGGAATCGGCGAGCTTCTGAGCGGCCGGATCACCGGCCGGCGCGCCGAAGGGAATCGCCAGCAGCGGGGTTTCCGCGGCCGCGATCTGCTTGCCCATCTCGCTGGCGAACGTCTGTGCGATCTCGACGCCGAGCTTGCCGACGTCGGATTTGTTCGAGCTGCCCTGGTAGCTGTCGGCAATGTCGCGGAGCTTGCTGGCATCCGCCGGCGAGAGCGTCTTGGCTCCCGGTATCTTCGGCGTGGCGGGCGGCTCGTCGCTGTCCCGGCCCCAGGGCGTGCAGGCTTTCGCCATGATGGCGATGGCGAGCCAGATCCAGACGATCAGCCTGATCCAGCGCGGCAGCCGCCGGAAGGATATCCAGGCCGCCTGCAGCAGCCAGCCGGCGACGTGCGCCCAGAAGCGGATGCGCTGTCCGGGCTCCTCGCGCGGGAATTCGGGATAGGGACGTGGCGGCCCCTCGCGGCGGGCGGGACGTGCGGGGCGCTCCGCCGGCCCCTTGTTGAGCGCCGCCCCGGCCGCCTGGCCCGAGAGCAGCCGCCGGCTGAGCGCTTCGAGCGCCGGCGTGGCCTGTCCGCCCGGCGCGCGCGTCCACTGCACGGCCAGGAACTTCTCCGGCACGCGGGCCCGCGCCTGCTGCGTGTCGTCGACGACCACCGGCAGCAGAAAGGCGTGATCGTCCGCCATGTCCTGGGTCCGCTCGACCGCCAGGCGCCACTCGCGGCGAAAGTAGCCCTCGGGCCGCGCGTCGGTTTGCGCGGATATGACCGGCATGAAAAAATCGCACTCGCGTATCTGCCTGCGGATCTTCTGGTCCCACACGTCGCCTCCGTCGAGTCCGCTCTCGTCGTACCAGACCTCGAGTCCATAGGTCTGCAGAGCGTCCCTGAGGGTCTGCGCGGCCGGGCGATCCTCGGAGGCATAGCTCAGGAACACCGATGGAGGTGGGCGCTGCGGGTCGGTGGGCTCGGCGCTGGACATGGGTGACGGGGCAATATTGGGTGAGCAAGAGTAGGGCAAATATGCCCGGATTTCACGCAGCGAACCGACCGGCGGGCTCCGCCGCCGTCGTGACTGTGGCGGGGCTGCGCAAGACCTACGCCAACGGCCTCACCGCGCTCGACGATATCGACCTGACTATCGAGCGCGGCGAGATCTTCGCCTTGCTCGGCCCGAACGGGGCCGGCAAGACCACCCTCATCAACATCATCTGCGGCATCGTCACAGCGAGCGCCGGCAGCGTGCTCGCCGATGGCTACGACATCGTGCGCGACTACCGCGCGGCGCGCAGCAGGATCGGGCTCGTACCCCAGGAGCTGCACACAGATACCTTTGAGACCGTCCTCGCGACGGTCAATTTGAGCCGCGGGCTGTTCGGCCGGGCGCCGGATCCGGCCTACTGCGAGCGCGTGCTGCGCGACCTGTCGCTGTGGGACCGCAAGGACGCCAAGATCATGACGCTCTCGGGTGGGATGAAGCGCCGCGTGCTGATCGCCAAGGCCCTGGCGCACCAGCCGACTATCCTGTTCCTCGACGAGCCGAGCGCGGGGGTCGACGTGGAGCTGCGCCGCGACATGTGGCAGCTGGTGCGCCGGCTGCGCGAGAGCGGCGTGACCATCATCCTCACCACCCACTACATCGAGGAAGCCGAGCAGATGGCCGACCGCGTCGGCGTGATCCACAAGGGCCGGCTGATCCTCGTCGAGGACAAAACGTTGCTGATGCGCAAGCTCGGCAAACGGCAGCTGACCCTGCACCTGCAGCAGCCGCTCACGGCCATTCCCGCCGCACTGTCCGGCTACCCGCTCGAGCTGGCCGACGGCGGCGGCACGCTGGTGCTGACATTCGACGCCCACCAGCGCGGCGACAGCGGCATCGCGCTGCTCTTGAAGCGCCTCGGCGAGCTCGGCATCGACTTCAAGGACCTGCAGTCGAGCGAGAGCTCGCTCGAGGACATCTTCGTGGGCCTGGTGAGCGAGCGCACATGAACCTGCACGCGGTCCAGGCCATCTACCGCTTCGAGATGGCGCGCACCTTCCGCACCCTGATGCAGAGCATCGCCGCCCCGGTTCTGTCGACGGCCCTGTATTTCGTGGTGTTCGGCGCCGCGATCGGCGCGCGCATGGGTAAGGTCGACGGCGTCGGCTACGGCTCCTTCATCGTGCCCGGCCTCATCATGCTGTCGATTCTGACCGAGAGCGTCTCGAACGCCTCGTTCGGAATCTACCTTCCCAAGTGGTCCGGGACGATCTTCGAGCTCCTGTCCGCTCCGGTCTCCTATGTCGAGGTGCTGATCGGCTACGTGGGAGCGGCGGCCACCAAGTCGGTGATGCTCGGGGTGCTGATCCTCGTGACGGCGCGGGTGTTCGTGCCGTACGAGATCCTGCACCCCGTGTGGATGGTTGCCTTCCTGATCCTCACGGCGCTGACCTTCAGCATGCTCGGCTTCATCATCGGCGTCTGGGCCGGCAGCTTCGAGCAGTTGCAGGTGGTGCCGCTGATGATCCTGACGCCGCTCACCTTTCTCGGCGGGGCGTTCTATTCAATCGGCATGCTGCCGCCGCTCTGGCAGAAGATCACGCTCTTCAACCCGGTGGTGTACCTGATCAGCGGCTTTCGCTGGAGCTTCTTCGGCGCGGCGGACGTCAACGTCGGGGTCAGCGCCGCGGCAACGCTGTTGTTCCTGGCGTTGTGCGTCGCGGCGGTGCGCTGGATCTTCATGACCGGCTACAAGCTCAAGAACTAGCCGGCGCCTCCGGCCGCCGCGCTCGTCAGCGGCGCGCGCCGAGATCCTCGAAGCGCGTGTTCCCGATCCGGTACGCCTTCCAGTCGCGGTAGTCGAAGTGCCACCACTCGAACTCGTAGACCGTGAAGCCTTCGGCCTCCATGTGCCGGCGCAGGAGGTCGCGCGTGCGGCGCTGCTCGGCGCTGCCGCCGGTGTAGGTGGGATAGGCCCGCTCGGTGGCCTCGTCATACAGACTCGGCATCTCCACCTCGCGGCCGGTTCGCAATTCGTACAGCGTGAGATCCACCGCGCAGCCACGATTGTGGCGCGAGCCCTCGGCGGGATCGGCGACGTACCGGTGCAGCTCCGGCGGCATGGCGTCCCAGAATATCCGCGTCACGTACCACGGACGGTAGGCATCGTGCACCAGGAGGCCATAGCCCTCGGCCGCGAGTGAGCGCTGCACGCGTACCAGTGCTTCCGCCGCCGGCCGCTGCATGAAGGCGCGCGCCTGGCTGTAGAGCGGCGTACCGAGAAAGTTGCGCGTGCCGGCGTAGCGGATGTCGAGCCGGATGGTGCGATCGAGGGACGTCAATTCGACCAGATCCGCGGGCCGGAAGTCGCCGCTCTCCGCGGGCGGAGTGGCGGCCAGCGCGATCGGCAGGAGCTCCGCCACCGGCCGCACTGGAGTGACGTGAAAAACGCCGTCGACGACCGCAGCTTGCTCGGCGTTGGCTGCGAACGCGGCGGTCGCGCCGAGCACGAGCGCGGCAAGGAGCGCACCACGCCGCGCGCTGATCCGCAATGACATCGGGCAGCCGCCAGTCATTGGAGCGGGGCGGGGAAGGGCAGCTTCATCTCGGCGACCAGTGCGCGCACCAGATCCTGTTGCTGCACGCCGTCCCTGTTGGCGAGCACCGCCAGCGCGAAATGCTTGTCGGGAATGATGAAGAGCTCGGTGGTAGTGCCGGGTTGCCCGCCCGTGTGCCAGACGAACTTGCCGCCGTCGCGCACGGTGAATCCGAGCCCATAGCCTTCCTTGCCGCTCTGCGGCGTGGCCGTCCACATCTGCGCGAGGGTAGCGGGCTTCAACAGCCTGCCATCGAGCAGCGCCTGCGCGAAGCGCGCCAGGTCCTCGGCGGTGGTCACGTAGCCGCCGCCCGGAATCTTGTAGCTGCTGTCCATGAGGCTGGCGTTCTTCAGCTCGCCGTTCATCAGCTGGTAGCCGCGCGCGCGGTGCGGCACGATGTCGAACGCGTCATCGACCGAGGTATGGGTCATTCCGGCGCGTGCCAGTACCTGCTGCGCGACGTAGTCCTGGAAGCGCACCGCCGCCGCGCCCTCGATCGCGCAGCCGACGACGGTGTAGCCGTAGGTGCTGTACTGGTACCCGGTCCCGGGACGGAACAGCAGTGGGTCGGCCGCGAAGATTGCGAAGCCATCCGACATCCACTGGTAGTGGCGCGTGTTCTCCATCTCTCCCGGGTTGTAGTGGCGGATCCCCGAGGTATGCGCGAGGAGTTGGCGCGTCGTGATCGGCCACTGCTTGGTCGGGAAGGGCGCACAGTAGGTTTGTACCGGTGCGTCGAGCTGCAGTTTGCCGGACTCGACCAGCGTCATCGCCGCGACCGCCGTGATCGGCTTGGCGATCGAGGCGGTGCGGATCAGCGTCTCCGGGGTCGCGGCAACCGAGTTCTCGAGGTCCGCGGAGCCGAACGCTCTCGAATAGACGAGTCTGTCGGCGCTCAGCACCGCGATCGTGACCGCCGGTATCTGCTGGCGGCGCATCTCATCGGTGACCAGCGCGTCGAGCCGCGCGTCGAGCCCGGCGGGTGCCGGCGTCGCGGCGCGGGCGACACCGATCGCGGCGAGCAGGGCGGGAAGGATGAGACATCTGCTAACGGCTGGCATCCGGCGATATTATCCTTTATCACGATGATCGCACTCGGTTCGGCTCAACTCCTCAGCCTGCTCACTCCGGCGGAGACGATTGGAATCGTCGAGTCCGCGGCGCTCGCGGCGCAGAGCGGCGGCGACTCGGTCGTGCCGGCGCGCCAGCACGTGAGATGGGCGCATGGCACGCTGCTCACGATGCCGGCAATCGCCGCGGGCGCGTTGGCCGTCAAGCTGGTCTCGGTGGTGCCGGGCAACGCCGGGCGCCAGCTCCCGGTTACGAACGGGCTCATGATCTTCGGCGATTCCGGCACGGGGCTGCCGCTCGCCATCATGGACGCCGCGGCGCTGACCGCGATGCGTACCGGCGCGGTCGGCGCGCTCGGCGTCAAGTACCTGACTCCGCTGACGGTTGCCGCTCTCGGCGTCGTCGGCGCCGGAGTGCAGGGCGCCTGGCAGGCAATCTCCGCCTGCGCGGTGCGGCCGATCCGGGCGATATTCGCGCTGCGGCGTACGCCGGCCGGCTTCGACAGGTTTCGCGCCACACTCGCGGCGCACGCTCCCGGAGTGCGTGTCGTCGCCTGCGACAGCGTGAGCGAGGTGCTCGCGCACGCGGAGGTGATCGTCACGGCGACGACCTGCGCCACTCCGGTTCTGCCGGATGATGCCGGCCTGCTCGCCGGCAAGCATTTCATCGCCATGGGGTCCTACGAGCGCCACATGCGCGAGCTGCCCGAGGCTGTCTTCAGGCTCGCGGGACACCTGGTGCTGGATTCCGGCTTCGCCCGTCACGAGGTGGGCGAGGCGGTCTGGCCGGCCGAGCACGGCATCCTCGCCGACGCCGACGTCTTCACCATCGGCGAGGTAATCGCCGGACGGCGCAGCATCGACGTCACGCGCACGACGGCCTACAAGTCGGCGGGCATGGCGCTCTACGATCTGTATGTCGCCCAGGCCCTGTACGCTGCGGCCCGACGGCGCGGCGTCGGTCAGGAGCTCACTCTGTAGAACCGTGGGAGCAGCACGATGCACGTACTCGTTACCGGAGCTTCGGGCGGAATCGGCGCGGCGATCGCGGCCGCGCTGGCGGCGCGCGGCGCCAGCATCGCTCTGCACTATCGGGGCAACCGCGCGGCCGCGGAGGCGGTGCAGCGCGCGCTCGAGGGCGACGGACATAGTCTCATTCAGGGCGATCTCGCCGACGCCGCCGCGGTCGAGCGGATCTGGGCGGCTGCGAGCACGCAGCGCCCGATCGACGCCCTGGTCAACAACGCCGGGATCTTTCCCAACCATCCACCGCTCGCCACCGATTACGCGGCCTGGACCGCGGCCTGGCAGCGAACGCTCGGCATCAACCTGTTTGGCGCCGCACATCTTTCCTATCTGGCGGCGCGCGCCATGGCGCAGCGCGGCGGCGGCGGCCGGATCGTGAGTGTGTCCTCGCGCGGCGCTTTTCGCGGCGAGCCCGCCGCGCCCGCCTACGCGGCCAGCAAGGCGGGCCTCAATGCCCTGAGTCAGTCAATGGCGAAGGCGCTCGCGCCGAAGGGCGTGTACGTATTCGTGGTCGCGCCGGGCTGGGTGTCGACCGAGCGGGTGGCAACCGCAATCCGGGACCCGGCCGTGCTCGCCGACCAGCCGCTCGGCCGCGTCGCCACCCCCGCGGAGGTCGCGCAGGTCGTGGCGTTCTGCCTGTTCGAGGCACCGCCGGCCATGACCGGCGCGATCCTCGACGTCAACGGCGCCTCCTACCTCAGGAGCTAGTGACCCGAGCGGCGGATGAAGTCCGCGACGTTGTCGTGCAACTGGCGGAGCGAGGAGTCCTTCGCATACACCATGTGCCCCGAGTCGTAGAAACGGAACTCGATGTTGGATTCGAGGCTCTGCGGGATCGGCAGGTGATGCATCTCGTAGACGCCCTGGTAGAACGGCGTCGCGAGATCGAAGTAGCCGGCGTTCAGCTGCACCTTCAGATTCGGGTTGAGCTTCATCGCGTTGGCGAGGTCGGGCATCACGTTGGTGCCCTGGCGCGGTGAGAACGGCGGGCCCTGCTGCCCCGGCTGCTGGTGCGCGAAGTTCCAGGTGCGGAAGGTCTGGATGCTCGGCTTGAAGACCTTGCCCTCACCGTAGTGCAGCTCCTTGCGCGCGTAGTCGTTGAACGCCGAGACGTACGCCGAGCTGAGCGCGGCGGACTGCGGATCGTAGTCGGCCCGCTGGCTCAGCGGATCGAGGTCGGGACCCGAGAAGCGGCTGTCGAGCCGGCCGGTGGTGAGCCCGCCGTCGCTCTGCAGCGTCTGCCGGAACTCGCCGCCGTCGATGCGCAGGTCGGCTTTGAGGATGTAATCGACCGGCAGCCCGGTGTACTCATGCAGCTTCTGGGCGACCGCGGTGCGATCGCTGGCACTCAGTTCCGAGCCCGCCGCGAGAGCGCGTGCGTAGTCGCCCATGGCGAACAGCTCCACCTCACTCAGCAGCGCTTCGAGACTCGGGTGCTCGCCCGGCAGCTTCTTGTGATACCAGGCGGTGGCCGCGTAGGTCGGCAGTACCGTCTCGTAGGGCAGATCGACGCCCGGGTTGCCGGTCGGCCGGTCGGCGCTCAGGTCGAAGCTCAGGATCTGCGAGAGAAGAATGACTCCGTTCAGGTCGACCGAGCGCTCGGCCTCGAGCTGGTTGACCACGACCGCCGAGCGCGGCGTGCCGTAGCTCTCACCGAAGAGATACTTGGGTGAGTTCCAGCGGCCGTACCTGGTGAGGAACTGGGTGATGAATTCGCTGAAGGCGTAGGCGTCCGCGTCGACGCCGAAGAAGGCCTTCTCCTTGTCCTTGCCGGCGATGCGGCTGAAGCCGGTGCCCGGAGCGTCGATGAAGACGAGATCGGTGGCATCGAGGAGGCTGTAGGCATTGTTGACCAGCGAGTAGGGCGCGGCGGGCGTGTGTGCATCGGTCGAGGTCACGATGCGGCGCGGTCCGAAGGCGCCGAGGTGCAGCCACATGGTCGAGGAGCCCGGGCCGCCGTTGTAAAAAAATGTGACCGGACGCGGACCTTCGCCCCCCTTCGAGTAATAGACGTAGAACATGGAGGCTTCGGCGGTCGGATTGGCGCCTTCGCCCGCCTCCTCGCCGGCGGCTGGCTTGGCGCCGGGATCGTGCGGCACGTCGTCCCAGCCGCGCGGGTGAACTATGAGCGTGCCGGCGACCGCCTGGTAATTCAGCGCCCTGCCGCCGATCGTGACGCTGCCACTGCTCGCGGCCGCCTCGGGCTTGAAAGGCTCGAATTTATGGCCCTCCGCCTTCTCGGGCTCGCCGTCACCCTTGTGCTCCTGCGCGCCGGCGGCGGCGGCGAGCGCGGCAGACGCCATCACCGCGAGAGCCAACGACGGGCGCGAGACGAACTTGTGGCGGCTCATGATCTCATCCTGATTGTTTCCGGCCCTTGGGGAGCGCGAGAGTCTAGCCGAGCGGACCCACCGTCGCATCACTGGCGCGCTCTGCGGCAGAGGCGGGTCTCATCTCGGCCGGGCGCCCGCAATGACGGCGTATACACCGCTGAAGCTCATCACGATCGCCTCGTGAACCTTGACGTCGACGGCAAGCTGCGCCCGGCCGCGGCCGCTGCGCGCGAGCATGCGGCGGAGCTTGTCGCGCTCCGCCGCCGGCGGCTCGTGCGCAACGGCGCGAAAGCCCGCGCGCGCCGGGGCGACGAAGCGCGCCGTCGAGCTCTGCAGCACCACCTCGGCGTCGAGGTCCTCGGCCACGCACCAGCGAGTGAGCAACGCCCAGCCGGCGAGCGCCGCCACGGAGAACAGGCTCCCCGCGAAGCCCGTGCCCTTGTCGTTGAGGTTCGCCTCGAGCGGTGCGGCGATCGTCAGCGGATCGACGGCCTCGAGGCTGAAGCCGAGCGCGCGCGCCGGCGCGATGCGCGCCCTCAGGTAGGCGCCGAGACTGTCGAGATCGGCGAGCTGGTCGTTCGACATATGCCACCGCCGCAGTGGAACGCCGGTCGCGGCAGTGTGCGGGAGCCTGCCGGCCAAGTCGAATTGCGCAGTCTTACACTGCTCGAGCCATTCCTGACCGGCCGTCTGCAGCCGCAGTGCGGCGGTTGAGTTGCGCGCGGTGCGCGTGCCGCCGGTTCTAACCGCCGGGCTTCAGGTACTCGTCGAACCAGCCGACCAGCCGCGTCATGACATCGACCTGGTCGTCGTGCCTGAAGAAGAAGTGTCCCTCGTCCGGATAGACCACGAACTCGGTCTTGACCCCCAGGCGCTGCAGCGCGTTCCAGTACTCGTACGACTGTGTGATCGGCACTTCCGCATCGCGGTCGCCGCCCACCATGAGGGTCGGCGTGTGTACGTTCCTGATGAAGGTGATGGGCGAGCTGCGCTCGTAGACTTTCGGATCGTCGTACACCGAGGCGCCGAAGTAGGGGATCATCCACGTATCGATGTTGTTGGTGCCGTAGTAGCTCAGCCAGTCGGAGAGTCCGGCGCCCGCGACCGCCGCCTTGAAGCGGTTGGTCTGAGTCAGCGCCCACATGGTCATGTAGCCGCCGTAGCTCCAGCCGGCGATTCCGAGGCGCGAGGGATCTATCGGAGCGCTCTTCAGTACCGCATCGACACCCGCGAGGATGTCGCGCAGGTCGCCATAGCCGAAATCCCTGACGTTGGCCTGCGTGAACGCCTCGCCCTGCCCATAGCTGCCGCGCGGATTCGGCTTGAAGACGTAATAGCCCTCGCTCGCGAGCACCGCGTCGTACGACTCGGCGCTCGCTGGGAACACCGGATAGTGCGCATGCGCCGGCCCGCCGTGCACCAGCACCACCAGCGGGTACTTCCTGCCGGGAACGACCACCGGCGGCTCGATCAGCATTCCCTGGACCTTGAAGCTGTCGCTCTTCCAGTAGAGGTTGGTCGCCTTGCCGGTGATCGGCCGCGCGCCGGCATTGATCCGCGTGATCGGCCGCCATTTGCCCGGCGGCCCGCTCTCCACCTCGGGCGGCGCGGTGTAGGACTGACGGATCACGGCCGACAGTGCGCCGTTCTTCGCGAGCGAGATGCCGGCGTCGCCCGAAGTGAAGCCGAACACGTTGCTGGCCCAGATCATCTCGGGAGCGCGCCACAGCTCGCGTTGCGATCGTGCGTCGACGTCGATCGAGGCGAGCACTTCTTCGCCCGCGGCGAACTCGGTGGCGATGAGGTGCGTGGCCGAGCCGTTCCAGGTGATCGTGTGCACGGATGCGCTGAGACCCGGGATGACGTCGATTGCCTCACCGCCGGAGGCCGCTATCAGGAAGACGTCGCCACCGGTGATGGTCTCATCGCTCATGATCCCGCCGATCCAGGCGATACGCCGGCCGTCGCCGGACCAGCGCGGCGAGGCGATCTGCAGGTGCGGCTTCGCCAGGGTCGTGATGGTGCCGTTCCCGGCATCGCACAGATCGAGCTCGGCGAGCCACCAGTTGTCGTCTCCCGAGCCGTGCGCGGCGCTCACGACGAAGCGGCGGCCATCGGGCGACCAGTCATACTCGTAGACGTTGAGGTCGGGGGGGCCGAGGAGCCGCGGCTCACCGCCGTCGGCCGCGAGGACGGCGAGGCGCTGCTCGTACACGGTCGAGGAGAGTACGCCGGCGTCCCGTGCGAGTGGATTCAGGGGGCCGGGAGTCCGGGGCGCGCCCGCGGAGTACAGGAACGCGACGCGCTCGCCGTCCGGAGAGAAGCGTGGCGTATCGAGCGGGCCGTGCGCATGGGTGATGGTCCTGACGGCGCCGCCGTCGGCTGCGGCGAGCGCGATCTGCGGCTGCTCCCTCTCATCCGTTGTGACGAACACGATCCGCCTGCCGTCGCCCGACCAGGCGGCGCCGTGCTCATCGCACACCGCGCCGGGACAGGCGGTGAGACGTCTCTCTCCGGATCCGTCCTTGGCATTCAGGATGTAGAGCGCCGACACATCCACGTCCGCGCCGCCGCGCCTGCCACGCACGAGTCGGCCGTAGACCAGGCGCTTGCCGTCCGGCGCGAGCGCGACCTCGTTGATCGCGCGCACGGCGTTGAGCGCATCGAGCGCCCGGCTGACGCCGGGAGAGTCAGCGTCTGCGTCCGTCAGCGGCGTGAGGGCGAGCAGCGCACCCAGGGATATTGCCGGAAGGCGGCGCGTCGACACTGTCAGGTGCTCACCCGCATCGTGACGTTCGAGAACCACAGCTCCTTCCAGCGCTTCACCTTATCGTCCGCGCCGAGCGCGCGTGGCGACACCGGCTGCTGCGCTCCGAAGGCGACGCCCTCCACGACGTTGGCGTTCACCGCGGCGTACAGGCGCCCGGCCTGGCGATAGAGAGGACTGACCAGCACGCCGCAATTGCGGCAGAGCAGCAGCTCCGCCTGGCCGCTGCCCTGCGCGTAGCGGCCCGAGTCGCGCTCGTCGCGAATGAGGATGAGGAGCGAGCCCTGCGGGTCGGAGACGTACGCCGCCCGGTGCTTGCGGCAGAAGTCGCAGTCACAGGCGCGCGGATTGTAGGTACCGGCGGTACGCGTCAGCTCCAGCTCGACGCGGATGTTGCCGCAGTGACAACCGCCGCCAACCCTTTGCATGAGAGAGAACAGTACGTCCGCGCTCGGAGCGGCGCAAGCCGGCCTTTGGCACAATCGGCCCATGACACCGACAACCCTGGATCCCATCTCGAGGGTGCTGAGCGCCGCGAGCTTCGCCGCCGAGCGCCACCGGGACCAACGGCGCAAGGGCAAGGACGCCTCGCCCTACATCAATCATCCGCTCGCCCTGGCGAATCTCCTGGCCGAGCGCGGCGAGCGCGACCCGACCGTGCTGATGGCGGCGTTGCTGCACGACACGGTCGAGGACACGGCGACCAGCTTCGAGGACCTCGAGCGCTCCTTCGGCAAGGAGGTGGCGGGGGTCGTACGCGAGGTGACCGACGACAAGACTCTGCCGAAGGCCGAGCGCAAGCGGCTGCAGATCGAGCACGCGGCGCACCTCAGCCGCCCCGCGCGGCTGGTCAAGCTCGCCGACAAGATCTGCAACCTGCGCGATATGGTGGACTCACCGCCCGCCGACTGGTCGCTGCAGCGGCGGCGCGAGTACTTCGACTGGGCCAAGGCGGTAGTCGACCGCCTGCGCGGGGTGCATCCCGACCTCGAAGCGCTGTTCGATCACGAGTACCGGCGCAAGCCGGCGGAAGCGCACTGAGCGCGGCGCGGCGAGCGGTGCGCCGGGCGCGGCCGGAGGCTGCCCGAAACCACCCGGCCGCGAGCGGCGCGCACGTATGATGACCAGCCTCAGAGAGCCAGGGAGTACGCCACCGTGAAAGTGTCGCGCGCCGCGGGAATCCTGTTGTTGGCGTGGGTCAGTGCCGTAGCGGGCGCCGCCTGGGCGGCCAGCCCGGCAGTACCGGCGAGCATGCACGCCGCCGCCATCGATCGAAAGGGCGGCCCCGAAGTCCTCACCTTGCACGAGGTGCCCGTGCCGCAGCCCGGGGCGGACGAGGTGCTGATCGCGCTCGACACCGCCGGCGTGGGCCCCTGGGACATCGACGTGCGCGAGCGACTCGACTACTGGAAGGCGAGGAATTTCCCGATCGTGCTCGGTGTCGATGGGGCGGGGACCGTGGCGGCGGTTGGCACCCAAGTGCACGAATTCAAACCCGGGGATGCGGTGTACGCCTACGCCTGGGACAACCCCAAGGGCGGTTTCTACGCCGAGTACGTCGCGCTGCCCGCGAAGGTCGTCGGCCACGTGCCGGCCGGTATGAGCTTGAAGGACGCGGGAGCGATGGCCGTGAGCGCGCTCACGGCACTCCAGGGAGTCGACGACGCGCTGCACGTCAAGGCCGGCGAGACTCTCATCATCCACGGCGCCTCCGGTGCCGTCGGCAGCCTCGCCGTGCAGTTCGCGAAGCTGCGCGGCGTGAAGGTGCTGGCAACCGCATCGGGCGACGACGGCGTGAGCTTCGTCAGGCGCCTCGGCGCCACCGCTGCGGTCGATGGCCGGCACGGTGATATCCGCGCCGCCGCCCGTGGGCTCGCGCCCGGCGGGGTCGATGCGGTGCTGGCGTTCGCCGGCGGAGATGCGCTCGAGGCCTGCATCGACGCGCTCAAGCCCGGCGGGCGGGTGGCGTTTCCATCCGGCGTGCGTCCCGAGCCCAAGCCGCGTCCAGGACTTGCGCTCACGAAGTACGACGCCCTCACGGGCCCCGCCGAGTATGAGCGGCTGAACCAGGCAACCGTCGCCGCGAAGCTCGAAGTGCCGATCGCGGCGGAATTCCCGCTGGCGGAGGCCGCCAAGGCGCAAGAGCGCATGGCGGCCGGCCACGTGCTCGGCAAGATCGTGCTCAGGATCCGCTGAGGACTCAGGTCTGCGGCGGGGCGCCGCCCTCGGCGCGGCGGCGCGCGACGAACGCCTCGAGCGCCGCGGTCACGGCCGGATCCATGGCGGGCGGCTGAAACGCGGCCAGCGTGCTCTGCCACACCTTGCAGGCGCGCTCGGTGGCGGTCTTCGCCCCGTCGTCGAACCACTGCCCGTAGTTGCGCCAGTCGGAGACCAGCGGGGCGTAGAACGCGTCGCGGTAGCGCTGCATGGTGTGGGCGGCCGAGAAGAAGTGGCCGCCGGGACCCACCTCCGCGACCGCCTCGACGCCGATGTCGTCGCTCGAGGCCGGCACCGGCTGGAACAGCTCGGCGAACATCTGCAGCATCTCGACGTCGAGGATGAACTTCTCGTAGGAAGCGGTCAGACCGCCCTCGAGCCAGCCGGCGGCGTGCAGCACGAAGTGGCAGCCGCCGAACAGCGCGCCCCAAAGGCTCATCTGCGACTCGTAAGCGGCCTGCGCATCCGGCGCGTTGCCGGCGGTCGCGCTCGAGCAGCGCCACGGCACGCCGATGCGCCGCGCCAGCTGTCCGGCGCCGAACGCCGCCTTGGCGTACTCGGGGGTGCCGAAGGCCGGCGAGCCCGACTTCATGTCGACGTTCGAGGTGAAGCTGCCGTACATGACCGGCGCGCCGGCGCGCACGATCTGGCTGAGCGTGAGCCCGAACAGCGCTTCGGCGTGCGCGAGCGTCAGCGCCCCGGGAATGGTGATCGGCGCCATCGCGCCGGCGAGCGTGAAGGGCGTGACGATCATCAGCTGGCCGTTGAGGGCGAACTCGATGATGCCGTCGGTCATCGGCAGGTCGAGCTGGAGCGGCGAGTTGGTGTTACAGATGCTGTAGCAGCGCGGCTCGCGGCGGAACGTCTCCTCGTCGATGCCGTGCGCGATGCGCAGCATCGCGAAGCAGTCGCCGAGCTGCCCGGCGCCGCGGCAGTAGAAGTAGGGCGGCTTGTCGCCGAGGGTCAGCTGCGCGAGCGTGGTATCGAGATGGCGCTCGTGCACCGGCACATCGCCCGGCTCGGTCATCTGCCCGAGCACGTGGATCACGTCGAAGGCCTGCGACAGCCGCACCAGGTCGCGGTAGTCGGCGATGGTGCCCTGGCGCTTGCCGCGCCCGAGGTCGCTGACGCTCGGCGGGCCTGCGACCGGCGCGAACACCACGTGGCGGCCGCCCACGCGGCAGCTGCGCTCCGGGTTGCCCGCGACCAGGTTGACCTCGTGGGGCACCGTCGAGAGCGCCGCGGTCACCATGCCGGGATCGAGCCTCACCATCTGCGTCGCCTCCTCGACCGCGGCGCCGGCGGCGGCCAGCACCGTCCGTCCGCGCGGCGACAGCACCCGCATGCCCTGGCGCTCGAGGATGCCGAGCGCCGCCAGGTGCATGCTCTCGACCTGCTCCTCGGAGAAGATCCGCACCGGCTCGAAGGGATTGACCAGGTGACGATAGCGCACCGAGCGCGGCGCCTGACCCGCGGCCGCCGCGCGGTGCGATTCCCGCCGGCGGGCTGTCATGTTGCACCTCGCGTGCGCGCGATCCATTCGTCGACCAGTTGCTCGAGAAGCGTGAGCGGCACGCTGCCGTTTTCGAGAATCACCGTGTGGAAGTCCTTCAGGTTGAACTTGGGACCGAGCGCCGCGCGCGCCCTGGCGCGCAGCTCGAGGATCTTGAGCTCGCCGACCTTGTAGGAGCACGCCTGGCCCGGCATCGCCATGTAGCGCTCGACTTCGGATGCGACTTCGGATTCGGGCTTGCCGGTGGTCGCGACCATGTAAGCGATCGCCTGCTCGCGGCTCCAGCCCTCGGCGTGGATGCCGGTGTCGATCACGAGCCGCGCCGCGCGCACCAGCTCGAGCTGCAGCCGCCCGAGGTTGCCCCACGGGTCGACCTTGTACATGCCGATCTCGGCGGCGAGCTGCTCGGCGTACAGCGCCCAACCCTCGGCGTACGCGGGGTAGAGCGTCTGCTCACGGATCAGCGGCAGGTTCTTGAGACCGAGCGCGATCGAGACCTGCAGATGGTGGCCGGGGACGCCCTCGTGGTAGGCGAGCGTCTTCATTCCCCAGGTCGGCACCTCGCTCATGTCCCTCAGGTTGGCGAAGAAGACGCCGGGGCGCGAGCCGTCCATCGCGGCCTGCTGGTAATAGGCTCCCGAGGCGCCCTTCTCCTGCGATGCCGGCACGCGCTCGACCGCGAGCCGTTTCGCGGGGACGTTGCGGAAGTACTCGGGCATGCGCGCGCTCACCTCGTCGAGGATCTCCCGATAGCGGGCCAGCGCCTGGCGCCGGCCGTCGGCATCGTCCGGCAGGAGAAAGCGCGGATCCCGGGCGAGCGCCGCCATGCGCTCGCCGACGCTGCCCGCTGCGAGCCCGTGCGCGGCGAGCAGACTATCCATCTCAGCGCTGATGCGCGCCACCTCGGCGAGCCCGAGCGCATGCACCTGCCCGGGCGTGTAGTCGGTGGTCGTGTTCGCCTTGAGCTGCAGGGCGTAGTAGGCGGCGCCATCGGCCAGCCGGCCGACGCCCGCCGCCTGAGTCGCGGCGGCCGGCCGCTCGGCCTCGAGCGCCGCACTCATGCGGGCGTAAGCCGGGTAGACCCGTGAACCGACCGCCGCGATCGCCTGGCTCTCGAGCTGTCGCTTGCGGGCCGCGTCCAGCGACTTCACCTGGTCCATCCGCGCCGCGAAGCTCGTGATCAGTGCGTTCTGCGCGGGGGCGGCACTCACCATGTCGCGAATGACGGTGAGGGAGCGCTCGAGGAGCGAGGGCGGCAGCACCACGCCCGCCTGCGCCTGGCGCCGCATCGCGGCGGTGACCTGATCGAGCTTGTCGCCCATGGCCTCGAGGCGCCGCACGTAGTTGCGCGCGGTCTTGTCGTTGGTGACCACGTGGACTGTCTGCATGAAGGTCGAGAGCTCGACTTCGACGCCGAACATCGGGCTCACCGGGTAGAGCTCGTCCCCCTGCAGCCAGCCGAAGCGCCGGAATGAGAGCCCGGTCTCGTACTGGTCGACCAGGATGTCGTAGGTGATCTGATCCTCGCGCCCGAGGCTGGCGCGGTCGAACTTGCGCACCTCGGCAAGGAAGCGGGTGAGCTGCGCGTAGTCGTCGTCGCGCTGGCGCAGGGTGTAGGGAGCGAGCTTGGCGGAGTGGTAATCGAAGATCGAGCCTTCGCCGAGGCCGACGGCGGTGAACATCTCCGGATTCCTCATCAGGAACTCGAGCGCCTGGCGGTCGGCCAGCATGTTGATGCTGAACGGTTTGCCCCACGCGGTGCGGTAGCCGGCATAGCCGAGCGCCGCCACGAGCGCGAGCGCAATCCAGCCGGCAATCCGCCGTCGCGTGGGCATGCGCGGCAATAGATCCGATCGATGTGGCCCGGTCAAGCCCGCCTGAGGCACGCCGGGCAGCCTGCGCGTTATAGTGCGGCGCCCACCGTCCACCCGCAGGCCTGCCATGACCGAAGTCGCCGGCGTCGAAGAGATTCGCAGTCATTTCCCCGCGCTCGCGCGCAGCCACAACGGCTTCCCGGTCGCCTACTTCGACGGTCCGGGCGGAACGCAGGTACCGCGCGCGGTGACGGCCGCGATGACCGACTATCTGCTCAACCACAACGCCAACACTCACTGGGATTTTCCCTCGAGCCGCGAGACCGACGCGGCACTCGGCGCCGCGCGGGCGGCGCTGGCGGACTGGCTCGGCGGCGCCGCCGACGAGATCGCGTTCGGCGCCAACATGACGACGCTCACCTTCCATCTCGGGCGGGCGCTCGGGCGCGGCTGGCGGGGCGGGGACGTGGTGGTGGTCACCGAGCTCGATCACCACGCCAATTCCGACACCTGGCGGGCGCTCGCGCGCGAGCGCGGGGTCGAGATCCGCGCGATCCGCATGCGGCGCGAGGACGGGCGGCTCGACGCGGCGGACGCGGAAGCCAAGCTCACCCCCGGCGTGCGCCTGCTGGCGCTCGGCGCCGCCTCCAACGCGCTCGGCACCATCAACGACGTCGAGCAGCTCACCGCGCGCGCCCACGCGGCCGGCGCGCTGGTATTCGTCGACGGCGTGCACTACGCCGCCCACCAGATGCCGGACGTGCGCGCCTGGAACTGCGATTTCTTCGCCTGCTCCGCCTACAAATTCTACGGTCCGCACGTCGGGGTGCTGTGGGGACGGCGCGAGCTCCTCGGAGAGCTCGATCCGCCCAAGCTCGCGCCTGCCTCGGGGGAGCCGCCCGAGATCCTCGAGACCGGTACGCTGAACCACGAGGGGATCGTCGGCGCCGGCGCGGCGATCGACTTTCTGGCCTCGCTCGCCCGCGGCCACGCACCGCGGCGCGAGCGGCTCGCGCAGGTGTCGCAAGTCCTGCACGAGCGCGGTGCGGAGCTCCTCGGGCAGTTGTGGGGTGGCTTGAGCAAGGTCCAGGGCGTCGAGGTCTATGGACCGCCGCCCGGCCCGGCGCGCACCGCCACTCTGTCGTTTGCGGTCGCGGGGCATGCGAGCGCGGCGGTCGCCGCGCACCTCGCGGCGCTGGGCGTGTTCGTATCGCACGGGGATTTCTACGCCACCACCGCCGTGCGGGCGCTCGGCCACGAGCACGACGGCCTGGTGCGCGCCGGCTGCGCGGCTTACACGACCGCCGGGGAAGTCGCGCGCCTCGTCGAGGGAGTGCACCAGCTCGTGCGCGGCTGAGCGGGGCGACGCCTGCGCCCGGAAACAAAACGAGCCCGGCCGTGAGGCCGGGCTCGTGGAGCGCTCAGCAGCCGGAGCGCGCGTTACTTGTGGTTCTTGTTGGCGGCTTCGGCGGCCATCCTAAGCTCTTCATTGACCTTGTCGAGCAGCTCCTTGGCCTTGGCGGCGTGGCCATCCATGTCCCATTCGTTCGCCTGCTGGGCGGCGGTGATCCGCTCCCAGGCCTGATGCGAGAGACGTTGGGCGGCGGCCAGGTTCGGGTGTCTCTTGCCGATGTCCTCGACCGGCGGAGCTGCGAGTGCGGCCGTCGTGACCAGTAACAGTGCCGCGGAGCTCAGCGTCAATGTTCCAATCATTGCGACTCCCTGAGGGCCAGCCGGGTCATTTCTGGGCGCAGGGTCACAGTGCCGGGCTCGAGCCTCCCGGCCGCCGGGCCGGGCGTGATACCTTTCCGCCTGGAACTACCTCTATATAAGGAGTGGCGGAGCGAATGCCCAGCAGAGTTCCGGAGGGCCAGCAGCGCGGATGGATCATCGCCATCGGTGGCGCGGAGAACAAGGAGAACGATCGCCGCATTCTCGAGCGCTTCGTCGGCGCTGCGGGCGGCGCAGCAGCGGATATCGTGGTCATACCGACCGCGAGCCGCGTGCATGAGACCGGGCCGCGCTACGAGCAGCTGTTCAGCGACATCGGCGCTGCACGGGTGACGGCCATGGATTTCGACACGCGCCGCGACTGCCAGGAGCCGGGGAGGCTCGAGCGTCTCGCCGAGGCGAGCGGCATTTTCTTCACCGGCGGCAACCAGCTGCGCCTGACGACCCTGCTCGGGGGCACGGCGGTCGCCAAGCTCATCCGCAGCGCCAACGCCCGCGGCGTCACCATCGGCGGCACGAGCGCCGGCGCCAGCATTCTCTCCGAGCACATGATCGCGGCCGGGGACGAGGGTTCCTCGGTGATCGCCGGGAGCGTCCGGCTCGCGCCGGGCCTCGGGCTCACCAACCGCTTCATCATCGATCAGCACTTCCGCCAGCGCGACCGGCTCGGCCGGCTCCTGACCGCGCTCGCCTACAACCCTTTTGCCATCGGCATCGGGCTGGACGAGGACACCGCGGCGCTGATCGGTCCCGATGAGACCGTCGAGGTCGAGGGGAGCGGTGGCGTGACCATCGTCGACGCCGCAGACTGCAGCTACTCCTCGATCGACAGCGTCGAGGAGGGGCAGCCGGCCTGCGTACTGGGGCTCAAGCTTCACGTCCTGGTCGCCGGCGCCACCTTCAACCTGCATACCCGGGTCGCCAGCGCCGGCGCGTTGAGAAAGTCCAAGGAGTGACCCAGACTTAACCCTCTGTCTCCGCCTGGTCCGGTTGCCTTGAACAACTATTACGACGCCGAGCAACACCCATGCGCATCCTCGATCGTTCCGTCTACGTCGGTCCCTCGCTCTACGCACGCTTTCCCGTCATCCGCCTCGAGCTCGAGCTCGGTGAGCTCGAGGCCTGGCCCACCGGCCGCCTGGGGAGCCCGTTCGTCGAAGCGCTGGCAGCGGCTCTCCCCGGGCTGGCCGAGCACGGCTGCTCGTACCGCGAGCCCGGCGGCTTCTTCCGCCGCATGCGCGAGGGCGAGGGTACCTGGCTCGGCCACGTGCTCGAGCACGTCGCGATCGAGCTGCAGAACATTGCCGGCGAAGCGGTCACGTTCGGCAAGACCCGCAGCGCCGGGCCCGCCGGTGTCTACACCGTGGTCTACGAATATGCGCAGCGCGACGAGGGCATCGCCGCGGGCGAGCTCGGGCTGCGGCTCCTCGCCTCGCTGCTGCCGGAGGCGATCCGGCCGCCGGACTCGGTGCCGGCCGGCTGGAGCTGGCCCGAGGCGCGCGACCAGTTCATCCGCTTCGCGCAGCGCCGCGCGCTCGGCCCCTCGACCATGTCGCTGGTGCGTGCGGCCGAGGCGCGCGGCATTCCCTGGCTGCGCCTCAACGACCAGTCGCTGGTGCAGCTCGGGCACGGCAAGTACCAGCAGCGCATCCAGGCCACCGTCACGGGCCGCACGCCGCATATCTCGGTCGAGCTCGCAAGCGACAAGGAGGAGACCAACAAGATCCTGGCGGGTCTCGGTCTCCCGGTGCCGAAGCAGGAGCTGGTGCAGAGCGAGACCGCGGCGGTGCGCGCCGCGCGCCGCATCGGCTTCCCGGTGGTGACCAAGCCCTATAACGGCAACCACGGGCGCGGCATCTCGATCCGCCTCGGCACTGACGAGGAGGTAGCGCACGGCTTCAACCTCGCGCGCGAGCACTCGCGGTCGGTCATCGTCGAGACCTTCCTCGAGGGCGAGGACCATCGCCTGCTGGTCGTGAATGGCGAGCTCGTGGCCGCGACGCGCCGCACGCCGGGGCACGTGGTCGGCGATGGCGAGCACAGCGTCGAGGAGCTCATAGAGATCGTGAACCAGGACCCGCGCCGTGGGGTGGGGCACGAGAAGGTGCTGACGCGCCTCGAGCTCGACGCACAGGCGCACAAGATGCTCGAGAAGGTGCAGCTGACGCCCGGCGCGGTTCCCGCCCAAGGGCAGATCATCTACCTGCGCTCCACCGCCAACCTCTCGACCGGCGGCACCGCTACCGACGTGACCGACGTGATCCACCCCGACAACCGCGAGATGGCCGAGCGCGCCGTGCGCGCGATCGGGCTCGACGTCGGCGGCGTCGACTTCCTTTCCAGGAACATCACCGAAAGCTACCGCAAGATCGGCGGCGGCATTTGCGAGGTGAATGCGGCGCCCGGCTTCCGCATGCACGTGGCGCCGAGCGAGGGCACGCCGCGCGACGTCGCCGCGCCGGTGATCGACATGCTCTTTCCGGCCGGGACCTCGGCGCGCGTGCCGATCGCCGCCATCACCGGCACCAACGGCAAGACCACCACCGCGCGCATGCTGGCCCACATCGCCAAGATGGCCGGCTACACGACCGGGCTCACCACGACTGACGGCGTCTACATCGACGGCCAGCGCACGGTGCCGGGCGACATGACCGGGCCGGTCTCGGCGCGCATGGTGCTGGCCGATCCGCAGATCGACATCGCGGTGCTCGAGACCGCGCGCGGCGGGTTGCTGCGCGCGGGCATGGGCGTCAACGAGGTCAACGTCGGGGCGGTGATCAACGTGCAGCCCGATCACCTCGGGCTCAAGGGCATCGACACGCTCGAGCAGCTGGCCGAGGTCAAGCGCATCGTGGTCGAGGTGGCGACCGACTGCGCGGTGCTGAACGCCGACGACCCGCTGGTGATGAGGATGTCGGGCTATACGGAAGCGAAGCACATCTGCTATGTCACGATGAACCCGCAGCACGCTCTGGTACGCGAGCACATCCGCGCCGGCGCGCGCGCCTGCGCGCTCGAGGCCGGCGTCAACGGCCAGATGATCACCCTCTACGACCGCGGCGGGCACATACCGCTCCTCTGGACCCACCTGATTCCCGCGACCCTCGAGGGCCGTGCCGTCCACAACGTGCAGAACGCCATGTTCGCGGCGGCCATGGCGTTCTCGCTCGGCGTGAAGCTCGATGCGATCCGCCAGGGACTGCGCACCTTCGACTCGACCTTCTTCCAGGCGCCGGGCCGCATGAACGTGTTCAACGAGCATCCCTTCAAGGTGCTGTTCGACTACGGTCACAACGCGCACGCCGTGAGCGTGATGGCGGAGCTCGCGCAGCGCCTCGACGTGCAGGGGCGGCGCATCGTGGTGCTCGCCGGCCCCGGCGACCGGCGCGACGAGGACCTCATCGCCATCGCGCGCGCCGCGGCCGGACGCTTCGATCACTACATCTGCCGCCGCGACGACGGGCTGCGCGACCGCGCACCCGATGAGGTACCGCGCATCCAGGCGGCGGCGCTGCGCGAGGCCGGCGTGCCCGCCGATGCCATCTCGATCATCCCGGACGAGCAGCAGGCGATCGACACCGCGCTCAACATGGGTCAGCCCGGCGATCTGGTGCTGATCTTCGCCGATCAGTTGACGCGCTCCTGGAAGCAGATCACCAAGTTCAAGCCGGCCGGAGCCGCGGCGCGCGCCGCGCCGCGCGAGACGCGGGCCGCCCCATCCGAGACGCGCGGCGAGGACGGTCATTTCATCTCCGGCTTTGGCGGCGACGGCGCGGGAGCCGCGCCGGCCGCGGCGGCGGTGAGCCTCGAGGGCCTGATCCGCGATGAGCGCGGCGTGCGGTTCGCCCCGGAGGCCGACGACTGAACGCGCTGCCCGCGCTGCCGTTCGAGGCTTCGCGGCGTCTCGGCGGCGCGAACCTCTTCTTCGCGTCAGCCGGCGCGCAGCTCGAGACGGTGGGTATCGAGCCCGACGCGGCGTTGCTCGAGGAGTGGCGGGTACGCGTCCTGCGGGCGCGGGCGCGGCTCGGCTGGGGGCTCTGGGGCCTCGTTGCGCGGCCGCACGCAGGCGGCGCCTCGCTCGCGCTCGCAGCTCCGCTCGACCAGCTGTTCACCGCTACCGAGGTCAACGAATGGGCGCTGTGCGCGGCGCTCCTGGCGCGCGACCCGGCACGCTGGAGCCATCTCGGGGAAGCGCTCGCCGCCGCGGCCCTCGAGAGCGCGGACGATCCCGCCACCCTGGTCGCGCCGGTACTGGAGGAGCGCGCGGCGCTCGAGCGCCTAACCTCGCTCGCGGCACGCGAGGCACGTCCGGACCTCATGCGGTTGCTCGATGCCGCCGCCGCGCATTCACTGCCGCACGTGCTCGATGAGACGCTCCTGACGCTCGGCGCCGGAGCGGGCGGGCGTGACTACGAGCTCGCCGCGCTCCCCGAGGCGGCCGCGGTGCCATGGAGCGTGCTCCATGACATCCCGACCGCCGTCGTCACCGGCTCGAATGGCAAGACCACTTCGGTGCGGCTGCTCGCGGCCTGCACCGAGGCGCATGGCTGGACGAGCGCCTACTGCTGTACCGACGGCGTATTCCTCGGCGGCGCGGCGCTCGCCAGCGGCGACTACTCGGGGCCGCTCGGCGCGCGGCTCGTCATCCGCGAGCGCCGTGCCCGCTGCGCCATCGTCGAGACGGCGCGCGGCGGGATCCTGCGGCGCGGCATTGCCTTGAGCCACGCGCACGTCGCGCTCGTCACCAACGTGAGCCCCGATCATTTCGGCGAGTACGGCATCGACGATCTCGACGGCCTGGCGGACGTCAAGCTCGCCGTGGCCGGGGTCCTGGAGCCCGCGGGACTCCTGGTGCTGAACGGCGACGACTCGCGCCTGGTGGCCAGAGCGCCACAGCTGGCGCGGCGCTTCGGCCGTGCGCCCGCGCTCGCCTGGTTCGCGCTCGACGCGGACGCTCCGCTCCTGGTCGCGCACCGGGAGCGCGGCGGGACGACCTGCGGCGTGCGTGGCGGCCGGCTGACGCTCAGACACGGCGGCGGGGAGCACGAATTGGGCGAGGTGAGCGCCATGCCGCTCACGCTCGGCGGCAGCGCCCGCTACAACATCGCCAACCTCGCGGGCGCGGCTATCGCCGCGACGGCACTCGGCGTGCCGCCGCCGGTCATCGCCGCGGTGTTCGCGCATTTCGGCTCGAGCGTCGACGACAACTTCGGCCGCCTCATGCGCTTCGAGCGCGGCGGAGTGCGGATTCTCGTCGACTACGCCCACAACGCCGAAGGGCTGCGCGGGCTGCTCGAGGTCGCCGAGCACTTGCGCAAGCCCGGGGGCCGGCTCGGCACGCTGCTCGGTCACGCCGGCAACCGCCAGGACGCCGAGGTCGAGGCCCTGGCGCGCGTCGCCGCCGGCTTTCATCCAGCGCTCGTGGTGGTGAAGGAGAACGAAGGCCACCTGCGCGGGCGCGCGCCGGGGGAGATTCCGCGCATCATCCACGCGGCGCTGCTCGCAGCGGGCCTGCCGGCCTCGGCGCTGCCGATGTGCGCGAGTGAGCTCGAGGCGGTGCGCTGCGCGCTCGAGTGGGCACGCCCCGGGGACGTGCTGGCCCTGCCGGTGCATTCGGCCGCGGCGCGCACGGCGGTGCTCGAGCTGCTGGCGCCGGATGGGGGCGCGGACCGTTAGCCGGCGGCGGCGTGCAGCGCGCTGTAGCCGTTCCAGATGATCTCGATGCCGATGCACATGAGGATGAATGCCGACAGGCGCACCAGCACCTCGAGACCGGTGTCGCCGAGCAGCCGCGCGATGTTCTCGGCGAACCGATAGGCGAGGTAGATGCTGAGCCCGATGGCGATCAGGCCGCCGAGCGCTCCGGTCGCGTGCTCGGCGAGCTGCGAGAGCTGCGGGAAGCCGGCGGGCTTGCGGCTGCCGATCGTGATCGCGACCGACATAGAGCCCGGGCCCACCGTCAGCGGCATGGTGAGGGGATAGAAGCTGCCGACTTTCCGCACCGGTCCTCCGCTTCCGGCGCCGACCGCGTGCTCGGAGAGCTGCTCGGCTGACAGCAGCTTCCAGCCGAGCGCCGTCACCACCAGTCCTCCGGCGATGCGCACGACCGGCAGCTCGATGCCTAACGCCTCGAGCAGCCACGGCCCGAGCGCCATCGACCCGAGCAGCAGCGCGAAGCCATTGGCGGCGGCCTTGCGCGCCAGCGTATGCCGCTCCTCGGTCGAGAGCCCCGCGGTGAGCCCGAGGAAAAACGGCGCCGACTCGAGCGGATTGACGATGGGAAAGAGCCCGGCGAAGGTGAGCAGAAACGCGCTCGCGATCGCGCTCATGACGACGCCACCGCGAGCAGCTGGTCGATGAGCGCCTCGACCGGGCGCGCACTGCCATCCCCGAAGTGCAGCTCGCCGATGGCGCGCCCGTGGATCAGGCCGTCGCGGCCGATGAGATAGAACGCGGGCCAGTACTGATTACCGAGCGCGTTCCAGTAGGAGTAGTCGCCGTCCATCATGACCGGGTAATGGATGCCGAGGCGCGCCACTGCGGCGCGCACGTTGTCGGGAGAGCGCTCAGCGCGCAGCTCCGGCGTATGCACCGCCACCACCACCAGACCCGCGGCGGCCTTTGACTGCGCGACGGATTCGAGCCAGGCCCTGGAGTTGAGGCAATTGACGCACTCGAAGGCCCAGACCTCGACCAACACCACTCTGCCGTGCAGCCGCGCCAGCGTGAGTGGCGCGCTGTTGAGCCAGTCCGCGGCCTGCGTGTGGGTGAACTCGGGGGCGGGATAGGGCGCCTGCACGGAGGCGCCGCTGCAGGCAAGCACGGCGCCGGCGGCCAGCGCCGCGGCGAGCACGGCTCGCGCTCGAATTCCCAGGGCGCGCATGCTCTGCGACCTTTCAGATACCATCGGACCAAAGAGGGCTCGTGCGCAGTATGAACGGCAAAACCTGCCTCGTCACCGGGGCCACCCGCGGTATCGGGCTCGTCACCGCGCACGCCCTCGCCGCGGCCGGGGCGACGGTGCTGGTGCATGGGCGCGATGATGACCTCGGCGCGCGCGTGGTGGCGAATATCGCCCGCGTGAGCGGTAATCGCGCGGTACGCTTCGTCCGCGCGGACTTCATGCACCTCGACGAGGTGCGCGAGCTCGCCGGGCGGCTCGAGCGGCTGCCGCGCCTCGATGTCCTCATCAACAACGCCGGACTCATCGACCCCGCGCGCCGCTGCACGGCGGAGGGCTACGACGCCACCTTCGGCGTCAATCACCTCGCGCCCTTTCTCCTCACCAACCTGCTGCTCGAGACGCTCGGCCGCTCGGTCCCGGCCCGCGTCGTCGTGGTTGCCTCCGAGGCGCACCGCCGCGCGCGGCTCGATTTCGGCGATCTGATGAATGCCCGGGTCGGCTACCTGCGCGCCTACGAGCGCTCGAAGCTCGCCAACCTTCTCTTCATGCGCGCGCTCGCCGGGCGCCTGCGGGGCAGCGGCATCAGCGTGAACGCGCTGCATCCGGGGTTCGTCAGCAGCGAGTTGTTTCGCGGCTTCCCGCCGCCGCTGCGCCTGCTGCTCGCCACTCTGGTGCGTCCCTTCATGCGCTCGGTCAAGAACGGAGCCCGAACCAGCGTGTATCTGGCCACCGCTCCCGAGGTCGAGGGCCGGACGGGCGGCTACTACCGCGATTGTCGCCCGATCGAGCCGAGTGCCGCCGCCCGCTGCGACGAGGGGGCAGCGCGGCTCTGGAGCGAGAGCGTGCGACTCACCGCCCTCTCCCAGGTATGAGCCGCGCGTTCACCCGCGAGTCGGACGATGATCCGGGAACCCTGCCCGAGCGCCCGGTCAGCGCCCATCCGAACCTCGTTACTCCGGGCGGTCTCGCGGCTCTCGAGGCGCAGGTGCGCGCGCTCGAGAGCGAGCGGCAGGCGGCGCGCTCGGGCGGCGACAGCACCCAGCGCGCGCGCATCGAGCGCGACCTGCGCTATTTCACGCAGCGGCTCGCGACGGCGCGTGTCGTCGCGCCCGCCGCGACAGTTCCCGACCGTGTGCGCTTCGGAGTGCGTGTGCTGCTGCGCAACGCAGGTGGCGCGGAGCAGTCCTTCCGGCTCGTCGGCGAGGACGAGGCGGACGTGGCACGGGGGCTCCTGAGCTGGGTGTCGCCGCTCGCCCAGGCCCTGCTCGGCCACGAGACGGGCGAAGCGGTGCCATTTCAGTCGGGCGAGCTCGAGATCGTGCGCCTCGAACCATGAGCCTGCCGCCGACCGCGCGACGACGCGGTCAGAAGTGCCGCGAGAGATAGAGCACGCCGCTCGCGATCTTGTAGAAGCTGTCGGGCCGCGGCCCCTGCGGGTCGGTCGGCAGCACATGGTCGCGGGCGATGTTCTGTCCGTAGCGGAAGTCGAAGCCGAGGTCCCAGGCGGGCAGCAGGTTGCGCCACTGCACGCCCAGACCTCCGTACATCGAGTAGGCGGGTGTCGCCAGGTCGTAGCGGTCCACCCCGGCGAAAAGGCTGAGCGCGAACGTATCGCCGAAGCGGTGACGAAAGTCGACCACGCGCACGCCGATCAGCGAGTGACCCTGGATCCCGTCGACCTCGAGGCGCACGCCGAGGTCGTTCCAGGTGGAGACCGCGCGGCGCGCGCCGAGACCGAAGTGCGGACCCGTGCCAACCGACGACGTGGTGATCGGGGCGCTGCCGTCGAGGTCGACGCGCACCTGGTTGGCGTTGACGCCGGCATCGACGAACCACTCGGCGCCGTGGGTGTCCGGCTTCGCGTCTTCGGAGTCCCCTTCATCCGGCGGCGCATCGTCCGCGCGCGAGCGCGGCTCACCCCCGTAGCGTACGAACGCCGCAAAGCGCGTGAAGGAATCCCCGTAGACGTCACGCCCGGCGGTTGCCTGCGCGCCGACCGTCACGTCGTTCCAGGGCCTCGAGTAGGTGAGGCTCACGTCGTAGTAGTGGTAATAGGGGAAGGGCAGGGGCTGGCCGGGCGTGTACTGCCGACGCTCTCCACCACCCGCATAGTAAGTCTGATTGGCGAGCGTGTGTGCGCGCGCCTCGAGATAACCGCCGAACGGCGGCTCCCAACCGAGCCGCAGCATCTGGCTGCGCGCGCCGACGGCGTCGCCGAAATTGCGCTGATCGGCGCCCCAGGTGCCGAGTACGTCACCGTAGTTGGTCATGCCATCCGCATAAATGAAGTGCACGTACCAGATGTTCTGCCACTCGGCGAACTCGTAGGTCGCATCGAAGTGGCGCCCAATGCGCGGAAAATCGATACCGGCCGAGAGCGCGGCATTGCCGAGGAGATAGCTGCCGCCGTTGGAGTTGTCCTCGCCCGCGTACTGGAAATACACGGCAAAGGGCGTCTTGCCCGGGAAGATGAAGCGGCTGATGTAGGAGGCCTGCTGGTTTCCCTGTTCCTGTGACAGTCCGCTCGGCTTGAAGAAATCGCGCAGCAGAAAGCGCGCCGAGCTCGGCAAGCCGCTGCCGCCGCCGTACTCGAGGTTGCGATTGACGCCGAGCGACCAACCGGGGAAGGGCTCGATCGAGAGCTGCGCGCTCAAGAGCTTCGGGTTCCCGCGGCTCGACACACCGTTGTAGAGGATGTTGTCGCCGGGAAGGCTGGCGCCGCTGTTGGCGCTGGTCTGCGACAGCTTGCCGAGCGCGAACTCGTACTGGAATCCGAGGCGGGTGAGCGGCTCCCAGTTCGAGAGCGTCACCGTGGGGCTGGTCGGGCTCTCGGTGCTGTAGAGCATGCTGCCGGTGTCGGTCATCGGCGAGAGCCAGTGGGGTCGGTAGCCGGCGTCGAGCTGCGCCGAGCTGGCCCCGACGCTCAGCACCGAGCCCGTGGCCTGGGTGCGGCCCGAGTAGGCGATCGCCCCGACGCTCGCCAGCAGGTAGTCACTCGGCTGCACGTAGCCCTGTGCCGAGAGCTCCCAGTTGTCGTTGCTGGTGAGTCCGTACTGATTCGGCACGACCACGTGCGCGCCGCTGGTGGCGGCGCCGGTGACGCTCGCGTGGGTGACGCCGTAGTCGTGTGCGTAGCGCTCGAGATAACGCCGCACCCGCGCGCAGAGCGCGGCGTCCTTTTTACAGGCGTCGGGCAGCGCCGCCTTGACGAGCTCGACCGGAATCGGGCGCTTGAGGATCGGCTCGTCGGCGAGGATCAGGACCCGCTCGACCTGCCGCTCCATCTCGGGCTCGAGATTGAGGGGCAGGTAGGCACTCAGCGGATCCGCCTGCGCCGCTGCGCCGACTGCGCACGCGGCGCACAGCAGCGCGGCCGAGCGCTTGAGTCGCTTGAACCATGACAGCACGATGCCGCGTTGACTCCTGAGCGTCCGGGCGCCGGCGGCGCCCGGACCGGAGTACACACAGCACCCGCGTGAACGTCAAGCGCCGCGGCTGTGCAGGCGAGCGAGTACCTCGCTGACGATGCGCTCGGCGCGCGCGCTATCGAGCCCGAACACGCCCTGCGACGCCTGCAGCCCCGTGCCGCCGCTCAGGCGCCGATGCGCGCGGAACAGCCGCGTGCGCACCGTCGTGACATTGAGACCGAGGGCGGCCGCGGTCTCGGTGCCGCTGATGCCTTCGATAACCCGCAGCACGAACACCGTTCGAAACACCTCCGGCAGCGCATCGATCGCGGGCTCGAGCGGATGGCGATACACCGGCGCCGGGCGCGCCGCCGGACGTGCGGCCTCGCGCCGTGCCTGCAGCTGCCCGAGTGCGAGGCGCGTGAGCCAGACGGCGAACTTGCCCGCGGGCTCGTGGCGCCGGAGCTCGTCGAAGGCCGCGACGCACGCCTCCTGCACCGCGCCCTCGGCGGCCTCCTCGTCGCCGAGCGAGCTGCGGGCGATTCTGAACAGCCGCTGCACGTAGCGGCGCAGCAGCGTCTCGATCGCACGCATATCGGCGGCGCGCGCCCGCTCGATGAGGAGCAGATCGGGCACACCGTGCGCGGCGGCGCCGGCGGGCGGGCTGTCAGGGGCGGCGGTTACCGTATTGAGCATGGGCGCGAACCTCGTGTGTGTATCCTATGGCTCATGAAACTCGCGGCGACGCGCGGCACGATGTTCGTCGCCTCCCTGATGCTGGCCGGCAGCTCCGCCGCCGCGCCGCTCGTGCACCCCGGCGACTGGCCCCGCCCGGCGCCGGCGCTGCCGGCCGACGCTCGTCTCGAGGCGCGCATCAGCGCGCTCCTGGCACGCATGACGCCGGTCGAGAAAGTGGGTCAGCTCATTCAGGCTGACATCGGCAGCATCACCCCGGACGATCTGCGGCACTTTCCCCTCGGCTCGGTGCTGAACGGCGCCGACGTGGCGCCCAACAACGACAAACTGGCCTCACCGGGTGAGTGGCTGAGCCTGGCGGACCGGTTCTATGCGGCCTCCACCGCCACGCCGGGCGCGATCCCGGTGATGTGGGCCACGGACGCCGTGCACGGCGACAACAACATTCCGGGCGCCACCATCTTCCCCCACAACATCGGCCTCGGCGCCGCACGCGACGCCCGGCTGATCCGCCGCATCGGCGCGGCCACGGCGCTCGAGGTGCGGGTCACCGGGCTCGACTGGGCGTTTGCGCCGAGCCTCGCCGTGGTGCGCGACGCGCGCTGGGGGCGCGCCTACGAGAGCTACGGCGAGAATCCGCGGCTCGTGGCCGAGTCCGGCGCCGCGCTGGTCGAGGGACTGCAGGGCCGGCCCGGCTCGCGCGAGTTTCTCGACGCCGCGCACGTGCTGGCGACCGCCAAGCACTTCGTGGGAGACGGCGGTACCGGCGGCCACGACGAGGGTGACAACCCCTCGAGCGAGACCGAGCTGCGCGAGGTCGACGCGGCCGGCCACGTGGCCGCGATCGCCGCCGGCGTGCAGACCGTGATGGCCTCGTTCTCGAGCTGGCAGGGCGTGAAGCTGCATGGCAACCACGCCCTGCTCACCGAAGTACTCAAGGAGCGCATTGGGTTCGACGGGCTCGTCGTCGGCGACTGGGACGGACACGCGCAAGTGCCCGGCTGCACGTTCGTGAGCTGCGTGCCGGCCGTCACCGCGGGCATCGACGTGCTCATGGCGCCCGAGGGCTGGCGTCAGCTCTTCGTCAACACGCTCGCGCAGGTGAGCTCCGGCGAGATCCCGGCGGCGCGGCTCGACGATGCGGTGCGCCGCGTCCTGCGGGTGAAGCTGCGCGCCCGTCTCCGCGAGGAGGGGCGGCCGTCGGCGCGGCCATTCGCCGGGCACTTCGAGCTGCTTGGATCCCCGCAGCACCGCGCCCTGGCGCGGCAGGCCGTGCGCGAGTCACTCGTGCTCCTCAAGAACGAGCGGCAGCTCCTGCCGCTCGTAGCGCGCTCGCGCGTACTGGTCGCCGGCGATGGCGCCGACGACGTTCAGAAGCAATGCGGCGGATGGACGATCGACTGGCAGGGCACGCGGCCGAGCACCGACATCCACCCCTCGGAGTCGATCTTCGCCGGCATCCGTGCCGCGGTGTCGGCCGCCGGCGGCAGCGCGGAGTTGAATCCGAGCGGCGAGTTCAGCACCCGCCCCGATGTGGCGATCGTCGTCTTCGGTGAGAATGGCTACGCCGAGGGCGCGGGGGATGTGCCGGCGCTCACCTACGCCGGCGCGCGGCACGATGCCGCGCTGCTCGCGCGCCTGCACGCACAGGGGATCCCCGTGGTCGCGGTGCTCATCTCGGGCCGGCCGCTCTTCATCGAGGCGGAGCTCGCCGCCGCCGACAGCTTCGTCGCGGCCTGGCTTCCGGGCGCCGAGGGGGGCGGTGTGGCGGACGTGCTGTTCCGGGCGCGCGACGGCCGAATCGCGCACGATTTTCGCGGCCGCCTGCCGCTCACCTGGCCGCGCGCACCGAGCGCGACGGCGGCCGCAGCGGCCACGCCGTTATTTCCCTACGGCTACGGGCTCAAGTACTAGACAGGAAAAATCGCCTGCCGCCGGCGATTCTGCGCTCACTCGCCGCCACCCGCGCCGACGGCGACCCAGGCGAGGTCGGAGTTGCTCACGGATCCCACGTTGAAGCCGCGCGCCGCGGCCGCCATGCGCGTGAGCGCTTGCGCGATCGGCATCGGTGGCGCGGTGACGCCCTTCTTGGCCTTGTGGAAGCGCACCGGGTTGATGCGCGCGACCACGTAGTTGCGCAGGTACGGCGACTTGAAGCCGCGCGCCTGGAGTGCGGCGATGAGGCTCTTCACGCGCGCGTCGATCTCGAGGAGCCGCGCCGCGTAATCCTCGCGCTGGCGCAGGCTCACCGCGAGACCCCGCTCGCTGAAGCGGTCCACCTTCTTGAGGAAGGCGCTGTACGCGCCGCCCGCGAAGCGCGGCGCGCGCTCGTACACCACGCCGAGGGTGAGGAGCTCGGGCGCCTCGAACTCCGCCGCGAACTGCGTCTCGGGCTCGCGGCCCCGGCTCCGGGCGAGGCTGCGGGCCATGCGGATCACCTCGAGGCTCCGGTCCTTGAGGTTGTGAGCCTTCTCGGTATTCAGCGCGAGGATGCGGTAGGCGAGCGCCTCGTCGGGCGAGATGAGCGCGCTGATCTGCTTCATGCCGAGGACCTTGGCGGCCGCGAGGCGGTGGCGGCCGTTCGGTGTCCATAGCCGCCCATCCTCGCCGCGTACCACGATGATGGGATCGAGGAACACCTGGGTCTCGTCGATCTTCTGCGCGAGCCGCTTGGCGTGCGTCGGCGAGAGGTCGCGCTGAAAGGGGGTCGGCTGTACCGCTGCGAGCGGCAGGCTGGCGAGCAGCAGTGCGCGGCCGCCGAGCGGCTCGTGGTAGGCGCCGATCGGCGCGCCGCCCGCCGCGCGCACCAGGGCGGTGAGCGGTGCCAGCGCCGGATCCTCGAGCGACGCGGCGACTTCCGCGGCATCGAGGCCGCGCGCCTTGCCGCCGGGCGCCAGCCGGCCACGGCGGCGTGCCGGCGTGCGGCGTGCGCCTGCGGCGGCGGCGGATTTGCGAGCTGCCATGGACGACCTCGTCGCGGGAATCGTTGTGCGAGAATGACCGATTCCTCGAGATGTTGCCATGAATTCCCGGGTCTACACGCCGAGCACCGCCCCGCGTTTGCCCGCGCAGCGCATCGACGCCGCGGGCAAGACGCACGTCGATCAGCGCGCGGTGCTGGCGCTGGCGCTGCCGCTCATGGCCAACAGCGCGGTGCAGATCGTGCTCAATCTCACCGACATGTGGTTCATGGGGCGCGTCTCGACCAAGGCGCTCGCGGCGGTCGGCGCGGTGCAATGGCTGGTGTTCGCCGTCGTACTGGTACTGGGTGGCGCCGGCACCGCGGTGCAGACGCTCGTCGCCCAGTACCACGGGGCGCGCCGTTACCGGCGTGCGGGGCAGGCCGTCTGGATCGCGCTCTGGGCGATGCTGTTCGCCACGCCGCTGTTCGTGCTGGCGGGGGCCGCGCGTCACCTGATTCTCGCGCCGTTCGGCTTCGACCCCGGGGTCGAGCGTCTCGCCTCCGCGTTCTGGTTTCCGCGCGTCGGTGGCGCCTCGGTCGGTGCCGCGGTGTGGGCGCTGTTCGGGTTCTTCAACGGCGTCGGGCGCCCGCGCGTGACGCTGCTCATCACCGTCCTGACCACGGTCGCCAATGCGCTGCTCAATCAGCTGTTCATTTTCCACCTCGGCTGGGGCATCGCCGGCTCCGCTTGGGCGACCAACGCCGCCCAGCTCCTCGGGCTCCTGGCGGCGTTGGCGATCTTTCTCGGCGCCGACTACCGTCGTCGTTATCACTCGAACCTCACCTGGAGAGCGCACCGCGGCGTGCTGCTCCAGCAGCTGCGCCTCGGCGTGCCGATGGGGCTCTCGCCGGCGGCCGATCTGCTCGGGTTCGCTGTCTTCCAGATGATGCAGACGCGGCTCGGCACCCCCGGCGGCGCCGCCACGCAGATCGTCGTCATGCTCACCTCGCTCGCTTATTTGCCGGGCTTCGGCATCGCCTCTGCGGGCACGACACTCGTGGGCCAGTCGATCGGCGCGGGCGCGCGCGACTGGGCGTTCACGGTCGGCAACCGGGTGATCCTGATGGCCGCTCTCTACATGGGCGCGATCGGCGTCGTGATAGCGCTCGGAGGCCCGTGGGTTCTGCCGTTCTTCACCGGGTCGCATGACGCCGAGGCGGGGGCCGCGGTGGCGATGGGCGTCCGGCTGCTATGGCTCGCCGCGGGTTATCAGTTCTTCGATGGCCTCAATCTCGGCAGCAGCATGTGCCTGCGCGGCGCGGGCGATGTCAGGATACCGGCGTTGCTGGTGCTGACCGTGTCGTTGCTGTTGTTCGTGCCGCTGGCGCATGCCTTCACCTTCGCGCCTGGCGAGGGTTGGGTGCACTTCCTGCCGCAGTTCGGCTGGGGCCCGGTCGGAGGCTGGGTGGCGGTGCTCATCTATGTCATGGTGCTCGGGTCGACGCTCTACCTGCGCTGGCGCTCGCGCGCCTGGCAGCGGATCCGGATCTGAGGCCGCGGGGAACGCGCATGTTTGTGACGTTGAAATCGTTTCTGCATACGCTGCTGCTTCCCCCCGGGGGGCCGTTGCTGCTCGCTGGCGCCGGCCTGTGGCTGCTGCTGCGCGGCCGGGCGGGCCATACGGCCAGGAAGGCCGGCGTTGCGCTCGCCGTGACGGGCCTGGTGACACTCTGGCTGCTCTCGACGCTGGTGGTGGCGGATGCGCTCGCGCGTCTCGCGGAGCATTACCCTGCGCTCGACCTGAGCCGGCCGGTGCGCGGCCAGGCGATCGTGATCCTGGGCGGCGGAACCGCGCGTATGGCGCCCGAATATGGCGGGCCCGCCGCCGGCTTCGAGCTGCTCGATCGCATCAGCTACGGGGCCTACGTGGCGCGCCGCACGGGGCTTCCGGTGCTGGTCTCGGGCAGCGCGAACGAGGCACTGGCGATGAGCACCGTGCTCGCGCGCGACTTCGGGATCCGCGCGCGCTGGGTCGAGGGCGCCTCGCGCGATACATTCGACAATGCGCGCTTCTCGGCGCGGCTCCTCAAGGCCGATCGTATCGCGCGCATCGTGCTCGTCACGAGCAGCAGCCATGAGTGGCGCGCGGCGCAGGAGTTCATGAGCACCGGGCTCGCGGTCGAGCCCGCGCCCGCGCACGTGTTGGCGCCGCCACCGCAGCGCCCGCTGATCGACTTCGTGCCGACTGCGCGCGGCCTGACGCGATCCACCGAAGCCGCGTACGAGATCCTCGGAGATGTGGTGCGGCGGCTGCTCGTCGCGACGCACCTGCGCCGGCACGACGCCGAGCCGCCCCCCTCGTGAGCGGCGACGCCGCCGTTACCGTGTTTCGCTCGCGCCGCCGCCGCGCCTGCGAGGAGCGGCTACTGGTGCTCCTTGCGGTCGGGGTCGTGGCGGAGCTGGTGCCCGGCGAAGGCGAGTTCCTCGTCCAGGTGGACCCGCAGGACGCCGCCTACGCGGCGCGCCATCTGGCGCAGTACGAGTCGGAGAACCGAGCGCCGCCGCCCCCACCGCCGCCGCCGCGCCTGCACGCTTTCGCCTGGGTCGGATGCATCGTCTACGTCGTGACGCTCGTCGGTGTCGCCTACGTGGTCGGCAACGGCCTGGTGCGGCTCGACGCCTTCGATCTCGGCACACTCGATTGCTCGCGCGTGCAGGCCGGGGAATTGTGGCGGGCCTGGACCGCGCTGACGCTCCATCTCGATGGCCCGCACCTCGCGGCCAACCTCGGCGCCGGAGTCTGGTTCGGCTATCTCGCTGCGCGGCAGATCGGCTCCGGGACCTCCTGGTTCCTCATCGTCACCGGTGCCGCCCTCGCGAATCTTCTCGAGGGTCTGACCGGACCACCCGAGCACAGCGCGGTGGGTGCCTCGACCGCTGTGTTCACGGCGCTCGGCCTCATGTCCGCCTACTCGTGGCGCGAGCGCTTCCACCTGCCGCAACACTGGGGACGGCGCTGGGGTCCGCTCGTCGCCGGCGTGGTTCTCCTCGGCTGGACGGGCTCGGCGGGGGAGGGCACCGATCTCGTGGCGCACCTCGCGGGCTTCACGACGGGCGTGCTGCTCGGCGTCGCAGCGGCGACGGGCACCTCGCGCCGGCTCCTCGAGCGGATCCCACAATGGCTCGCGGGCGCCGTCGCCATCGCCGAGATCGTCATCGCCTGGGGATTCGCGCTCAGGGCTTAGGGTCCTTCGACCTCGTAGCCCCGCTGCTTCAACACTGCCAGCGCTCCGTGCTCGCCGAGCAGCCGGTCCATGGACTGCACCGCGAGCGTACCGCGGTTGTGCGCCAGGCTGTCCTCGACCACCACGAGCCAGTCGTCCTGGGCGCGCGCGATGAGCGTGCGAACCCGCTCGGAGGTGGAGACCGCGGCGATGCAGGCGCTCTTCTCGTCGGAATGGGGCAGGCTGCGCAGTGTGTCCACATCGCCGAGCGCCCAGGCGCGGGCGCGCGCCTGCATCGGACCGAGATCAGTCTCGAGGCGGGTGACCACCGCGTCGAGGCAGGCGACCTCGGCGGACAGCGGCGTCGCGCCCACATCCTTGAGGACGTCCACCGGGTCGTCGATCTTCAGTTTGTCCTGGCGGATCCGCACTCCCTGCTCGCGTGCGAGGGCGAGCACCTGCTTCTGCACCTCGTTGTGAAGCGCGAGTCCCGACGCATCCAGCACCCGCGTCGTCAGCCGCTCGGCGGCCAGCATCGGGCGCAGCTCCTCGAGGTGCTGGTCGTGCGGGTCGTATCGGGCCTCGAGCGCGCCGACCCGCGCGTACAGCTCCCGCGGCAGCGTCTGCTTGAGCGGCAGGTGATCGGTAGGCTTCTGCATGCGGCGCCACTGGATGAACACCCTGAGCGCCGTGAAGGGATTCGCACCGATGCCGTAAGTCGGCCAGGCGGGAACGACCTCCTGCGATTGCTGCAGCACGGCCCGCACCGCATCGGGCTGCCACACCATCTTCTTCGGCAGCGGCGTCACCGTGCCGAGAATCCAGAGCATGTGGTCGCCGCGCCGCACCGTCCACATGCGCGGCCCCTCGTGCCGTCCCTCCACGACCACCTCGGCGAGCGGCGCTTCGGCGGCCGGCGCAGGTGCAGGTGCAGGGGGCACAGGGACGGGTGTCGCGGGACCGGCGGGCGGCTGGGCGTGCAGCCCGGCGGCTCCCGCAAGCAACAGCACCGCGACCCGCGCCGCGAGCCGGCGGCTCGGCCGCGCGCCGGGTTGGCAGAGCGCGCTCACGCTCAATCAGCCGGCTGCGGTGCCCGCGGAGCCGTCTCGGTGGTTCGCTCGTAGACGCGGGTCAGGCTGATTCTCGGCAGCTCCGCAGGTCCTATGGTCAGCTTCTCGATCAGGCGCTTGCCGTCGGGAGAGAGCCCGTAACTGTCGACGATGTTGGGACCGAGCTGCGCCTTGATGTTGATGACGTAGTCGCGTCCGTTCCAGCCCGAGACCTGATCCGCCACTCCCATCTCGGCCGACACGACGCTGCGCGCGCCGGGAGTGAAGCTACGCACCGTCGTGCCGTAGTCGAATACCAGCTGCTCGCTCGTCTGGCGCACGGTGAGGAAATCGCCGCGCTCCACCACCTGGGTCAGCGCGTGTGTCATCGGCGAGTAGCGCAGCACGTCCGGGCGGCGGGCGCCGCGGCCCCCTGAGGCGCCCGGGTCGTCGTTGCCGAGGACCGGATTCGCGTCCTGCGACTGCGTGCGCGCGGGGCCGGCGCGCGGAACGTCATCCGCAGCCGCGCTCTGGCGCGCGACGATCTTGAGCGCCTGCGCCCGCATCTTCGCGATCACCTGCTGCGGATCGTCGCCGAGCGCGTGATTCAGCTTCCAGCTGCCGGCGAGGTTCACGCCCGGGGGCGTGTCGGCCTTCGGACCTCCCGCGCACCCCGCGAGGGCCGCGGCCGCGCCGAGCAGCAGCGCAACACGAACTCTCCACATATTGGCGTATCCTCGCACGATGACCCGGCGCAAGGCCATGGAGCTCGAAAGCCTCAAGGGACGTATCACGCGCCTCGACGCGGACAGCGTCGACCGGCTCTACGGACTCGAGCCGGTGTATGAGCCGGGGGCCGACCCGACCGCGAGCCTCGCGCCCGAGGAGTTCGTGGCGGTGCGCTGCCCTTGGTGCGGCGAGCGCCTCGAGACGCGCGTGGACATGACGGCGGCCGAGGCCGGGTACATCGAGGACTGCGAGGTCTGCTGCCGGCCGATCGAGTTCAGTATCGAGCGCGCCGACGGCGGTGCGCTGCTCGCCGTCGGGGTCAGGCGCCTCGAGTGACCGCGGCTTCGAGGAACGTGAGGCTGCGAGCCCCCGCGTCGAGCCGCACCCGCGCACCGAGCGGCACCGGCTCGTTGACCGCGCCGTGCCCGATGGGGAATCCCGCCACACACGGCAGCCCGGCGGCCGTCGCGAGCTCGCGCAGCACATCCGCGGCGCTGTAATCCGCGTCCTTCTCCTCGCAGTTGGTGAACGACCCGAGCGCGATGCCGCGCACCTGGCGCAGCACGCCGGCCAGATCGAGATGCATCCACATGCGATCGAGCCGGTAGGGCCGCTCGCCGACGTCCTCGAGGAGCAGGATCGCGCCTTCGAGCGAGGGCAAGTAGGGCGTGCCGAGCAGACGCGTCACCACCGAGAGGGTGCCGCCGAGCAGCGGGCCTTCCGCCACCCCGGGGACGTAGGCTTCGCTGCCGCGCAGCGGCGCCGCCGGGGTGGTGGATTCGAGGAGACCGAACAGGCGCTGACGGGTCTGCGCGGGCAGCTGACCGAGCTGCGTCAGCACCGGGCCGTGGATGCTCATGATCCCGAGGCTCTGCAGCCAGAAATGGAGCGCGGTGATGTCCGAGAAGCCGACCAGCGGCTTGGGCGCCGCCAGCTCGAGCGTGCTGAGCTGCCTGAGCAGGCGCGTCGAGCCGTATCCGCCGCGCGCGCAGAACACCGCCTCGATGGCGGGGTCGAGCAGCGCGTCGCTGAGCTCGGCGAGGCGCCGGCCGTCTGAGCCGGCGAGATAGCGCTGCCGCTCGAGGATCGCCGGCTGGTATCTGACGTCGTAACGCGCGCCGATGATGGCGAGCCCGTTCTCGAAGGAGGCGCGGTCGAAGGCGCTCGCCGGCGCGATCACGGCGACTCGGGCGCCGGGCGCGAGGCCAGCGGCGGGATGGAATGCCCGGCCGGCGGTCATGTGTTATACAGCGGCTCCAACACGTGCGCGACTCTGGCGCGTCGCTCGAGGATCGTCAAATGGCCGCGTTCCTGCTCTGGCTCCTGCTGCTCGTCGTGTGCTGGCCACTGGCGCTCGTCGCGCTCGTCCTGTATCCGCTCGTGTGGCTCCTGCTGCTGCCGTTCCGCCTGGTGGGGCTGGTATTCGACGGGGTGTTCGAGCTGCTCAAGGCCATCATCCTGCTGCCGGCGCGCGTGCTCGGCGGCCGCCGGGCCTGAAGCGCCGCTAATACGCCAGGGCTTTCAGGTCGCTGCGCAGCGCCGCGCGCCCGCGGTCCAGCTGGTCAAGCCGCTGCGCGGCGTTGCGCAGGGCGAGGAGGTCCTGCACCGGGGCGTCGTGCAGGCGCCGGTAGGCGTTGCGTGCGGTGAGCCAGAGCCGGTCGATCCGGGCATAGCGTGCCGCGACCTCGCGGCGCAGGGTGATGACGGTCAGCGGACTCGAATGCATCAGGAGGCCCGGATCGCGGCGGCACGGGACAGGGGCGCCGCTCCGCGCCAAGAATGCCGCGAGCGCATGACAGGATTGAGACAGCGCGTCCTCACGGCCGCATATGACGCGGCAAAAGCGCCGCACGTGACAGTGCAGCCGTCACAGTTCGCTTTCCTCACGCGGTGCTCACAGGAGCCCCGGTAGCGTACGCGGTCCAACTCGGACCTCGCGGGCGTAATCGTGGATCTCATCTTCATTCTCGCCGTGGTCGTGCTGTACGCGGCGACCCACTGGCTGATCCTCGCCGTCTCCCGTCTCGGAGGCGGCGAGTGAGCTGGATCTATGCCGTCAGCGCGCTGCTCACCGTGGCGTTGTTCGCGTATCTGCTGTACGCGCTGGTCCGGCCCGAGAAGTTCTGATGACCGCGGCCGCTCTCACCGTGATCGCGGCCTTCCTGCTGCTGGTGCTGGCCTGCGTGAAGCCGATGGGGTTCTACATGGCGCGGGTGTTCGAGGGCGGCGCCGGCTGGCCGTTGCGCGCCGGCGCGCCGCTCGAGCGCTGGATTTATCGTCTGTGCGGCGTCGACCCGGCGTCCGAGATGGGCTGGAAGCAGTACGCCGCGGGCCTCATTCTGTTCAATGCGCTCGGGGCGCTCGTGGTGTACCTGCTGCAGCGCTGCCAGGCCTGGCTGCCCCTCAATCCGCAGCATTTCACCAACCTGACGCCCGACTCCGCCTTCAACACGGCGGTGAGCTTCGTCACCAACACCAACTGGCAGGGCTACTCGGGCGAGTCCGCCATGAGCTATCTCACGCAGATGGCCGGGCTCGCGGTGCAGAACTTCCTGTCCGCGGCCAGCGGTATCGTGGTGGCGATCGCGCTGGTGCGCGGCCTGGCCCGCCACACCGCCCGCACCATCGGCAACCTCTGGGTGGATCTCACGCGCGCGACGCTCTACGTGCTCCTGCCGCTCGCCCTGGTGCTGGCGCTCGCGCTCGCCTCGCAGGGCGTGATCCAGAACTTCAGCGGCTACCAGGACGTCGCCACCCTCGAGGCGCTGACCTACCAGCAGCCGAAGCTCGATGCCGCCGCTAACCCGGTGAAGGATGCCGCCGGCAACCCGGTGCAGGAGACGCTCACGACCCGCGTGCAGACCCTGCCCATGGGTCCGATCGCCTCGCAGGAGAGCATCAAGGAGCTCGGCACCAACGGCGGCGGCTTCCTCAACGCCAACTCCGCCCATCCGTACGAGAATCCGACGGCGCTCTCCAACCTGCTCGAGATGCTGGCGATCCTGGTGATTCCGGCCGGCCTCACCTACACCTTCGGCCGGATGGTGGGGGACACGCGCCAGGGCTGGGCGGTGCTGGCCGCCATGGCCATCCTGTTCGTGGCGCTGCTCGCCGTGACGGTGCACAGCGAGCAGCAGGGCAATCCGCTCGTGGCGCGGCTCGGCGTCGATCAGGCCGCGAGCGCCACGCAGCCGGGCGGCAACATGGAGGGCAAGGAGAGCCGCTTCGGGATCGCCGCCTCGGCGCTGTTCGCCACCATCACCACCGCCACCTCCTGCGGCGCGGTCAACGGCATGCACGACTCGTTCACGCCGCTCGGCGGCTTCGTGCCGCTGTTTCAGATGCAGCTCGGCGAAGTGGCGTTCGGCGGCGTCGGCACCGGCCTCTATTCCATGCTGATCTTCGCCATCGTCGGCGTGTTCATCGCCGGTCTCATGATCGGCCGTACGCCCGAGTACCTCGGCAAGAAGATCGAGGCCTTCGAGATGAAGATGAGCTCGATCGCGATCCTGGTGATGCCCTTCATCGTCCTCACCGGCACCGCGGTCGCCGTCAGCCTCGACGCCGGCCGTGCCGCCGTCGCCAATCCCGGCGCGCACGGCTTCTCCGAGATCCTCTATGCCTTCTCCTCCGCCGGTAACAATAACGGCAGCGCCTTCGCCGGCATCTCGGCCAACACGCCGTTCTGGAACGTGGCGCTGGCGCTCACCATGTGGCTCGGCCGCTTCTGGCCGATCGTGGCGGTGCTGGCGGTGGCCGGCTCGCTCGCCGCCAAGAAGCGCATTCCGGTGTCCGACGGCACCATGCCGACGCACGGTCCAACCTTCGTCGTGCTGCTCATCGGCACGGTGCTGCTGGTCGGGGCGCTGACCTTCGTGCCGGCGCTGGCGCTCGGCCCGATCGTCGAGCACGTCATGCTGTGGGCTGGCCCGTGACGCGCCCCAGCCTGTCGCTGTTCGATCGCTCGCTGCTCGCTCCGGCGGCCCGCGACGCGCTCGGCAAGCTCGATCCGCGCGTTCAATGGCGCAACCCGGTGATGTTCGTGGTGTATGTCGGCAGCATTCTCACCACGATCCTCTGGGTACAGGCGCTGACCGGCGCCGGCGAGGCGCCCGCCTGGTTCATCTTCAACATCGCGCTGTGGCTGTGGTTCACGGTGCTGTTCGCTAATTTCGCCGAGGCGCTCGCCGAGGGGCGCAGCAAGGCGCAGGCGGAGGCGCTGCGCGGACTCAAACAGACGGTGTGGGCCAAGCGTCTGGCGAATCCGGCCGCGCGCGCCAACCCGGCGCCGGTGCGTGCCGAGGACCTGCGGCGCGGCGACGTGGTGCTGATCGAGGCCGGCGACTACGTGCCGGCGGACGGCGAGGTCATCCAGGGCGCGGCCTCGGTGGACGAGAGCGCGATCACCGGTGAGTCGGCGCCGGTCATCCGCGAGGCGGGCGGCGACTTCTCCGCGGTCACGGGCGGCACCCGCGTGCTGTCGGACTGGATCGTGGTGCGGGTCACCGTCAATCCCGGCGAGACCTTTCTCGACCGCATGATCGCCATGGTCGAGGGCGCGAGCCGCCAGAAGACGCCGAACGAGATCGCCCTCACCATTCTGCTGGTGGCGCTGACGCTGGTGTTCCTGCTCGCGACCGCGACGCTCCTGCCTTATTCGCTCTACAGCGTCGCCGTGGCGAAGCTCGGCACGCCGATCACGATCACGGCGCTGATCGCGCTGCTGGTCTGCCTCATCCCCACCACCATCGGCGCGCTGCTCTCCGCCATCGGCGTCGCCGGCATGAGCCGCATGCTGCAGGCCAACGTGATCGCGACCTCGGGGCGGGCGGTCGAGGCCGCGGGCGACGTCGACGTGCTGCTGCTCGACAAGACCGGCACCATCACGCTCGGCAACCGCCAGGCGGCCGCCTTCATTCCCGCCGCCGGCGTGAGCGAGGAGGAGCTCGCCGACGCCGCCCAGCTCGCCTCGCTCGCCGACGAGACGCCCGAGGGGCGCAGCATCGTGGTGCTGGCCAAGCAGCGCTTCCAGCTGCGTGAGCGCGACCTGGGCGCGCTCAATCCGACCTTCGTACATTTCTCGGCGCATACCCGTATGAGCGGCGTCGACATCGGCGGGCGGCAGATCCGCAAGGGCGCAGCCGATGCCATCCGCCGCCAGGTCGAGGGACTCGGCCAGGCCTTCCCGCGCGCGGTGCAGACCACGGTGGACGAGGTGGCGCGCCGCGGCAGCACGCCGCTCATCGTCAGCGACGGCGCGCGCGTGCTCGGCATCATCGAGCTCAAGGACATCGTCAAGGGCGGGATCCGCGAACGCTTCGGCGAGCTGCGCCGCATGGGCATCAAGACCGTGATGATCACCGGCGACAATCCGCTCACCGCCGCGGCCATCGCCGCCGAGTCGGGTGTCGACGGCTTCCTAGCCGAGGCGACTCCCGAGGCGAAACTCAGGCTGATCCGCGAGCACCAGGCGGCCGGGCGGCTGGTGGCGATGACGGGCGATGGCACCAACGACGCCCCGGCGCTGGCGCAGGCGGATGTCGCGGTGGCCATGAACACCGGCACCCAGGCCGCCAAGGAAGCCGGCAACATGGTCGACCTCGACTCGAACCCGACCAAGCTCATCGAGGTGGTCGAGACCGGCAAGCAGATGCTCATGACGCGCGGCGCGCTCACAACCTTCTCGATCGCCAACGACGTCGCCAAGTACTTCGCCATCATCCCGGCGGCGTTCGTCACCACCTATCCGCAGCTCAACGCGCTCAACGTGATGCGCCTCACGAGTCCGTTCTCGGCGATCCTGTCCGCGGTCATCTTCAATGCGCTCATCATCGTCGCGCTGATTCCGCTGGCGCTCAAGGGCGTGCGCTACCGGCCGCTCGGAGCGGCGACGCTGCTGCGGCGTAACCTGGTCGTGTACGGGCTCGGCGGCATCATCGTGCCGTTCGTCGGCATCAAGCTGGTGGACCTCGCGCTCACCGTGGTGCACCTGGCATGAGCGCCGCCCGCGTGCCGCTCGTGCGCAGCGCCCTGCGACCGGCGCTGGTGCTGCTCGCCGTGCTGACGGTGCTGACGGGCGTCGTCTATCCGCTCGCCGTCACCGGCATCGCGCAGCTGCTGTTCCCGCGCGCCGGCGGCAGCCTCTTGCTGCGCGGCGGGCACGCGCTGGGTTCGGCGCTGATCGGTCAGAGCTTCGGCGATCCCGGACACTTCTGGAGCCGGCCCTCGGCCACGACGCCGCAGCCCTACAACGGCACGGGCTCGACCGGCTCGAACCTCGGTCCCCTCAACCCGGCGCTCCTCGATGCGGTGAAGGCGCGCATCGCGACGCTCAGGACGGCGGACCCGGGCAATAGCGCGCCGGTCCCGGTCGATCTCGTGACCGCGTCCGCAAGCGGTCTCGATCCGCACATCAGCGTCGCGGCGGCGCAATACCAGGCGGCGCGCGTCGCGCGCGCGCGCTCCCTGCCCGAGGCGCGGGTGCGGGCATTGATTGACGCGCACACCGAGGGTAGGTTGCTGGGAGTCATCGGCGAGCCGCGGGTCAACGTCCTCGAGCTCAATCTGGCGCTTGACTCGCTGAAGTGATCCAACATGGCCGAAACCCGGCCTGACCCCGACCAGCTGCTCGAGCGCGTCAAGGCGGATGAGGCGCGCCAGCACCGCGGCCGCCTGCGCATCTTCTTCGGCGCCTCCGCCGGCGTCGGCAAGACCTACGCGATGCTGGAAGCGGCCCGCAACGTGCGCGCCGCGGGCACCGACGTGGTCGTCGGCTACGTCGAGCCGCACGGGCGCATCGAGACCGAGCGGCTGCTCGAGGGGCTGCCGCGGCTGCCGACGCTGCCGGTCAGCTACCGCGGCATCGTCCGCCAGGAGTTCGACCTCGATGCGGCGCTGGCGCGCCGCGCGGAGATCCTGCTGGTCGACGAGCTCGCGCACTCCAACCTCGTGGGCGGCGAGCCCGCGCCGCGCCATCCCAAGCGCTGGCAGGACATCGAGGAGCTGCTGGCGGCGGGAGTCAACGTCTGGACCACGGTCAACGTCCAGCACCTCGAGAGCCTCAACGATCTGGTGTTCCAGACGACCGGCATCCGCCAGCGCGAGACGCTCCCCGATCACGTGTTCGACGAGGCCGACGACATCGAGCTCATCGACCTGCCGCCCGACGACCTGATCGCGCGGCTGCACGCCGGCAAGGTATACGTGGCCAGCCAGGCCGGCACCGCCGTCGAGCGCTTCTTCCGCAAGCAGAACCTGATGGCGCTGCGCGAAATCGCCCTGCGCCGCGTCGCCGACCGCGTCGAGGCCGCCTCGCGCGAGCTGCCGCCCGACCGCGCCCAGGCACGCGGGGCGCGCGACCGGGTGCTGGTCGCGGTCGGCCCGGACGAGCAGGCCGAGCAGCTGGTGCGCGCCGGCAAACGCATGGCGGATGCGCTGGATGCCGAGTGGACCGTGGTGTACGTGGAGACGCCCTGGCTGCTGCGGCTGTCGGACTCACAGCGCAACCGCCGCATCGACGTGCTGCGCCTCGCCGAGTCGCTCGGCGGCGAGACCGTGACGCTCGATGGCCCCTCCGCGGCCGCCACACTCCTCGAGTACGCGCAGACCCGCCACGCCACCCGCGTCATCGTCGGCGCGCCCAAGCGCCGCGGCTGGCACGCCTGGCTCAGGCCCTCGACCGCCACCGAGCTGGCGCGCCGCGCGCGCGGGTTCGATGTGGTGCTGATCGCCGCCTCGCCGCGCCCGCCGCCGCCCGCCCCGCTCCCGGACGCCCGACAACCCGCGCATGTGTCGGCGGTGCGCTGGGACCGTTACGCCTGGGCCGCCACCATTACCGTGCTCTGCACGCTGTTGGCGGCGGCCATGTATCCGCACTTCGACCTCTCGAACCTCGTGATGATCTACCTGCTCGGCGTCACGGTGGCGGGCCTGCGGCTCGGGCGCGGACCCTCGGCGCTGACCGCGGTGCTGAACGTCGCCGCCTTCGACTTCTTCTTCGTGCCGCCGCGCTTCTCGTTCGCGGTCTCGGACGTTCAGTACCTGGTCACCTTCGGCGCCATGGTCACGATCGCGCTCGTGATCGCGACGCTCACCGCGAGCGTGCGCCAGCAGACCCGGGTTGCGGGAGCGCGCGAGCGGCGCACGGCGCTGCTGTACGCGATGAGCCGCGAGCTGGCCGTGACCCGCGGCATCACCAACATGGCGCGCGTGGCGGTGCGGCACGTCGCCGAGGTGTTCCAGTGCCGGGCGGCGGTGCTGCTGCCCGACACCGACGGCAAGCTCCACTATCCGGCGGAGCCGCCGCTCGACAGCTCGTTCCGCGGGGCGGACCTGGCCGTGGCACAGTGGGTCGCGGATCACGGCCGCCGCGCGGGTCTCGGCTCCGACACCCTGCCCGCGGCGCGCGGGCTGTACGTGCCGCTCGGCGACGAGCAGCGCACGGTCGGAGTTCTGGCGGTGCTGCCCGAGAATGCGCGCCGCGTGCTGCTGCCCGAGCAGAGCCATCTGCTCGAGACCTTCGCCGGGCAGATCGCGCTCGCCCTCGAGCGCGCCCATCTCGCCGAGATCGCGGTGCAGTCGAGCCTGGCGGCCGAGCGCGAGACCCTGCGCAATACGTTGCTCTCGTCAATTTCGCACGATCTGCGCACGCCGCTCGCCGTGATGGCGGGGGCCGGCAGCGCGCTCGCCCAGCACGGCGGCTCGCTCGATCAGGCGACGCGCGTCGAGCTGGCGCGCTCGATCGAGACCACGGCGCGCGAGATGTCGGATCTGGTCTCGAACGTCCTCGATCTGGTACGGCTCGAGTCCGGCCAGGTGGCGCTGCGGCGCGACTGGCAGACCCTCGACGACCTGGTCGGCAGCGCCCTCACGCGCTATCAGGAGCGGTTCGCGGATCATCCGGTGGAGACGCGCCTCGCGCCCGATCTGCCGCCGGTATGGGTCGACGCCACGCTGATCGTGCAGGTGTTCGCCAATCTCTTCGACAACATCGCCAAGTACACTCCGCCCGGCACCCACGTGTCGGTGTCCGCAGTTCCGGTCGGCGATTTCGTGCAGGTGTCGGTCGAGGACGACGGGCCCGGGCTTCCCGCCGGCGATCCGGCGCGCCTGTTCGATAAGTTCCAGCGCGGCAACGGCGAAGGGAGCGTGATGGGAGTCGGGCTCGGCCTCGCGATCGTCCAGGCGATCGTGCGCGCCCACGGCGGCGAGATCGAAGCACAGCGCCGCGCGGGCGGCGGGGCGCGCTTCGTGTTCACTCTGCCTGCGACCGAAGGGTCGGCGCCGGATGTGGCAGCGGCGGTGTCGCCACTGGACGCGCCTACATGACCGAGGCGATGCACCAGGTGCTGGTGATCGAGGACGAGCCGGGCATCCGCGCCGTGCTGCGTGTGCTGCTGACCGCCGCGGGCTACCGCTACATCGAGGCCGACACCGCGCTGCGCGCCGAGATCGAGGCGCGCAGTCACAAGCCGGACCTGCTGCTCATCGATCTCGGACTGCCCGACGGCGATGGCCTCAAGGTGATCCGCCGCGTGCGTGCCTGGTCACCGGTACCGATCGTGGTGCTGTCGGCGCGCACCATGGAGGAGCAGAAGGTGGCGGCGCTCGATGCCGGCGCGGACGACTACATCGCCAAGCCCTTCAGCGCGCCGGAGCTGCTGGCGCGGCTGCGCGCGGCGCTGCGGCGTGTGACGCACGCCGCGCCTTCGGCGACGCTCAGGTTCGGCGGCGTGCGGGTCGATCTGGCGCGACGCGAGACGCGCAGCGCCGACGGCGAGATCCACCTGACGCCGCTCGAGTACCGGGTGCTCGGCTGCCTCGCGCGCCAGCTCGGCTCGATCGTGATGCAACGACAGCTGATCCGCGAGGTGTGGGGGCCGGGACGCGAGGATGACTCGCGCTCGTTGCGGGTCTGCATCAAGAACCTGCGCGCCAAGCTCGAGCCGGACCCGCGCCAGCCGCGCTATCTGCTTACGGAGACCGGAGTCGGCTACCGACTACGCGCCGACGACGACGCGGCCGGTTAGGTCAGGGAGACGACCAGCTTGGCCGAATGACTGCGCCAGTTGATCGGGATGATGAACGAGCGCAGGCCGGGCCGCTGCGGAATCGCGGGCTTCTCGCCCGACAGCACCGACGGCACCGAGATCACGAACTCACGGCCAAAGTCGCGGCGCGCGTTGCCGGAGATGGTGTTGGCGACCTCGCCCACCAGATCACGCATGGTCTCGTGGCTGAAGTCGTTCTCCTGCATCTTCATCAGCAGCACGGTCAGCATCGCCTTGGGCGCGGTGAAGAACACCACACCCTCGCGCTTGCCGGAGATATTGATGACGCCGGTGTACTCGTGTACCTGGGGCATGCCTTCCAGAAGGTAGGGGGAGCCGATCGAGGCCGGCTGCTGGGCCGCCACCTCGAAGAAGTTCGTCGTCCCCTCGACGAAAGTCTTCAGCTCCTGTTCGTGCAACATCAGCGCATCAGCTCCGCGATCGCCTCGTTCAGCTGCCGGTCGGTGAACGGTTTGTTGAGGAAGCCGTTGGCACCCTTCTCCATCGCCTCGACCGCGGTGGCCTTGTCGGCCAGCGCCGAGACCACCAGGATACGGACCTCGGGCTTGAGGGCCACCAGGCGGCTGATGCACTCGATGCCGTCCATGCGCGGCATGGTCAGATCCATGGTCACGACGTCCGGATCGGTGCGCTTGAAGAGCTCGATGGCCTCGATGCCGTTGCCGGCGGTGCCGACCAGCTGCAGCTCCTCGAACTGCTGCGAGCGCTCTATGCGGCGGCGCATGATATTCGAGTCATCGACGATCATCAGCTTCATGGGCCGCCTGGCGTTCATCGTGCGTGCTCAGGCGACCGCGCTGCTCGAGGCCTGACCGGCCGGGAGCGAGATCTTGAAACGGGTGTACTTCCCCGGGTGCGTGCTGACGCCGATCCTGCCGCCGAGCGCGTAGACGCTGCGCGCCACGACGTCCATGCCGACGCCGCGGCCCGCGTCCATCGACACGTCGTCCTGGGTCGAGAAGCCGGGGCGGAAGATGAGCGCCATCGCGGTGCGCGTGTCCATGGCGGCGGCCTCGTCCTCGGTGATGAGCTGCTGGCGCACCGCGGCGGCCTTGAGCGTGTCGGGCGCGATGCCGGCGCCGTCGTCCTCGAACATCAGGTCGAAGGAGTCGGCGCTGCGCTGGAAGGTGACGCTCACGACGCCGATGTCCTGCTTGGTGAGCGAGCGCCGCACCTCGGGCGCCTCGATGCCGTGCACCGCGGCGTTGCGCAGCATCTGGATCAGGCAGTCCTTGACGGTCGCTACGTACGGGGCCGGCACGTCGGCGAGGCCGGCGAGCTTGAGCCGGAAGCGCTTGCCGTGATCCTGCGCCAGGCGCTCGGCGAGCGAATGCAGTGTCGGCGCCAGATCCTCCGCGCGCCGTGCGTACTGCGGCGCGGTGCGCGCGGCGGGCTGCTGGCTCGGCGCGGGCGCAGGCGGCGGCGCGGCCGGCGCCACCGCGGCGGGGGCGGTGAAGGCGGTGGTACCGGCGCCGGCGGTGGCGCTCTCCTTGAGCGCCGTGAGGCGTCCGGCCATCTCGCGCACTGAGCGCAGATGCGCGAGCAGGTCGTCGAGCTTCAATACCATCGGCAGGAAGTCGTTGCCGGAGAGCTCGGCCTTCTTCTTCAGCTCGCTGACGATGTCCTCGAGCGCGTGCACGCGCGCGGCGATGCTCGTGAGGCTGAGCGCCGAGGCTTCGCCCTTGATCGAGTGCAGCTCGCGGAACAGTCCGGAGAGCTTCTTGCGGAACTCGGCGTCGCTGCGCGCCGGCTCCCTGAGAATGGTGTTGACGAGCTTCAGCCCCGTCTCGGCGCCGTCGAGGAACGACACCAGCTGCAGCGGGTCGATGTGCATCATCGCCAGCATCATGTCGACCTGGGCGTTGGCGTTCTCCTGCGACTCCTGCAGCTCGCGCGCCAGGAGCACGCCGGAGGTGATGTCGCCGACCGCGCACAGCACGTGCTTGATGCCCGCCGGCCCCATGACGCGGTGGAAATCGAACTGCAGGTAGCGCGTCTCGCGGCCGCCGTGGCCGTTGTCCATGGTGATCTCGAGCTGACCCAGGGGGTTGATGCTCTTCATCAGGTTCTCGTGGGCGCGCTCGCCCCACAGGAGCTTGATGTACTTGGTGGCGGTGGCGAGGGTCGCCGGTGGCACCAGGTCCCTGAGCAGCTCTTCGAAGGACAGGCCGGCGAAGTCGTCGCGCCCGAACATGCGCGTCAGCGCCTCCGACCACACCGAGCCGATGCGATAGTCGGCGTCCAGCAGGAAGAAGCCCTCGCGCACCGTCTTGAGGATGTCGCGGGTCTGCTCCTGCGCCTCGCGCGCGACACGCTCGTGGCGCGAGCGGGTGAACTGGAACCAGGCGGCGGCGGCGGCCAGCACCAGCGCCGCCACCACGCCGATCGACAGCAGCGCGCGCAGGCGCGCGGCGGCGTCCGAGGCCTCGTGCTGGAGCGAAGTGGCGAGCGTCGCCAGCTGCGCCTGCAGCACCTTGGCATTGTCGGTGGCGAACAGCTGGGCGCGCTTCACCTCGGCGTAGTGCGCGCGTCCCTCGCGCGACAGCGTGCTGCCGGAGGTGTCCGAGTCCACGTAGGGCTGGGCGTTGAAGCTGACGACCGGCTCGATCACCGGGCCGTATTCGCGCCACAGCTGCAGCGCGCGCGCAAGCTCGGGCGAGTGGATTGCGCCGGCGGCGTTCAGCTCCTTCAGCTGCCGGTCGAAGCGCCGCACCGTGCCCTGCAGGTCCTCGAGCGCCTGGCCCGAATAGGCGCGCGCCTCGAGCCGGTCGCGGAGCGAGGTGAGCTGCTGGGTGATGTCGTCGGGATAGTTCTGCAGCGAGCTCGCCGTCTGCAGCGCGGTGATGTTGGCGCGCATCTGGGTCGCGATGCGGAAGCCGACGAACAGCACCGCGCCCATGACGAGCGTGAGCACCGTGCCGATACCGGCGGTGATGAGTTGGCGACGGCGGTCGGTGCCGCTCAGGGTCATCGGAGTTGCTCCTGTTCTACTGCTTCGGCAGCTCGAAGCGCACCCGCGTCTTGGCGGGGACTTCGACCGCGCTGCCGTTCACGATCACCGGGTTGTAGCGCCAGCGCTTCACGGCGCTGATGGCGGCGCGGTCGAACACGCCGGCCGGAGTCGACTGCAGAACCTGCACGTCGCGCGTATCGCCCTTGCCGTCGACGGTGAAGGACAGGAGCACGCTGCCCGAGACGCCCTTGGCGAGAGCGCTCTGCGGGTACTCGGGTGGCACCGTCTTCACGGCCTTGAGACTCGCGGCCAGGGTCGCCGGATCGACGTTTGCGCCCGCCCTGGACGCGCCCGCCTGCTGCGCGGCCTGGATGTCCCTCGGGTCGGCGCCGAAGCGGCGCGCGGCGGCGAGGTCCTGGTCGGCGCTCCTGCCCGCCTGCAAACTGGTGCGGGCGCGCTCGAGGAGCAGCTTCGCGAGGTCACGGCTCACCGCAGCCACCGCCGCGTTGTCCGGATCGGCCGACTGCAGCTGCGTCAGATAAAAAGCGGCACTGTCCTGGGCGGGGTCGGTGAGGCGGCCGTCGCGCACGCGCTCGCGTGCCAGCTGCGCGAAGCGGTCGCCCTCGGCACGCGCGGCCTTGGCCTGGGCGCCGGCCAGATCGCGCTGGAAGGCGTTGATTTCGTTGCTGGATGCGCCGGCGCCGCGCGCCTCATTCAGCCAGCGCTCCTGCTCGGCGCCATTTCTGGCGAGCGCGGCTTCGCGCGCCTTGCGCAGGTAAGCGCCGGCGAGGGCGTGTTGGGCGCGCACGGCGCTCTGGCTCGAGGGATAAGCCGTGAGCAGCTGACGCACGTAGAACCTGGCGCTGTCGTCGGCGGGGTCGGCGAGCTTGCCCTCGCGGATGCGATCCTCGACGAGGCCGGCGAGGCGCTGCATTTTGGCGTCGTCCTGGCGCTTGGCGAGCTCGCCCTTCCATCTGGCGAGCTGGTCGGCCGGCAGGGCGCCCGATTGCTGCGCCTGCTTGACGAGGGCGGCAGCGCGCTCGATGTTGCCCTCGGCCACCGCCTTGGTGATCTGGGAGTTGGCGAGCCGCGCGCCGAGCTCGGCGACGCGCGCATCGTCGGGCACGGCGGCCCTGAAATTGGCGAAGTTCTGCGCGGCCTCATCGAGGTGGCCGGCGCTCAATGACTCGTCGAAGCGGCCGGCGAGCACGCCGGCGACGCGCTGCAGGCCGTCGCGGGCCTCGCCGTTGGCGGCATTGGCCGCGACCGCGGAGCGGTAGTAGAGCAGCGCGTTGTCACCGGTGGGCTCGGTGTAGCGGCGCTCGCGCATGGCCAGGCGGGCCTTCTCGAGCAGCTCGTCCACCTTACCGTGCACGATCGAGAGATCCGGGCTCGGTGCCGCGGGCAGCGCCGCCTCGGGGGGAGCCGCGGCCGGCGCCGCGGCCTCGGGCTGCGCCGCCGGCGTGACCGGCGCGTTGGCGGTGCCGCCGCCGCGCGTGAAGAACCAGGCGCCGGCCGCAATTGCCGCCACCGCGACCAGCGCGCCGGCGATGAGGAGGCCCTTGCCGCCGCTCATGCCCGGAACCTTGAGAGCCGCGGCGCTGCGGGTGGACTCGAGCTCGAGGTCGTCCGGCACGGCGAGCGGCGGCTCTGCCGCCGGCGGCGCCGCGGGCTTTCTCCTCGCGGCCGCCTCCTCGATCACGCCGGCGAACACCGCGTGCGTCTTCCGCGGATCGATCGGCGAGGAGGGGAGAACGGCGAAAACCCTCGAGCCCTTGACAGCCGCGGCTACCTGGCGCTCGATCGCCTCGGCGGCGAACACCAGGATTACCGCTTGCGGGGCGTGCGCCTGCGCGGCATCCACCGCGGGGCGGACCTCGTTCGCATGCAGCGCGTCGATGACCAGGACCTGGCCGCGCCTGGCGTGTGCGCCGAGGCTCTCGAGCGCGGCCTCGACCGAATCGACCGGGCGGATCGACGCCTGGCCGCCCAATGCCTGGCCGAGCTCGAGCAGGAAATCGTCGCGCGTCGTGATGGCGGTGACGTCGACCGAGGGCTGCAGGCTCGTCGCCCCGCCAGTGGCGGTCGCGGACGATGCCGTAGCGGGATTACGCGATGATCTGGATGCTGCACTGGCCACGTGGCGTGTCTCCCACCTGATTTGCGGTCACGGACAAAGCTGAAGAATCCCCTCCATCCGTGAAGTGAGGCCGCCGCGCACGGCAAATACCCAGCGCGCAACTCCTCGCCGATGGAGGATATGTAGCCTCACCGCAAGCGCAGTGCGTCAGTTCACAATAACGATAGGGCGCGTCGGGGTGCGGCGACGGCGATGCCCAAAGTCAGAGCCACTGCTCGCTTCGCGCGCGGCGGCCGAGGGGGGGCGGCCGGGGCGCGGCTCGAGCGGCAGGCGGCGGCGGTCCGGCGCGGCCCGCGCGGCCGCAGAACCGCAGGCGGCGCGGGGTGCGCAACCGGCCCCGGCTGGCGCGGCCCGGGAGCCGCCGTCTGCAGCGAATTCCACCCGGGTGCGCGCCGCGCGCAGGCACCACCTTGGGCCGTGCGCAGAGCTTTGCAATCAGCCACTTAAGGGGCCGCGGCCGTTTCCGCGCCAGCGCTCCCGCCTGCGTGGTGGCGTCCCGGGCCTCTGGCGCGAACAATCCGTTGCTGTGACACTCTTAACGTAATCAGTCCACGAGGATCGGAAAGCCGTCACTTTTTGATGGGGACGTTGGGACTAAGTTTAGACGTCAGGCGGATCCGCCGGCCTGAGCCGGCATCCAGGGACTGGTGAGCTCAACGGAGGGTAAGGACGATGCGACCACTCGGAGCTGACTCGGATTCTCACGGCTCGAACGCCACCTTCATCGACACCCTGAGTTCCTTCAGCAAGCTGCACCGCGCGCAGCGCTGGGAAGGCACCTTCGGGGATTTCCTCGCCAACATCCTGCCGGCGAATCCGAGCGCACTGGCGCGCACGAGCCACGAATACATCTGGGACATGCTGCGCTGGCACGGCCGCGCCGCGCAGCCCGACGCCGCCGAGAACGTGCGCGCGGTCGAGCTCTTCAAGCACGAGCTGTTCGGCATCGACGAGCCGCTGTCGCGCCTGGTCGATTACTTCAAGGCCGCCGCCGCCGGTTCCGACGTCGGACGGCGTCTGCTCTTGATGCTCGGGCCACCGTCGGGCGGCAAGTCCACGGTCGCCATACTGCTCAAGCGCGGGCTCGAGGAATACAGCCGCACCGACGAGGGCGCGCTCTACGCGATCCGCGGTTCGCCGCTGCGCGAGAACCCGCTGAACCTCATTCCCACCAGTCTCCGTGCCGAGTTCCGCCAGCGCTACGGCATCAGCGTGCAGGGCGAGCTCTCGCCCTGGGCGCGCGACTTCGTCGAGCGCGATTACGAGGGCGACTTCGTGCGCGTGCCGGTCGAGCGGGTGTTCCTCGCCGAGGCCTCGCGCGTCGGCATCGGCACGTACGCGCCGCACGACCCGACCACCGCCGATATCGCCGATCTCGTCGGCTCGGTGGATCTCGCCAAGGTCGCGCAGATCGGCGACGAGGGCGACCCGCGCGCCTGGTCCTGGTCCGGCGCCGTGTACGCCGCGAGCCGCGGGGTGCTCGAGATGATCGAGATCCTGAAGGTGAAGCGCGAGTTCCTCTACCTGCTCCTGACCCTCACCCAGGAGAAGAACGTCAAGGTGTCGCGCTTCCCGCTGATTCACCTCGACGAGACCATCCTGGCGCACACCAATCTTGCCGAGTTCCACAAGTTCCTGCAGGAGAAGGAGAACGAGGCGCTGCTCGATCGCATGGTGATCATCAAGATCCCCTACGCGCTCTCCTACCGCGACGAGTCGCGCATCTACCTGAAGCTGGTGTCGGGTGCGCCGGCATTCCGCAACGTGCATCTCGACCCGCACGTGCTGAATCTCGCCTCCGTGTTCGCCATCCTCACGCGCCTCGTGAAGCCGGAGCGCGAAGGGCTCGACGTCGCCAAGAAGCTGCGGCTCTATGCCGGCGAGGCGGTCGAGGGCATGCCCGAGACCGAAGCGCAGCGCCTCCGCGCCGAAGTGCCCGACGAGGGCCTGACCGGCGTGAGCCCGCGCTTCGTCATCAACGCGATCTCCAACGCCATCACCCGCGGCAACACCCACAGCCTCACCAGCATGGAGCTGCTGCTGGCGCTCAAGGACTCCATCGAGAGCGATGCGCGTATGGATGCCAAGCAGAAGAAGGCCTGGATCGACCACCTGGTGACCGCCCGCAAGGAGTTCTACAACCGCTGGGTGAAGGAGGACGTGCACCGCGCGATGTTCGCCTCCTTCGAGGCGGAGGCGCAGCAGCTGCTCGAGAAGTATCTC
>DATMRG010000011.1:0-3045 GCA_035566495.1 Steroidobacteraceae bacterium | reverse complement strand
CGCGCGGTGCGCGAGGCGGTGGGCCTCTTCGATCAGTCCTCGTTCGCCAAATTCGTATTGAAGGGGCGCGATGCGGCCGAGACTCTGGGCCGTATCTGCGCCAACGAGGTCGACGTACCGGTCGGCCGGATCGTCTATACGCAGTGGCTGAACGAGCGTGGCGGGATCGAGGCAGATCTGACGGTGACGCGCGAGGCCGAGGATTCCTACCTGATCGTCACCGCCTGCGCCACGCAGACCCGCGACTTCGGCTGGCTGAGCCGCAGCATTCCCGAGGCCGCCCGAGCCGTTGCCGTCGACGTCTCCCCCGCCTATGCGGTGCTCGGGCTCATGGGCCCGAGTAGCCGCGAGCTCCTGAGCCAGCTCACCGACGCCGATCTCTCGAGCGCCGCCTTCCCATTCGGCGCCTCCCGCATCATCGATCTCGGCTACGCGCGCGTGCGCGCGAGCCGCATCACCTATGTGGGCGAGCTCGGCTACGAGCTCTACATCCCGACCGAGTTCGCGCAGTCTGTATACGACCTCATCATCGCAGCGGGCGCGCCCTTCGGGTTGCGGCTCGCCGGTTACCACGCGCTCAACAGCCTGCGCATCGAGAAAGCCTACCGCCACTGGGGCCACGACATCTCGGACGAGGACACGCCTCTCGAGGCGGGGCTCGGCTTCGCCATCGCGTGGGAGAAGTCCGGTGGCTTCGTGGGCCGCGAGGCATTGCTCGAGCAGCGCGCGCGCGGCGTGCGGCGGAGGCTGGTCGGGTTCGCGCTGAAGAGCTCAGATGCGTTGCTCTACCACAACGAGCCCATTTGGCGTGACGGTAAACTAGTCGGAAAGATCAGCTCGGGAATGTTCGGCCACACGGTGGGCGCGCCTCTCGGGCTCGGCTACGTCGCGAACAACGACGGGCCCGTGAGCGATGACTGGATCGCATCCGGGCATTACGAGATCGAGGTCGCCACCGAGCGCGTTCCGGCGCGCGCGTCTCTCCGGCCGCTTTACGACCCGACGGCCGCGCGGGTGAGGTGTTGAAGAGCCACGCGCGGGTGGTGGTCATCGGTGGGGGAGTCGTCGGCTGCAGCGCGCTCTACCATCTCACCCGGCTCGGCTGGACCGACGCCGTGCTGCTCGAGCGCGACGAGCTCACCGCGGGCTCCACCTGGCACGCCGCGGGCAACTGTCCCAACTTCTCGACGAGCTGGACCCTCCTCAAGCTGCAGCGGTACTCGACCGAGCTGTATGCCCGGCTGGCGCGGGAGGTGGGGAGCGACATCACCCGTCACCGCACCGGCAGCATCCGCCTCGCGCACACCGCCGACCGCGTCGATGAGTTTCGGCAGGTAGCGGCGCAGGCTCGCTCGCTCGGGCTCCGCTTCGAGCTGCTCTCGCCCGCCGAAATTCGCGCCCGGCACCCGTTCCTCGAGCTGGACGGCATTCGCGCCGGCCTTTGGGATCCCGACGACGGCGACATCGATCCGGCGCAGCTCACCCAGGCCTTCGCCAAGGGGGCACGCGATCGCGGTGCCGAGATCCTCCGGCAGACGCGCGTGACGGCGCTGCGTGCCCTGGCGGCGGGCGGCTGGCGCATCGAGACGTCGCGCGGCGGCATCGAGACCGAGTACGTCATCAACGCGGCGGGCTACCGCGGGGGCGAGGTGGCCGCGATGGCCGGCGAGTACCTGCCGATCGTCTCGCTGTCACACCAGTACCTGATTACCGAGGAGATTCCGGCGCTCGCGGCGCGCGGTGCGGCACGCCTGCCACTGGTGCGCGATCCCGACCTCGGTTACTACCTGCGCCAGGAGCGACTTGGGCTCCTCCTCGGGCCGTACGAGGCGCGCCCACGCGCGCACTGGCTCGAGGGTGTGCCCGAGGAGTTCGCCTACCAGCTGTTCCCCGATGACCTTGGCCGGCTCGAGGACTACATCGCCGCCGCCTGCGCGCGCGTAGCGATGCTCGGCAGCGTCGGCGTCAAGCGCGTCATCAACGGACCGATACCCTACGCGCCCGACGGCAACCCGCTCCTCGGGCCCGCGCGCGGCGCGCGCAATCTCTTTCACTGCTGCGCGTTCACCTTCGGCATCGTGCAGGCGGGCGGCGCCGGGAAGATCATCGCCGAGTGGGTAGCGAACGGCGAGCCGGACTGGGACGTCTGGCCGCTCGACTGTCGGCGCTACTTCGAGTTTGCGACTCCTGCTTACGCGCTCGCCAAGGCTCTCGAGACCTACGGGAACGAGTACGGCATCGGTTATCCGCAGGAGGAGCGTCCGGCCGGGCGGCCGGCGCGGACCTCTCCTCTTTATGAGCGGCTCGGGGCGCAGGGCGCCGTATTCGGTGCCCGCGGCGGCTGGGAGCGCGCCGTGTACTTCCGCGAGCCAGGGGACTCCTCGGGTCCCGAATGCTCGTTCCGGCGCCCGCACTGGCACCGCGCGGTCGAGCGCGAGTGCGCGGCGGTCGCGCAGGGAGTCGGACTGCTCGATCTGACCGGCTTCGCGCGGTTCGAGGTCTCGGGCAGCGGTGCCGCTCCCTGGCTCGACCACCTGATCGCCGGCGAGTTGCCGCGCGAGGGGCGTACTCGCCTCGCCTATGGCTGCTCGCCGCGCGGCGGCGTCGTGATGGAGATGACCATCACGCGCCTGCCGGATGGGCGCTTCTGGCTCCTCTCGGCGGCAGCCGCTCAGCGGCACGACCTGGACTGGCTGCGGCAGCATCAGTCGTCCAGCCACGGTCCGCTCGAGGTGACCAACCTCACCGATCGTTACGGCGCACTCGTGATCGCTGGCCCGCGCTCGCGCGAGCTCCTGGCACGCGTCACGGCGGCGGATCTCTCCAACGCAGCCTTCCCCTGGCTCGGCGCGCGCGCCATTGAGATCGCCGGCGCGCAGCTTTGGGCCCTGCGGGTGAGCTATGTCGGCGAGCTAGGCTACGAGCTGCACGTGCCCACGGAAGAGATGATCGCGGTGCACGCGCGGCTCACGGACGCCGGCCGCGAGCTCGGGCTCCGGCCCTTCGGCCTCTACGCGGTCGAGAGCATGAGGCTCGAGAAGTGCT
>DATMRG010000010.1:0-17046 GCA_035566495.1 Steroidobacteraceae bacterium | reverse complement strand
CTCGGAGCTGCGCGGCGAGAAGTAGCTCGAGTGCGGGTCGAACGCGCGCGCGTAGGCGTTCATCAGATTCTCGAACACGTCCTCGCTGGTCACCTGGTCGATGCGCTTCAGCACCCGCTCGTAGCGCTTGCGCAGGATGTCGGCCGCTTCCGGCCACTGCTTGCCGGTGAGCAGGAGCGAGAGCGCGTCGTTCTTGACGCGCCGTCTCCACAGGTCGTCGATCTGCGCCCGATCCGCCGGCCAGGGCCCGTGCGTGCGCTCGAACTCGTACGACTCGTCGAGCGTCCAGTCGGGCTCGGTCTTGAGCAACGCCAGCGCGTACTGCATGCGTTCGCGATTACGCTGCTGGAAGCGTGCGAACATGAGGTACGCCGGATCGACGTTGCCGGTTCGGATCATGTCGTCGAACTGATAGCGGTACGCGGAGAACTCGTTGACGTCGCCGGCCAGCAGGTAGCTGCGCTGCGGATCGAGGAACTCGAGGTAGCGTTGAAACACCACGTCCGACATCTTGTGATCGATGGGGGCGTGGCTGTAATGCGCCTCCTCGAGGATGCGGCCTATCTTGCGCGCGGTGGCGCGCTGGCTGTCGGACGGAGCGATCGCTCCGGGGGGCAGGAGCGATGGGCTGGCCGGGGCCTGCACGGAGCCGGCGAGCGCGAGCGCCGCCAGTGCCAGGAGGCACGCAGTTATCCAGCCAGAGGATCGGCGCAGGGACTCGGTCATCGGGTCGGTCTCACTCGCGGGGTTCGGTAAAATCTTGGACCTAGGCTAGAGCCTACCGTTCGCCTTTAGCAAGTGCGGTGCTCACAGCATGAAGCCTTTAACGGCGCTGCTCGCAATCCTGGCCGGCTCGGCTCTCGCCCTGGCCGTCGGCCTCATCATGACCTGGATCGTGATCCTGCTCCTTCCCGAGAACGAGCAGCGTTTCGCTCCCGAGCACTCCCACCTGGTGCGTGCGATCCTCGTTTTTACCTTGTTTTCCGCGGCTTCGGGGGCGAGCTTCTATGGGCAGCTGCGCGAGCGGCGCTGGCGCGCAGGGGCGCACGCCGCCACGCTCGCGGTTTTCGCCCTGGTCGTGTGGCTCTACTGGCCCAAGTGACGGCCCAGGTGGCTGGCCCCTCAGGTGAGCCGCCCGGCCCGCCGCAAATTGCCCTCGGCGTGCCTCAATCGCGCCCGAGGGCCTGCACCTGACGCAGCAGGATCAGAAAGCCCCGGATGGCGCAGAGGAGCACGAGCGGGCCGAGCGCCACCACCCAGAACACCGCCGAGCCGTGGGCGAGGCCCACGACATAATCGGCGAACAGCGCCCAGGGCCCGGCCCTGGGATCGTCTCCGTGCGTATAGGGGCCGAGGAAGCGGTTGCCGGCGAGCCAGACGAGAAACGGCATCAGGAAGAGGCCCACCGTCAGCGCCGCGCCGGCGACGATCACCTCACGCACCGTGCGCGACAGCGCGTCGAACGACTGCCGCGGGTGCCTGAGGCGTTCGAGCAGTGCCTCGGTCGGGGGCGTAGTGGCCATGCGCGGCGGCGGAGTCCCTGAATAGGCGCGGGCGTTGGCGCGCGGGCGGGCATAATAACGTTCTCATGCAGAAAATCAGAGCCGCCGTCATCGGGGTCGGCTACCTCGGCAGATTCCACGCCCAGAAGTACGCGCAGGCCGAGGGCTGCGAGCTCGTGGCGGTCGTCGATCCGCGACAAGAGGCCCGCGAGCAGGTCGCGGCGGAGCTGCGCACGCGCCCCCTCGGCGACTACCGCGAGCTGCTCGGCGCCGTCGATGCAGTGAGCGTCGTGACTCCGACCCCGGCGCACTTCGCCATCGCACGCGAGTTTCTCGAGGCCGGCGCGCACGTCCTCGTCGAGAAGCCGATCACCGAGACCGCGGCCCAGGCGCGCGAGCTGATCGCGCTCGCCGCGCGTGCCCGCCGCATTCTCCAGGTCGGGCACCTCGAGCGCTTCAACGCGGCCATTCTCGCCGCCATGCCCCATCTCAACTCGCCGCGCTTCGTCGAGGTCACCCGGCTCGCGCCCTACCGCGAGCGCGGCACCGACGTGAACGTGGTGCTCGATCTCATGATCCACGACATCGACATCGTGCAGACCATCGTCGGCGCGCCGATCAGCACCATCGACGCCGTCGGCACGCCGGTGTTCTCGGAGGAGATCGACATCGCCAACGCGCGTCTGCGCTTCGAGAACGGCTGCGTCGCGAACGCGACCGCCTCGCGCGTGAGCCTCAAGACCGAGCGCAAGCTGCGCATCTTCGAGGACGACGCTTACCTCTCGCTCGACCTGCAGCAGAAGATCGTCACCCACATCCGTAAGCGAACGCCGACGGGAACGCCGGGCGAGTTGCCGGTCAGCATCGAGGAACAGAGCCTCGACCAGGGGGACGCGCTCAAGGCGGAGATCGATTCCTTCCTCGACTGCATCCGCACCGGCCGGCCGCCGGTGGTGTCGGGCGAGGCCGGGCTGACGGCTCTCGAGACCGCGATGCGCATCACCGCCCAGGTGAACGAGTCACTCGCTTCCCGTAAAGCCGTCTCCCGCTAAGCTGTCCCGCTAAGCTCGAGCTTGAGCTCCTGACCCTTCGGAGCCACTGGCCCAGTGGCGTGGCGCGGGACTAGACTCGCGCCCGCCCGTCAAGTACGGCTGGGACCGTCCGAACAACAAATCAGGGGGCACTCATGGGCAAGCTGCTGGCCTTTCTCTACGGCATCGTGGTGTACGGCCTGTTCCTCGTCACCTTTCTTTATGCGATCGGATTCGTCGGCAACCTGTACGTGCCGAAGTCCATAGACTCGGGGGGCGGTCAGCTCTCGCTCGAGTCCGTCGTCGTCGATGCCGTGCTGCTCGGCATCTTCGCCATCCAGCACAGCGTGATGGCACGCCAGTGGTTCAAGCGCGGCTGGACGCGGATCATCCCGCGCCCCATCGAGCGCACCACTTACGTGCTGCTCGCGACCGCGGCGCTCGCTCTCATCTTCTGGCAGTGGCGGCCGATGACCGAGATGGTCTGGGACGTGGAGAGCGGCGCGGGGCGCACGATCCTGTTCCTGCTGTTCTGGCTCGGCTGGCTCACGGTTCTCGCCTGTACCTTTCTCATCGATCACTTCGATCTGTTCGGGCTCAAGCAGGTGACCAACTACCTGCTCGGGCGGCCGTACGAGCCGCCGCACTTCGTGATGCCGGCGATCTACAAGCTGGTGCGTCATCCTCTCTACCTCGGGTTCCTGTTCGCCTTCTGGGCGACGCCGAAGATGACCTACGGACACCTGCTGTTCTCGATCGCGACCACCGGCTACATTCTGCTCGCCATACAGTTCGAGGAGCGCGACCTGATCAGCTTCCACGGCGATTCCTACCGGGAGTACCGCAAGCACACGCCGATGCTGGTGCCGTTCACCAAGAAGTAGGCGCGAAGCTAGTAGAATCGCCGCCTGCGGTGCACGCGACGGGCAGGTGAGCGATGTCGAGGGATCCGGAGCATTTTCGCAGACCGCCGCGGCCGGTGACGGTCGCGGCGCTGCAGATGTCCTGCGACTGGGACAGGGCGGGCAACATTGCCCGTGCCGAGGGGCTGGTGCGCGCCGCCGCCGCCAAGGGCGCCGAGATCATCCTGCTGCCCGAGCTGTTCGAGACGCCATACTTCTGCATCGAGCAGGACGCGCGGCATCTGGGACTTGCACATACGGTCGCGGACGATCCCGCCGTGCGCCACTTCAGCGCCGTGGCGCGCGAGCTCGCCGTGGTGCTGCCGATCAGCTTCTTCGAGCGCGCCGGGCCCGCGTACTTCAACTCGATCGCGATACTCGACGCCGACGGCAGCAACCTCGGCGTCTACCGCAAGTCGCACATCCCGAACGGCCCGGGCTACCAGGAGAAGAACTACTTCTCTCCGGGCGATACCGGCTTTCGCGTGTGGAACACGCGCTACGCGCGCATTGGCGTCGGCATCTGCTGGGACCAGTGGTTTCCCGAGACCGCGCGCGTCATGGCGCTCACGGGGGCGGAGTTGCTCTTCTTCCCCACGGCCATCGGCAGCGAGCCGCCGCCCGCGGTGCCGGTCAACTCACGCGACCACTGGCAGCGCACCCAGCAGGGCCACGCCGCCGCCAATCTCACACCGCTGATCGCCTCGAACCGCTACGGTCTCGAGCGCTCGCTACAGAACCCCGAGGGTCTCTACATCCGCTTCTACGGGTCGTCATTCATCGCCGACGCCATCGGCGCGAAGGTCGCCGAGGCGCCCGAGGAGGGGGATGCGGTACTGGTGCACCGGTTCGATCTCGAGGCGACGCGTGAGGTGCGGGACAACTGGTTCGTGTTTCGCGACCGGCGGCCGGACCTTTACGGGCCGCTCACGTCGTTCGACGGCCGGCCGCCCGAGGGGAAGGGTAGTCCGCAGGAGGGCTGAGGTGAGCCAGGCGGGGCGATGATGTGCCTCGCGCGAGCATTTTTTTGGCGAATGTTAGATAACCATCTAACTATGGGTCCGGGAGGCCCTCTATTGGGGTCTGCGAGGCGAAAGTAGATGAGTCTCTAACATTGGGCTTGAGATCTGCTTTCCGGGGTCTGCTCACGCGCTCTCTAGCCAGCCTTGCCCCGGATCGAGAGTGAGAAGAAGCGCTCTTCGAATGCCCCCTTGTCGGCACGCTGCTGCGCCGTGTAGCGCCCGTTTCGCGGCGTAACGCGCAGATACTTGATTGAGTGCACCGATGACCTCCCTGGTTATCAGATGCCGAGCCGGACCCCGGCCTTGCGGCCGGGGCCCTCCATTGGTGGAGGCGGGGGGACAGCGCATCCGCGGCTTTCGCCACGGGCTGGACTATGCCTTCATCCGCGAGCGCCGAAGCGGTGCGGATGCGGAGCGTGTTATCCCGCGGTACGAGTCCCGCGAGATCCTAGTGTCCGCCCCGGCGACAACGCCTTCGGCGGATCTATGAGTCTCTACAGGGCAGGCCTGAGGTTGGCCCTCTTCCTACCCCTCGGCGTTGCCATGCCGCCCCGGAAGGGCGCCGTCAGGTTTCGCCGATGTGAGCTCCGTTTTCACCCGGTCCTTGCGGACCGGTGCGACCCTCGATCGAACCCCCGTCCGTAAGTCCTAGACTTCAGGATCTACGTACGTAGCTCTCTCTTTGGTTCTCACGCCGCGCTACCCGAGGAGCAGGGAAGACGCTGCGCCAGCGATCAGTGACTCTTAACGCACCGGCCTGCTCGCAACGCCGGAGCGCGATCCTGTGAACGCGTCCCCTGATTCAGTCGCACAGGCACGAGCTGGTCAGAGGTCAGCTGCGGTTAGGCAGCTAGAGCGTAGTTGTCGTCGTTGGCAACTATGATTTGCAGCAGTATTTACGAGGATCCTGCGGCCTCGGTACGCCCCTGAAGGTTCGTAACCCACGTCGAAACCGGTCGCCCCCTTCAAGGAACCCCCCGAGCATACCTGAAGCGCGCGGCCGATGCGCCGAACGGCCCGGCAACGCGCGCGGGCGCCGCCTGGGCCGCGTCCTCAGCGGCCGCGCAGGATCCGCGCCTTGTCGCGCTGCCAGTCGCGGTCCTTCTCGACCGCGCGCTTGTCGTGCTGCTTTTTGCCCTTGGCGAGCCCGACCTGCAGTTTGGCGCGGCCGTCCTTCCAGTAGAGCTCGAGCGGCACGAGCGTATAGCCGCGCCGCTCCACCGCGCCGATCAGGCCCTGGAGCTCGCTGCGATTGAGCAGGAGCTTCCTGGTGCGGACCGGGTCCGGTGTCACGTGGGTCGAGGCGGCCGGGAGGGGCGAGAGGTGCGCGCCGATCAGGAACGCCTCGCCGCCGCGCAGGTACACGTAGGCCTCCTTGAGCTGCGCGCGCCCCGCACGCATCGCCTTGACCTCCCAGCCCTGGAGCGCCAGCCCCGCCTCGTAGCGCTCTTCGATGAAGTAGTCGAAGCGTGCCTTGCGGTTCTCGGCGATCAGTCGGGGTGCGGTGTCTCTTTTTGCCATCGGCGTGGCTAATGGGACAATGACGCCATGCGGGAGGTCAAGCGCTCGGCGCTCGTCAATCAGCCGCCAGCCAGGCTGTACGCGCTCATCAACGACATCGAGAGCTACCCACAGTTCCTGCCGTGGTGTACCCACGCCGGCGTCGTCTCGCGCACCGAGCGCGAGATCGTGGCCACGATCGGCGTGCGGCAGGGAGCGTTGCACGGCGAGTTCACGACGCGCAACACGCTCGAGCCCGACCGGGGCGTCCACATGGAGCTCCTGAGCGGGCCCTTCCGCGAGCTCGAGGGGCGCTGGCTCCTGACACCGGTCGAGGACGGTTGCCGCGTCGAGCTCACCATGCGCTTCGCCTTCAAGAGCTCGCTCACCGGGCTCCTGTTCGAGCCGAAGTTCGCCGAGACCGTGGGCTCGCTGGTCGATGCCTTCGTCGCCCGGGCGCGGGGCTCGAAGTGAAGCGCTGCGTCGTGGCGTACGCCACGCGCGAGCGGCAATACCTCTGGAGCGTCGAGCTGCCGCCCGCGGCGACCATCGCCGACGCGCTCGCCGCCGCCCGTGCCGCCGCCGAGCGCGAGTCGGCCGCCATCGATCCGGCGCTGTGGGAGGCCGCGCCGGTCGGCGTGTTCGGCGAGCCGCGCCCGCGTGATGCCGGCTACGAGGACGGCGACCGCATCGAGCTCTACCGACCGCTGCGCGCCGATCCGCGCGCCCGTCGCCGCGAGCGCGTGCAGCGCGAGCGCCATGAGCGAGCGAAGCGCCGTTAGATCTTCGGGAACTTCTGGATCGAGATGTCGTTGTCCGGGGCGCGCGGTGCGCTGTCCGGAATGTTGTCGGGCTTGAAGCTCGTGACCTTGTCGTCCTTGAAGAGCACCACGAGGTGGCGCTGCTCCGGCCGCTCGAGGTGGCCGCTCTTGAAGTAGTAGAGATAGTCCCAACGGTCCCTGTTGAAGATGTCCGGGACCATCGGCGTGCCGAGGAGATAACGCACCTGGCTGCGCGTCATACCGACCTGGAGCTGCGCGACGGTCTTGCCCTCGAGGTAGTTTCCCTGCTGGATGTTCATCCGATAGATACAGCCGCCGAGCGGCATCGTGAGCACAACCAGGGCGGCGAGCGCGATCGAGGGTAGGCGCATGTGGGTCCGATGGGGGATAATCTACGGAGGAACGATGATACCTGATTGCGAATCGTCCGCATGACGACGCGCGGACCGATGATTCGCCGGAGAGTTTCCGTGGAAGGCAAGGACCTGCGCAAAGCCGGCCTGAAGGTGACGCTGCCGCGTCTGAAGATCCTCGAGATCCTCGAAGGCAGCACCACGCGCCACCTCTCGGCCGAAGACATCTACCGCAACCTGCTCGAGTCCAACGAGGACATCGGGCTCGCCACGGTCTACCGGGTGCTCACCCAGTTCGAGGCCGCGGGGCTGGTCACGCGCCACCATTTCGAGGATGGCATGGCGGTGTTCGAGCTCAATCAGGGCACGCATCACGACCATATCGTGTGTCTCGACTGCGGCCGGGTCGAAGAGTTCATGGACTCGGGGATCGAGCAGCGGCAGACCGCCGTCGCCACCAAGCTCGGCTTCACTATCCGCGACCACTCGCTGATTCTCTACGGGCACTGCCAGCGCCCGAACTGCCCGCACCGCAAGCACAAGACGAGCTAGCTACCGGCGCCGTGCCGCCGGCGGGCGCGGCTGGCCGCGCCCCGTGGCGATGCCGTGCTCGGCCGCGTTCAACATATCGCGCGCGTGCTCGCGCGCCTTGTCCGTCACCTCGACGCCACCCAGCATGCGCGCCAGCTCCTCGACCCGCTCGCCCGGGGTCAGCTCGTTGAGTGTCGTGCGGGTGGTGCGCCCGTCGGTGAGCTTCGTGACCCTGAGCTGGTGGTGCGCCTGGCAGGCGACCTGCGGCAGATGCGTCACGCACATCACCTGGCCGCGCTCGCCGAGCTTGCGCAGCTCGCGGCCGACGATCTCGGCCACCGCGCCGCCGATGCCGGCGTCGACCTCATCGAACACCATGCAGCGCATCTCCTGCGCGGCGCACGACACCTGCACTGCGAGCGACAGCCGCGACAGCTCGCCGCCCGAGGCCACCTTGGCCAGCGCCCGCGGCGGCTGCCCCGGATTGGCGCTGACGCGGAACTCGATCCGGTCGATGCCGTGCTGGGTGGGATCGGCGTTGCCCTCCTGGGTGACGTCGGCCTCGAAGCGTCCGCCGGACATGCCGAGCGTCTGCATGCGGGCGGTGATGTCCTTGGCGAGGGCCCGCGCGGTCTTCTGGCGTTTGCCGGAGAGATCCTGCGCCTGGCTGCGGTAGCCTTCGAGCGCGGTGCCGAGCTCCTTGCGCAGCTGCGCCAGGTCGAGCTCGGCCCGCTCGAGTTGCTCGAACTCGGTGCGTAGCTGCTGGCTGCGCTCGGGGAGCTCCGCCGGCGGCACCCGGTGCTTGCGCGACAGCTCCTCGATCGCCGCCAGCCGCCGCTCGACCTCGTCCTGGCGCGTGGCATCGACGTCCAGCGTCTCGCCATAGCGCTCGAGCTCCCGCGCCGCCTCGCGGATCTGCACCGCCGCCTCATCGAGCAGCGGCAGCACCTGGCCGAGCTTGCCATCGAGCGCCACCAGCGTGCGCAGGGCCGTGAGCGCCCGGCTCACGCCGGCGTGGGCGCTCGCGGCGTCGTTGTCGTAGAGCTCGCCGAGCGCCACCTGGGCGCCGGTCGCGAGGCGGCCGCGGTTAGCGAGCCGCGCGCTCTCCTCAGCGAGCGTCGCGAGCTCGCCGTCCTTGAGCGCGAGCGCTTCGAGCTCCTGCACCTGGTAGCGCAGCAGGTCGAGCTTGGCGTCGCGGTCGCGCGCCTTGCTCTCGAGGTCGAGCGTGCGGTTGAGAAGCTCGAGCCAGACGCGGTGGGCGATCCCGACCTGGCTGGTGAGCGCGGTGAGCGAGCCGTAGCCGTCGAGCAGCTCGCGCTGCGGGCCGCTGCGCGTCAGGGATTGGAATTCGTGCTGGCCGTGGATGTCGATCAGGATGTTGCCGGCGTCGCGCAGCGACTGCACCGGCACTGACTGGCCGTTGAGATAGGCGCGCGAGCGGCCGTCGTTCCCGACCACGCGGCGCATGACCAGCTCGCCGCCGGCGCCGACCGACTGCTCCTCGAGCCATTGCTTGAGCTCGCGCGGCGCCCGGGTGAGATCGAAGGTGGCGGCGACCTCGGCGCGCTCTGCGCCATGGCGCACCACCTCGGCCCCGGCGCGTCCGCCGGCGAGCAGCTGCAGCGCATCGACGATGATCGACTTGCCGGCGCCGGTCTCGCCCGTGAGAACCGTGAGCCCGGCGCGCAGCTCGAGCTCCACCGCGTCGATGATGGCGAAGTCGCGGATCTGCAGGTGAGTGAGCATCGGGTCCTCAGCGCTCGAAGTTGCCGCGGCCCCAGTGGAGCTTGGAACGCAGCAGCTTGTAGTAGTCGTGGCCGGCCGGGTGCAGCAGCGTCACCCGCTCATGCGCGCCGCGCACTTCGAGGCGGTCGCCCGGCTGCAGCGCGCCGAGCCGCATGCCGTCGCAGGAGACGTTGGCCTGGACATCCGGACGCTCGAGCAGCACCACCTCGATGACCGAGCGCGACGACACCACGATCGGCCGGTCGGAGAGCGTATGAGCGCAGATCGGTGCGATCACCAGCGCCTCCAGATGCGGCTCGAGGATCGGGCCGCCGCAGGAGAGCGCGTAGGCGGTCGAGCCGGTGGCGCTCGCCACGATGATGCCGTCGCCGTCGTGCGCGTTGACGAAGCGCTGATCGATGCGCGTCTCGAAATCGAGGGTGCGGCCGGTGTCGTGTTTCTGCATCACGACGTCGTTCAGCGCGAGGGACTGCGCGATGCTGCCGTCGGCGGCGTGCAGCTGCGCCGTGAGCAGCGGCCGCTCGTCCGATTGCAGCTCGCCGCGCAGCGCCGCGTCGACCGAAGTCAGCATGTCCTGGGGCATGACGTCGGTGAGGAAGCCGAGGCGCCCGCGGTTGACGCCCAGCAGCGGCACGCCGTGGCGGGCCACGAGGCGCGCCGCGTAGAGGAGGGTGCCATCGCCCCCGACCGCGATCACGAGATCGGCGCGCTCGCCGATCTCCGCTTCCGGCACGCGCACCACTGCGGCGGCGTCGATTGCGGGCGCCGCGTCGGAGAGCAGCACCTGTACGCCGCGGCTCTTGAGATGCGGCAGCAGGGTGTGCACGGTCTCGGCTACGCGCGCATCGGCGAATCGGCCGACGAGTGCGCAGCTGCGAACGGGAAATGCCATCCGCTCCAGCCTTGACAAAACGCCCCGCCCGAACGCGAGGCGGGGTCTTTGTAACACGCTGACGCGGCCTGCGGCCAATGCCGCAGATCACACTCGTGGCGCTTTTCGTGCCCGGCCGTACCCCGCCGCCGACTGGCATTCCCGCGCCGGCTGTGCATGATGTAAGGTCCCAGGCGTAACCCCAGGGGACTATGGCGCACGAAGCTCGGGATGAGGCCTTAGGCGAGCGGGCTCAGCACCTGCTGCGCATCCTCATCGAGACCTACATCCGGGAAGGCCAGCCGGTCGGATCGCGCGCGCTGACGCGCGAGTCCGGGTTGCAGCTCTCCTCGGCCACCATCCGCAACGTCATGGCCGATCTCGAGGAGCTCGGCTTCGTCGCCTCGCCCCACACCTCGGCCGGGCGCGTGCCCACCGACAAGGGCTACCGCTTCTTCGTCGATACGCTGCTGCGGCTGCGGCCGCTCGATGAGACGGCGAGCGCCGAGATGCGCCGCCAGTTCGACGCGAACCGCGACAGCTCCACCGATCTCATCGCCACCGTGTCGCAGCTGCTCTCGAGCGCCACCCAGCTCGCCGGCGTCGTGACCGTGCCGCGCGCCCGCGGTGCCTCGATCACCCAGATCGAGTTCGTCGGGCTCTCGGACAACCGCGTGCTCGTGGTGCTGGTATTCAACGACCGCGAGGTGCAGAACCGCATCCTCCAGCTCGAGCGGCGCTACTCGCCGGACGAGCTCAAGCGTGCCTCGAACTACCTAAACGAGCAGTTCCGCGGGCGCACGCTGCGCGAAGTGCGCCAGGAGATCCTGAGGCAGCTCTCCGAGACCCACGCACACATGAATCAGATCATGCTGGATGCAATCTCGGTGGCGCAGCAGGTGTTCGACGCCGGCGGCGAGGGCAAGCTCGAGTACGTCATCAAGGGCGAGACCAACCTGATGGGGGCCGCCGAGCTCACCAGCGTCGAGAAGCTGCGGCGCCTGTTCGAGGCGTTCAACGAAAAGCGCGACTTCCTGCACCTGCTCGATCAGAGCCTCAAGGCCGACGGAGTCCAGATCTTCATCGGCCACGAGTCCGGCTACCAGATCCTCGATGACGTCAGCGTGGTCACCGCCCCCTACGCCGACGCGGACGGCGTGGTGGGGGTGCTCGGGGTCATCGGGCCGACGCGCATGGCGTACGAGCGGGTCATCCCGATCGTCGACATGACGGCTAAACTGCTCGGTGCCGCCTTGAATTCGCGCCGCTGAGCCCCACGCTGGCCGCCTAACCCGCGCATGAGGAGACCTTTCAAGATGACCGCGAACGAGTCCCGACGGGACGCCCCGGGCGCCGCCGCCGAGCCCACGACCGTGCTGCCCGAGACCGCGGCGCAGCTGGTGGAGCTCGAGAGGCTGCAGCAGGCCCTGGCCGAGTCCGAGGAGCGTGCTCGCAGCCACTGGGAGCAGTACTTGCGCGCGGTGGCGGATCTCGAGAATGTCCGCAAGCGCGCCGCCCGCGACATCGAGTCCGCCAATCGCTACGGGCTCGAGAGGTTTGCCCAGGAGCTCTTGCCGGTGCGCGATAGCCTCGAGCTCGCGGTGCAGAACGCCGGCCGCGCCGACGCCAGGAGTCTGGCCGAGGGCCAGGAGGCGACTCTCAAGCTCCTGAACAGGGCGCTCGAGAAGCTCGGCGTGACCGTGATCGACCCCCTCGGCGAACCCTTCGACCCGGCGCGCCACGACGCCATGATGATGCAGGACTCGGAGACCGCTGAGCCGAACTCGGTGCTGCAGGTAGTGCAGCCGGGCTACGAGCTCAACGGGCGGCTTCTAAGACCCGCCCGCGTCATCGTCGCCCGGGCGCCTGCCTAGCCCGGGAGGGCCCGGGAGGATCCGCAGCGCTCGAAACGCCTTGAAAGCAGAGCCGGCCACCCCTAAGAAGTGGCCCTAGACTGTCCCTCTTTATCCAGAGATTTCCCGTCGGAGTGACCCCATGGCAAAGGTAATCGGCATCGACCTCGGCACCACCAATTCGTGCGTGGCCATCATGGAGGGCGGCAAGCCCCGTGTGATCGAGAACAGCGAAGGCGACCGCACCACCCCCTCGATCGTGGCCTTCACGAAGGACAACGAGGTCATCGTCGGGCAGCCCGCCAAGCGCCAGGCGGTGACCAATCCCCAAAATACCCTGTTCGCCATCAAGCGCCTCATCGGCCGCAAGTTCGAGGACGAGGTGGTGCAGCGGGACATCAAGATGGTCCCGTACAAGATCGTGAAAGCCGACAACGGCGACGCCTGGGTCGAGGTGCAGGGCAAGAAGATGGCCCCGCCGGAGATCTCGGCGCGCGTCCTCATGAAGATGAAGAAGACCGCCGAGGACTATCTCGGTGAGCCGGTGACCGAGGCCGTCATCACGGTGCCCGCCTACTTCAACGACTCGCAGCGCCAGGCCACCAAGGACGCGGGCCGCATCGCCGGCCTCGAGGTGAAGCGCATCATCAACGAGCCGACCGCCGGCGCCCTTGCCTACGGGCTCGACAAGCAGGGGGGCGACCGCAAGATCGCCGTCTATGACCTGGGCGGCGGCACCTTCGACATCTCGATCATCGAGATCGCCGAGGTCGACGGCGAGCGCCAGTTCGAGGTGCTCTCGACCAACGGCGACACCTTCCTCGGCGGCGAGGACTTCGACCTGCGCATCATCAACTTCCTCGCGGAGCAGTTCCTCAAGGAGTCCGGCGTCGACGTGCGCCAGGACCCGCTCGCCATGCAGCGCCTCAAGGAGGCGGCCGAGAAGGGCAAGATCGAGCTGTCCTCGACCCAGCAGACCGACATCAACCTGCCGTACATCACGGCCGATGCCTCCGGTCCCAAGCACCTCAACATCAAGCTGACCCGCGCCAAGCTCGAGTCGCTGGTGGAGGACCTGGTGCAGAAGACCGTCGCCCCCTGCAAGACCGCAATCAAGGACGCGGGCGTCACCACCTCCGACATCTCCGAGGTGATTCTGGTCGGCGGCCAGACGCGTATGCCGCTGGTGCAGAAGTACGTCAAGGATCTCTTCGGCAAGGAGCCGCGCAAGGACGTCAACCCCGACGAGGCGGTGGCGGTGGGAGCCGCGATCCAGGCGGGCGTGCTCGCCGGCGAGGTGAAGGACGTGCTGCTGCTCGACGTGACGCCGCTGTCGCTCGGCATCGAGACGCTCGGCGGGGTCATGACCAAGCTGATCGAGAAGAACACGACCATCCCGACCAAGGCGTCGAATACCTTCTCGACGGCCGACGACAACCAGACGGCCGTGACCATTCACGTGCTGCAGGGCGAGCGCGAGCGCGCCGCCGACAACAAGTCGCTCGGCAAGTTCGACCTGTCGGACATCCCGCCGGCGCCGCGCGGCATGCCGCAGGTCGAGGTGTCGTTCGACATTGACGCCAACGGCATCCTCAACGTGTCGGCCAAGGACAAGGCGACCGGCAAGGAGCAGAAGATCGTCATCAAGGCCTCGAGCGGGCTCAACGAGGAAGAGATCAAGCGCATGGTGCGCGACGCCGAGGCGCACGCCGAGGAGGACAAGCGCTTCAAGGAGCTGGTCGAGACGCGCAACAAAGCCGACGGCCTGATCCACGCGGTCGAGAAGTCGCTGCAGGCCCTCGGCGATAAGGTCGACGGTGCCGAGCGCGCCAAGGTGGAGTCCGCGGTGTCGGATCTGCGCAATGCGCTGAAGGGCGACGACCGCGGCGCGATCGAGAAGAAGGCCGAGGCGCTGGCTCAGGCGTCGGCCGGGATCGCCCAGCGCGCGCAGCAGGCGCAGCAGGGCGGGGCGGCGGGACCCGAGGCCGCGGCGGCCGGTGCCGGCGGAGCCGCGGGCGCGCAGCCCGGCGGCGGCGCGGGGCGCGACGACGTGGTGGACGCGGAGTTCGAAGAGGTCAAGGACAAGGACCGTAAGGCCTCGTGAGCGGGCCGGCCACTCGGCCCATGTCCAAGCGCGACTACTACAAGGTACTCGACGTACCGCGGACCGCCACCGAAGCGCAGATCAAGCAGGCGTACCGGCGTCTGGCGATGAAGTTTCACCCGGACCGTAACCCGAACGACCGGGAGGCGGAGGAGCGCTTCAAGGAGGCCAAGGAGGCCTCAGAGGTGCTGACCGACGCGCACAAGCGCGCCGTCTACGATCAGCATGGCCACGCCGGCATCGAAGCCGCCTCGCGCGGCGGCGGCCGCGGCGGCTTCGGTCCCGGGGATGCCTTCAGCGACATCTTCGGCGACGTGTTCGGCGACATCTTCGGCGGCGCGCGCCGCGGCGGACGGTCGCAGGTATTCCGCGGCGCCGACCTGCGCTACGAGCTCGAGCTCGATCTGCGGGAGGCCGTGTTTGGCAGCACCTCCGAGATCGAGGTGGCGAAGCTCGGCGAGTGCGGGACCTGCCACGGCTCGGGCGCGGCCAAGGGCAGTCAGCCCGTGACCTGCGAGAGCTGTGGGGGCGCGGGCCAGGTGCGCATCTCCCAGGGCTTCTTCCAACTGCAGCAGACCTGTCCGCGCTGCCGCGGCACGGGCACTGTCATCAGAAATCCCTGCGACACCTGCCTCGGCCAGGGGCGCGTACGCACGACGCGTAAGCTCTCGGTGAAAGTACCGGCCGGCGTCGATAACGAGGATCGCGTGCGCCTCTCGGGCGAGGGCGAGGCGGGACGCAACGGCGGACCGCCGGGCGACCTCTACGTCGAGATCCACGTTCGCGAGCATCCGATCTTCGAGCGCGACGGCGAGCACCTCTCCTGCGAGGTGCCGGTGAGCTTCGCTACCGCCGCTCTCGGCGGCTCGGTCGGCGTACCGACGCTCGATGGCGATGTGGTGCTCAAGATTCCGGCGGAAACCCAGTCGGGGCGGGTCTTCCGCCTGCGCGACAAGGGTGTCAAACCGGTACGCGGCGGCGCGCGCGGCGATCTCTTCTGCCGCGTCGTCGTCGAGACGCCGGTGCATCTGTCGACGGAGCAGCGCGAGATGATCCGCTCGCTCGAGGAGTCGCTCAAGACACATCCGGGCAAGCACGCGCCGCGCGAGAAGGGTTTTCTGGAAGGCGTGAAGCGCTTCTTCGGATCCGAGCGCGGCAAAGCGTAAGGGGCACACCGACCATGGCTTCCGATCCACGCAACGCGCCGCTCGCGCGCATCGCCGTGATCGGCGTGACCGGCCGCATGGGCCAGGCGCTGCTACGGGCCGCGCCCCTCTTCCCGCAGCTCCTCATCACCGCTGCCATCGCCTCGACCCGCAGCCTCGCGCTCGGGCGCGACGCGGGTGAGGTCGCCGGCGTCGGCCGCACCAACCTCACCGTCACGAGTGATCTCAGGGGCGCACTCGCCGATGCGGACGTCGCCGTCGACTTCAGCCAGTCCGACGCCACGGGCGCCAACGTCGCCGCCTGCCGCGCGGCGCGCAAGCCGCTCCTCATCGGTACCACCGGTCTCGACGCCGCGCTCGAGCCGGCCATCGCCGCGGCCGCAGGCGAGATCGCGATCCTCGTGGCTCCGAACACCAGCATCGCGGTCGCGCTGCTGGTCGAGCTGGTGCGCGCCAGCGCGCGCACGCTGCCCGGCGCTTTCGACATCGACGTGCTCGAGCTGCATCACCGCAGCAAGCGCGATGCGCCCTCGGGCACGGCGCTCGCACTCGGTCGGGCCGCCGCCGGCGCGCGGGGGCTCCCTTTGCCCTCGGGCGCGACGCCGACCCCGAGCGGCGCGGCGGCTCTGGAAGGCCGTCCCGAGGGGCAGATCGGCATCACGAGCGTGCGCGCGGGCGACATCGTCGGCGAGCACACCGTGCTCTTTTCGGGACCGGGGGAGCAGCTGTCCCTGAGCCATCGGGCGAGCGACCGCGCAATCTTTGCCCGCGGCGCGCTAACGGCTGCGCTCTGGCTCATGTCTCAGCCGGCAGGGCGTTTCAGCATGCGCGATTTTATTGGTGTAAAAACATTACCTTAGCATTCATTTCACGACACGAGTCGAGCTTTGCAGGCGTGCTGCGGGAGGGAATCTCCCGTGGACACATCGCCCGCCTAGCCCGTAAAATTTCTGCCTAATCCGTGTACGGGTTAGTCCATGCAAGGCGGGAGGATGTTCGATGAGAACTCCTCCCGCTTTGTATATGTGCGTCAAGGGGAAGTGAACCGGTGAGCATACCCGCGGTGCTCGCACTGGCCGACGGAACGATCTTCCGCGGACAGTCGATCGGAGCCAAAGGCAACACCACGGGCGAAGTCGTTTTCAACACTGCCCTCACCGGCTACCAGGAAATTCTCACCGACCCCTCCTACGCGCGGCAGATCGTCACGCTGACCTGTCCGCACATCGGCAACACCGGCACGACTCCCGAGGATCTCGAGGCGACGCAGGTCTATCCGGCGGGTCTCATCGTCCGCGATCTGCCCGACCTGGCGAGCAACTGGCGCTCGAACGAATCACTCCCGGATTTTCTCGAGCGCGGCCGGCTGGTCGCGATCGCCGACATCGACACGCGCAAGCTGACGCGCCTCTTGCGCGAGAAGGGCGCGCAGGCTGGCTGCATCATGACCGGCGAGAAGGCCGACCAGGCCGCCGCCATCAAGCTGGCGCGCAAGTTCCCGGGGTTGAAGGGCATGGATCTCGCCAAGGTGGTGAGCACCAAGCGCTCCTTTCAATGGAACGACGGCACGGTGTGGCCCGACCCGGCCCGCCCGCCGATCCGCTCGGCGCAGCGCCTGCACGTCGTCGCCTACGACTTCGGCATCAAGCGCAACATCCTCAGGCTCCTCGCCGACTTCGGCTG
>DATMRG010000009.1:0-4052 GCA_035566495.1 Steroidobacteraceae bacterium | reverse complement strand
CTCGATCGTGAGCGGCCTCGTGCTCGGGGTCGTCGAGGGCTTCACCAAGGTCATCTACCCGGAAGCCTCCAACGTCGTGATCTTCGTCGTCATGGCGCTGGTGCTGATCCTCAGGCCGACGGGCCTGTTCGGCAGGGACTGAGGGCGTGCGCACCACCTCTATCCTCTACGCGCTGCTCGGGCTCTTCGCCCTGTGCGTGCCGCTGCTCGGGATCTACCCGGTGTTCATGATGCAGCTCCTGTGCGTGGCGATGTTCGCCTGCGCCTTCAACCTGCTGCTCGGCTTCGGCCGCATGCTCTCCTTCGGCCACGCGGCCTTCTTCGGCTCGGCGGCCTACGCGACCGGCTGGCTGGTCACCGCGCACGCCTGGGGCCCGGGCGCGGCGATCCTCGCCGGCGTGGTCGTCGCGGCGCTCCTCGGGCTCGTGGTCGGGGCGCTCGCCATCCGCCGCCAGGGCATCTACTTCGCGATGATCACCCTCGCCCTGGCACAGCTCGTGTACTTCGTTTGCCTCGAGGCCCCGTTCACCGGAGGGGAGAACGGACTGCAGGGCGTGCCGCGCGGCAAGCTGCTCGGACTCGTGCCGCTGAAATCGGATCTGGTGCTCTATTACGTCGTGCTGGCGGTGTTCGTCGCGGTGTATCTCTTCATCCGCCGGGTGGTGCACTCGCCCTTCGGCCAGGTGCTGAAGGCGATCCGCGACAATGAGCCGCGCGCCATTTCGCTGGGATACGAGATCAACCGTTACAAGCTCGTCGCCTTCGTGCTGTCGGCGACGCTCGCGGGCCTCGCCGGGGCGCTCAAGGCGCTGGTGTTCGGCTTCGTGACGCTCACCGACGTCGATCAGTCGACCTCGGGAGAGGTGATCCTTATGACGCTGCTCGGCGGCACCGGCACCTTCTTCGGCCCGGTGCTGGGCGCCGCGGTGGTGGTGACGCTGCAGCAGTATCTCTCGGATCTGGTCGGCGGCTGGGTCACCGCCGTCGTGGGCGCGATCTTCGTCGCCTGCGTGCTGTCATTCCGCAGCGGCGTGGTCGGCGAGATCACGGCGTGGCGCCTGCGCCGCGCCCGGGCCGCGCCCAACTGAGAGGAGCCCGTCACGGCCGCGCGCTGAGCGCCGCCGCGGTCGCGAGCGGCACTTCGTCCAGCGCCACCGCCCGCGCCTCTGGGAAGGAATCCTTCACCAGAGTGGTCAGCACCGCACCCGGCGGGCTCTCGACGAACAGGCGGCAGCCGAGCTCGTAGAGCAGCGTCACGGAGTCGTGCCAGCGCACGGTGTGCGAGACGTTCCCGATCAGGTCTTCCGCCACCTCGGGCGCCTCGCGCGCGATGCGGGCCCGGGTGTTGCTGACATACGCGGCTCGCGGGGCCTTGAGCTCGATGCTCCGCATGGCGGCACGCAGCCGCAGGGATACGCCGTCCATGAGCGGACAGTGCGATGGTGTCGTGAGGCGCAGCCGCCGCACCCGCGCGCCGGCCGCCCGCGCCTCCGCCGCGGCCGCCTCGAGCGCCGCATCGGACCCCGAGACGACGACTTCGCTCGGTCCGTTGACGCTCGCGAGATAGAGCGGCGCACGCGCGCTCACCCGCGCCACGAGCGCGCACGCATCCCGCTCGGAAAGGCCGAGGATCGCGCTCATGCCGTGGCCGCCAGGCACGGCTTCCGCCATCGCCGCGCCTCGCAGCTTCACGAGCCCGAGGGCGTCCGGGAACGTGAGCGATCCGCAGGCAACCGCCGCGGCGAAGGCGCCGACCGAAAGGCCCGCGACGGCGTCGGCGACGGCGCCCTCGGCGGCGAGGGCGCGCGCCGTCGCCACGCCCGCAATCACGGTGGCCAGCTGCACCGCGGCCGTCGACTCGAGCGCCTCGGCGCTGTCGAGGCGCTCGGCCGTGGCGCCCAGGACCCGAGCCGCCTCCGCGAGCGTCGCCTGCACTGCGGGGTGTGGCGGCAGGCGGCCGAGTAATCCCGGCGTGTGCGTCCCCTGCCCGGGAAAGAGCAGTGCGAGCCGCATCAGGCCGCCGCGGCCGCGCCGCGCCAGGGGTGGTCGATGAGGCGCGCTCCGTCCGCCGTGCGCAGAACGAGGGACCTGGGCGCACGCGCGTATTCCTCGAGCGAGGCGGCGCCCCCGGGCCCCTCGAGCAGCACGTCGGCCCGCACCGGCAGCGCTGCAAGTTCCGCCCAGAGCTCCGCCGCCAGGGCGCGCGGCAGCGGCCCATCGGCGCGCACCATGAGATCGAGGTCGCTGTCCGCCGTCGCGGTCGCGAGCCCAGTCGCCAGCTCGAAGCCGACGCTCCCGCAGGGTCCCCAGGCGAGCCCGTGACGACGCATCAGCGCCGCGACCGGATCGAGCGCCGCCAGCGCCGGAATCGAGGCGCGGCGCGCGCTGCCCTGCCAGGCGGCCCTCGAGGCGAGCTCGGCCGGAGTCAGCCATTCGAGCACGGCGTCCGGGTGCAGCCAGGCCGCGAGCCGCTCGGCACGACCGTGCCCGCGCACGCCGACCGGGATCAGTCCGTCGCGGCCGCGGGCGCGTCGCACCACCACCCACGGCGCACGCGCGAGGGCCGCCGCGGCCCACCCCGGCATGGCCGCAGCGTCGGCGGGCACCGGCTCGCGGGCTACGCGCAGCAGCGCGTGCGTGCCGAGCTCAGGGCGCATCCCACTGCTCGGCCAGGCGGCGCCGCACGGCGATCGAGGCAGCGCGGCCCGCGGCTGCCTCCGCCGAGGTCAGCCGCGTAGAGAGGTCGCGGGCACCGGCTCGCGCGTCGGCGATCGCGGCGACCAGCTCGAAGCGGACCCGCTCGAGGCCGGCGGGCGTGGGCCCCGCGGCGTCGACGCCGCCGATCAGGCGATGCAGAAGGCCGAGCTTCGCAAAGGAGCGCACGTCGTAGGCCATCGGAGTCACGCGCTCGCCGAGCTGCTCGAGCTCCTCGAGCGTGCGGCGCGTAACCCGCGCCGCCGACTGCTTGCTCATGGCGTGCAGGAGTACGCCGGGCGAATCGAGCGCCAGGATGCGGCTCGCCTGATAACCGTGCGTCAGAAACCCGCCCGAGATCGCTTTGCCGACGAGGAGCGCGATGAGCGGATGGCCGGCAAGCCGGGCGCTCGCGTATGCATCGACGGCCGCCGCGCCGGCGAGATGTATGCCGAGCAGCTCCTCGCGGCGCCCGTAGGCCTGGCTCGTGACATCGACGACCGCGATGATCGGGCGCGGCCGCTGCGGCGCGTCCTCGGCGATGGTGCGGCGCACCTGCCGCGCGAGTCCGAGGGCCTCATCCAGCCCGACCTCGCCGGCGCGCGCACGGGGAAAGCGATTCCCGGGATCCGGAACCACGGCGATGAAGCGCGCCACCTCGGCGCCGAGTGGCGCGTCCGCGACGCGCACGGTGCGCGGCGCCGAATCGACCAGCCCGTCCGAACCCGTCAGGGCCTCGAGCCAGCGGAGTCCGACTCCGGGCGGCGTGTCGGCCACGCTCATTGCCCGACCCCGCGGTCCCAGAGCGCGCGCAACGCCGCGGGCTCGGGCGCCCGCTCGGGATCGATCGGGGCGAGCCGCGCGATGAGCGCCTCGACCTGCTCGCTGCGCGGCGTCGTGGCCGGCGCCGCGAAAGCGCGCCGCACTTCCGCGGCGATCGCCCCGGCGTCGTCCTCGACGAGCACGTCCGCGAAGCCGGTCGCGTGACGCTGCTCGCCCCCGAGGAGGCTCCAGATGAGCGCGCGGTCGGCGGCGTCGAGCTCGGCGAGCCCGGCCTCCTGCTCGATCACCTCCGGGCCGTTCATGCCGAGCCTTGCAGCGCGGGTCACGATGAGATGGCTGCAGAGCGCCGCCGCGAGCGACATGCCGCCGAAGCAGCCGACGAGACCCGCCACGACGCCGACCACCGGTACGTGACGGCGCAGCGCGACGATGGCCGCGTGCACCTCGGCGATGGCCGCGAGCCCGAGGTTCGCCTCCTGGAGCCGCACGCCCCCCGTCTCGAGCAGCAGCACCGTGCGCACCGGCCGGCCAAGCGCGGCGTCACGCAGCGCCAGCTCGAGTGCTCCGGCGAGCTT
>DATMRG010000008.1:0-3295 GCA_035566495.1 Steroidobacteraceae bacterium | reverse complement strand
GATCACGCCGCGGTTGCGCACCTCGACGGAACTCGCCGCCGCGGCGCGCGAAGCGGCACCACCGATGTGGAAGGTACGCATGGTGAGCTGCGTGCCCGGCTCGCCGATCGACTGCGCGGCGATGACGCCCACGGCCTCGCCGATGGAGATCGGCCGGCCGCGCGCCAGGTCGCGCCCGTAGCAGTGCGAGCACACCCCGTAGCGGGTCTCGCAGGTGATCGGGGAACGCACCTTGATCTGGTCCACGCCCTCGGTCTCCAGCAGCCGCACCAGCTTCTCGTCCAGGAGCGTACCGATGCCGATCAGCACGTCCTGGTCGCCCGGCTTGATGATGTCCTCGGCCAGCACGCGTCCCAGGACGCGCTCGCCGAGCGCCTCGACCACGTCGCCGCCTTCGACCAGCGGCGCCATCGCCAGGCCATTGGTGGTGCCGCAGTCCTCTTCCGTCACCACCAGGTCCTGGGCGACGTCGACCAGACGGCGCGTCAGGTAACCGGAGTTGGCGGTCTTCAGCGCCGTGTCGGCGAGTCCCTTGCGGGCGCCGTGGGTGGAGATGAAGTACTGCAACACGTTCAACCCCTCACGGAAGTTCGCCGTGATCGGGGTCTCGATGATCGAGCCGTCGGGCTTGGCCATGAGGCCGCGCATGCCGGCGAGCTGGCGGATCTGCGCCGCGGAGCCGCGGGCGCCGGAGTCGGCCATCATGAAGATCGAGTTGAACGACTTCTGCTTGTGCACCTTGCCACGCGAGTCGGTGGCGTCTTCCGAGCCGAGCTTCTCCATCATGGCCTTGGCGACCTGGTCATTGGCGCGCGACCAGATGTCGACGACCTTGTTGTAGCGCTCGCCGTTGGTGACGAGACCCGAGGAGTACTGGTCCTGGATCTCCTTCACCTCGTCGTCGGCCGCCGTCACGATGCGGGTCTTCTGCTCCGGGATGATGATGTCATCGATACCGAAGGAGACGCCCGCGCGGGTGGCGTAGTGGAAGCCGGTGTACATCAGCTGGTCGGCGAAGACCACGGTCTCCTTCAGTCCCAGCGCGCGGTAACAGGCATTGATCGTGGCCGAGATCGCCTTCTTGGTCATGTCCTGGTTGATCAGATCAAAGGACAGGCCCCGCGGCAGTATCTCGAACAGCAGCGCCCGGCCGACGGTCGTGTCGACGATGCGGATGCGCTCGGTGAGCGTGCCGCCCTCGCCGCGGATGGCCTCCTTCAGGCGCACCTTGCACTTGGCCTGCAGGTCCACGCCGCGGCTCTCGTAGGCGCGGTGCACTTCGCCGCCGTCGGCGAAGAACATGTGCTCGCCCTTGGCGCCGATGCGCTCGCGCGTCATGTAGTAAAGACCGAGCACCACGTCCTGCGAGGGCACGATGATCGGGTCGCCGTTGGCGGGCGAGAGGATGTTGTTGGAGGACATCATGAGCGCGCGCGCTTCCAGCTGCGCCTCCAGCGACAGCGGCACGTGCACGGCCATCTGGTCGCCGTCGAAGTCCGCGTTGAAGGCGGTACACACCAGCGGATGCAGCTGGATCGCCTTGCCTTCAACCAGCAGCGGCTCGAACGCCTGGATCCCCAAGCGATGCAGCGTCGGGGCGCGGTTCAAGAGCACCGGATGCTCGCGGATGACCTCCTCGAGGATGTCCCACACCTCCGGCCCCTCGCGCTCGACCAGGCGCTTGGCCGCCTTGATCGTGGAGGCTTCGCCACGCAGCTGCAGCTTCTGGAAGATGAAGGGCTTGAACAGCTCAAGCGCCATCTTCTTCGGCAGGCCGCACTGGTGCAGACGCAGCTGCGGGCCGACCACGATGACCGAGCGGCCCGAGTAGTCGACGCGCTTACCGAGCAGGTTTTGGCGGAAGCGCCCCTGCTTGCCCTTGATCATGTCGGCGAGCGACTTCAGCGGGCGCTTGTTGGTGCCGGTGATGGCACGTCCGCGGCGGCCGTTGTCCAGCAGCGCATCGACCGCTTCCTGCAGCATGCGCTTCTCGTTGCGCACGATGATGTCCGGCGCATTGAGCTCGAGCAGCCGGCGCAGGCGGTTGTTGCGGTTGATGACGCGACGGTACAGGTCGTTCAGGTCCGAGGTGGCGAAGCGCCCGCCATCGAGCGGTACCAGCGGACGCAGGTCCGGCGGCAGCACCGGCAGGACCGTCATGACCATCCACTCGGGCTTGTTGCCCGATTCCACGAACGACTCGATCAGCTTCAGGCGCTTGGAGAGGCGCTTGAGCTTGGTCTCGGAGGAGGTGCCCGCCATCTCCTCACGGACCTTCACGATCTCCTGCGGCAGGTCGATGGTGCGCATCAGCTCATAGACGGCTTCCGCCCCCATGCGCGCGTCGAACTCATCGCCGTGCTCCTCGATCGCCTCGAGGTACATCTCGTCGGTGAGCAGCTGGCCGCGCTGCATCGGCGTCATACCCGGGTCGATGACCACGAAGGCCTCGAAGTACAGCACCCGCTCGATCTCGCGCAGCGTCATGTCGAGCATGAGCCCGATGCGCGACGGGAGCGACTTCAGAAACCAGATGTGTGCGGTCGGGCTCGCGAGCTCGATGTGCCCCATGCGCTCGCGGCGCACCTTGGACTGGGTCACCTCGACGCCGCACTTCTCGCACACCACGCCGCGGTGCTTGAGGCGCTTGTACTTACCGCACAGGCACTCGTAGTCCTTCACCGGCCCGAAGATCTTGGCGCAGAACAGGCCATCGCGCTCGGGCTTGAAGGTGCGGTAGTTGATAGTCTCGGGCTTCTTCACTTCCCCGTACGACCAGGCGCGGATCATCTCTGGCGAAGCCAGCCCGATCTTGATCGAATCGAAGTGTTCGACCGGAGCGTGCTGCTTAAACAGTTTGAGAAGGTCTTTCATGAGTTAGTCCTGCTCCAGTTCCATGTTGATGCCGAGCGAGCGGATTTCCTTCACCAAGACGTTGAAGGACTCCGGCATGCCGGCATCCATCTGATGGTTGCCGTCGACGATGTTCTTGTACATCTTAGTGCGGCCGTTCACGTCGTCCGACTTGACGGTCAGCATCTCCTGCAGTGTGTAGGAAGCCCCGTAGGCCTCCAGCGCCCACACTTCCATCTCACCGAAGCGCTGGCCACCGAACTGCGCCTTGCCGCCCAGCGGCTGTTGCGTCACCAGGCTGTACGGCCCGGTGGAGCGCGCGTGCATCTTGTCGTCGACCAGGTGGTTGAGCTTCAGCATGTACATGTAGCCGACCGTCACCTGGCGCTCGAAGCGCTCGCCGGTGCGGCCGTCGTACAGATACGTCTGGCCATTGAGCGGC
>DATMRG010000007.1:0-10040 GCA_035566495.1 Steroidobacteraceae bacterium | reverse complement strand
CGTGTACTTCATGTGCGAGAAGCGCGCTCCGACGGTCGCCTTGAGCCGCTCGCTCAGGCCGTAGGTGAGCTCGCCGAACAACGCCGCCTGGGTGTCCTTCGAGTTGGTCTTGAGGAAATAGGAGTCGTCCGGGTACGCCGGGTCGTAGGGAACCGGCACGCAGTTGCCACTCACCGGGTCGATGTAGCAGAACACCTGGGTGTACGGCAGCCCGAGCACCAGGTTGGTGAGCTGATCGAGCATCGGGTCGTGGATCTGCTCGAGGTAGGACTGACGGTTCTCGCTCAGGAAGATGCCGGTGGTCCACAGCAGCCGCGCGTTCGGGTCGGTGGACTGCAGACGGATCTCCTGGACGATGTTTTCCTGCCCGTTCTTGATCGCCGCCGGGGCGCGATAGTCGAGCCCCGGTACGTGCAGGCCGTTGGCGTCGAGGAGCGGAAAGGGCACCTGCCAGGTAGGCACCGACGGGTCGTTGAGAAAGATCGGCGCGGCGTTCTGCGTCTGGTAGTAGCCCAGGTTGTAGAGCGTGCCCTCGTAGCCGGTCTGGTTCTCGCGGTGGTAGAAGGAGGTGTTCGAGATGAGGCGCGCCGAGCCGACGTCGCCTTCGATCTTGAGCGCCGGCAGGTAGAACTGGTCGGGTGAATTGCGCGCAGTGGGGTCGGCATTGACGAAGCGGTTGTCACCCGGATTGGAGTACAACGGCCAGTAGTCCTCGCCGTTGTGACGCTTGCGATCCTGATAATAAATGCTCGGCGTGATCGACCAGTGCTCGTTGGGTGCCCACAACATCGCCAGACGGATGAGCGCGTTCTCCTCGTGGTTGGCGTTCTTCTCCACCGTGGTGAGGTTGTAAGGGTCGAGCTGGTCGATCCACCCGCCATCACGCCGATACCATACGGTGAGGCGCGCCCCGAGCGTGCCTTCGATCAGCGGGCCGCCGGCGGCGACGCCCACCTCGTAGCTCGGGTCGCCCCGCTCACTGGTGGAAAGCTCGGCGCGGCTGTAGATGCTGGTTTTGGTGAGGCTCGGCTGAGTGGTGATGTAGCGTACCGTGCCGCCCTCGGACCCGGAGCCGAACAACGTGCCCTGCGGTCCGCGCAGTACCTCGACGCGGTCGATGTCGAAGGACTTCGGCAGCGCCTCGTCGGGGCTGAATGCGAGCGCGCGCATCTGAATGGGCGTGTCGTCGATGTAGATTCCGGTGGTGCCGGCGCCACCGGTGCCGGAGATGCCGCGGATTGCAATGTTGTTGGTACCGGAGGTGTCGAAATTCACGCCTGGCGTAAAGCGGGCGACCTCGGAGAAGTCCTTGATGCCACGGTCATCGAGGGCCTGCTGCGTGAGCGCGGTGACACTGATCGGCACTTTGCTGAGGCTCTGCTCGCGGCGTGTCGCAGTCACGACCACTTCCTGGAGGCCGACGGTAGGTGTCGCCTCCTCGGTGGGCTGCGCCGGCTGCTGATCGGCCCAGGATGCCCCGGTGCCGCAAGCCAGGGCTGCCATTACGAGTTGCGCGCGCACATGTGCGCGTATGGATACGTACCGGTGATAGCACCGCATGGAGTCTCCCCCGAAGAACATCAGTCGTTGTCTTATAGCCACACGGTAGATGCGGCGACCTGCTCACAAGGTAACGCGCCCGCGGCACGCCGGCAACGGGCTGTCGCGCGCGTTCAAACGGTGCGCGCCCGTGCCGCGGCTGCACCGCAGTCGCGCAGCCTCAGACGCGCAATCCGCGGCTGACCGGCAGCGTACGCACACGCTTGCCGCTGGCGGCGTAGATGGCGTTGCAGAGCGCAGCGCTCACGCACGCGGTGCCGGTCTCGCCGACACCGCCCGGGCTCTCGCTGCTGCCGACGAGGTGTACCTCGACCTTGGGCGCCTCCCCCATCCTGAGCGGCACGAAGTCGTTGAAGTTGCCCTGCTGCACCCGCCCGTTGGCGAAGGTGATCTCGTTGCTGAGCGCCGCGCTCAGGCCGAACGTCACGCCGCCCTCGAGCTGGGTCTTCACGCCATCGGGGTTCACCACCTGGCCACAGTCCATGGCGCACACGACGCGCCCGACGCGCGGGCGTCCCCCGGCATCCATGCTGACCTCGGCGACCTGCGCGAGGTAGCTGCCGAAGGCGAATTGCAGCGAGACGCCGCGGCCGCTGCCGGCCGGCAAGGCCGTGCCCCAGCCGGCGCGATCGGCGGCCAGATCGAGCACCGCGCGCATGCGCGGCTCCTTGAGGAGCGCGCGCCGGTAGCTGACCGGATCCTGCCGCACGGCCCCGGCCAGCTCGTCGACGAAGCTCTCCACCGCAAACACACTGCGCGTCGCGCCCACCCCGCGCCACCAGCCCGTTGGAACGCCGCGCGGATCATGGCGTACGAAGCGCACCTCCGTGTTCTCGAGCGGATACGCCAGATCCACGGCCGAGGTTATCGCGTCCGAATCGACGCCGTTCTTGACCGTCGCCTCGCCGTAATAGAGCGCCCAAAGGCCGGCGCCCGCGATGGTGTGACGCCAGGCGAGCGGCCGGCCCTCGCCATCGAGTGCGGCCGACAGGTGATCCACGTAGTACGGGCGGTAACGATCATGCCGCATGTCCTCCTCGCGGCTCCAGAGCACCTGTACGGGGCCCTGCACGTGGCGCGCGACCCGCGCCGCCAGCACCACGCCGTCCACCTCGAGACGCCGGCCGTAGCCACCACCGATCAACTGGTTGTGCAGGATGATCTGCTCGGGCTTCACGCCGAGATCGGCGAGCTTGGCGACCGCGCGGTCCGGAGCCTGGGTGCCGGTCCAGATCTCGCACTCGCCGTTGCGCCAGTCGACGGTGCAGTTCATCGGCTCGAGCGTGGCGTGCGCGAGGAAAGGCTGGTGGTAAGTCGCTTCCACGTGCGTGGCGGCGTGCGCTCCCGCCGTGAGCTTGCCCTTGCTGACTGCGACGGCGCCCTCCTGGCGCGCGGCGCCCTCGAGCTCGGCGACCAGCTCGGCCTGCTGCACGGCGCCGTTAGGGCCGTCGTCCCAGCGCGGTGCGAGCGCCTTCATGCCCTGCATGGCCGCCCAGGTATCGTCGGCGACCACCGCGACCAGATCGCCGTCGTTCACCACCTGCCGCACGCCGCGCACCGCGAGCGCCGCGTCGCCGGCGAGCGATGCGACGCTGCCACCGGCCACCGGCGTGATGGCAATCATCGCGACCTTCGCCCGGGAAGGCCGCGCGTCGATGCCGAAGCGCGCGCTGCCATCGACCTTCGCGGGGCTGTCGAGCCGCGTGGTCGCGTGTCCGATCAGGCGGAAGTCCCTGGCCGCCTTGAGCCGCGGGACCGGCGGCACCGGCAGCGCCGCGGCGGCCGCAGCCAGTGCACCGTAGCCCAGGCGCCGGCCCGAGGCGGCGTGGATGACCGTGCCGTTCTCGGCGTGGCAACTCGCGGCCGGCACGCCCCAACGTTTGGCGGCGGCCTGGATCAGCATGAGCCGTGCGGTCGCGCCCGCCTGCCGCAGTGGCGTCCAGCATTGAATGATCGAGAGTGAGGTGCCGGTCGACTGATCGAACTTGAGCCCCTCATCGGCCGAAGGGTCTGGGACGAATCCGTAGACCTCGGGTTTGGGCGGCGCCGCTTCGAGGTCCACCGAGTCGAGACTCACCTCGAGCTCCTCGGCGATCAGCATCGGGAGCGAGGTGTAGGTTCCCTGGCCCATCTCGACCTTGGGCATGACGAGGGTGACGCGCCCGCTCGGCGCGACGCGCACGAAGGCATTCAGGACACCCTTGCCGCTGTCCGCGGCGCCCGCGTGTTTCCCGAGGCGCCGCGCGGTGATGCCGAGCACCAGCGCGCCGCCGACCGCGGCCGCCACCAGCACGAATTGCCGGCGCGTGACCGCCGGTGCGCTCAAGAACCCCCCGCCGGCAGGCTCGGCTCGCTCGGCATGCTGTGTCTCTCCTCTTTATCTTCCCGAGGCCGCGCGCACCGTCTCGAGCAGTACCGGCGCCAGCTTCGATCGTAACTCGGCCAGCGTCCAGCGGCTGCTCGGCGCCGAGACATTGACGGCCGCCACCGGCAGTCCGTCCTCGCCGAGCACCGCAGCCGCGATGGTCAGATCGCCGCGGTAGCACTCCTGGTCCGACCAGGCGTAGCCCGCCTCGCGCGCCGCACGGATGCGCCTGAGGATCTCGCGCGGGTCGGTGATGGTGTGCGGCGTCAGGGCCCGCAGGCGCGAGCGCCGCACGATGCGCCGCACCGCCGCCGGCGGCAGCGCCGAAAGATAGGCCCGGCCCGAGGCCGTGCAGTACATCGGCAGGCGATGCCCGACCGGCATGTGAATGAAGAAGCGCTTGCGGCTCGGGAAGCGCGCGACGAACACCATGTCGGTGCCGTCGGGCTCGGACAGGCTGACCGATTCGCCGCTCGCCTGGTTGAGATCGATGAGATGCCGGGTGGCCTGTTCGATGAGGGCGTGGCCGGTGAGGTAGGCGTGCGACAGCGACAGGGTACGGGGCGTCAGCACCCAGCGCCTGAGGCGCGCGTCGCGCCTGAGATAGCCGAGCCGCGCGAGGGTGTGGGTGCAGCGCTGCGCCGAGCTGATCGTCATACGTCCGCGCGCGGCCAGCTCGGCCAGATTGAGCGCGCGCCGCTCACCGCCGAAGGTCTCGAGCAGGGCGAGTGCCTTGCCTACCGAGCTGTTGAACAGCGGGTCGCGCGCCGGCGGCCGCTTGCGCGGCGAACGCTTCATTTGCGCGCGAGTATAGGACTATCGATTATCGATAGTCTACGCCGTGAGCCGCGCCAGTCCGCCGAACCATGGGCGCAGCGCCGGCGGCACCTCCACCGAGCCATCCTCGTTCTGGAAGTTCTCGAGCAGCGCCACCAGCGTCCGCCCCACGGCCAGTCCCGAGCCGTTGAGCGTGTGCACCGCTTCGGGTTTCCTGTCCTGCGGATTGCGCCAGCGTGCCTGCAGCCGCCGCGCCTGGAACGCCTCGAAGTTGCTGCACGAGGAGATCTCGCGGTAGCGCTCCTGCGAGGGCAGCCACGCTTCGAGGTCGTAGGTCTTGGCGGAGCCGAAGCCGGTATCGCCGGCGCACAGCACCACGGTGCGGTACGGGATCTCGAGCCGCTGCAGTACGGTCTCGGCGTGCGCGGTGAGCTCCTCGAGCGCCGCATAGGAGTCAGCCGGGCGCACGATCTGCACCAGCTCCACCTTGTCGAACTGGTGGTTGCGGATCATGCCGCGGGTGTCCTTGCCGGCGGCGCCGGCCTCGGAGCGGAAGCACGGCGTGTGCGCCACGTACCGGAGCGGCAGCGACTCGGCCGGCAGGATCTGCTCGCGCACCAGGTTGGTGACCGGCACCTCGGCGGTCGGAATGAGGAACAAACCCTGCTCGCCGCCCAGCGCGAACAGGTCCTGCTCGAACTTCGGCAGCTGTCCCGTGCCGATCAGCGCCGGGCGCTGTACCAGGTACGGGACGTACACCTCGGTGTAGCCGTGCTCGCGCGTGTGCAGGTCGAGCATGAACTGCGCCAGCGCCCGATGCAGCCGCGCCACCGCGCCGCGCATCACGGTGAAGCGTGCGCCGGAGATGCGCGCCGCCGCCTCGAAGTCGAGTCCCCCGAGCCGCTCGCCGATCTCGACGTGATCGCGCGCCTTGAAGCGCAAGACGCGCGGCTCGCCCCAGCGCCGCACTTCTTTGTTGGCGGTCTCGTCGCGGCCGTCCGGTACCGAGTCATGCAGGAGATTGGGCAGGCCGAGCTGCCACTGCTCGAGCTCGGCTTGCACGGCGGCCAGCTGGCCCTCGGCGGAGGCCAGCTCACCGGTGAGCGCCTCGCCGCGCGCGATCAGCTGCGCCGCGTCCTCGCCGCGCCCCTTGGCCATGCCGACCGCCCTGGCGTTGGTATTGCGCTCGGCACGCAGCTTATCGACCTCGACCTGCCACGGCTTGCGCTTGTCCTCGAGCGCCCGCAGCGCCTCGACGTCCAGCCGGTAGCCGCGGCGCGCGAGATTGCGCGCCACTGCCTCGGGTTCGTTACGCAGTAACTTCGGATCGATCACTCGCTGCCTTTCGGCGCCGGTGGCTGGCCTCGCAGGCGCGCCAGAGCTTCGCCGATCTTGAGCTCGAGGCCGCGCGCCACGGGCCGGTAGTATCGCCGATCCGGCATGCCCTCCGGCAGGTAGCGCTCGCCGGCGGCAAAGGCGCCGGGCTCATCGTGCGCGTAGCGGTAGTCGCGGCCGTAGGCGAGTTCCTTCATCAGGCGGGTCGGCGCGTTGCGCAACTTGAGTGGCACCTCGAGCGTGCCAAACTCGGTCACGTCCGCCATCGCCTCCGCCATCGCCACGTACACCGCGTTGCTCTTCGGCGCGCAGGCGAGGTAGACCACCGCGGTGGCCAGCGCCAACTCCCCCTCCGGGGTGCCGAGCCGCTCGTAGGCCTCCCAGGCGTCGAGCGTGAGCGCCAGCGCGCGCGGATCGGCCAGACCCGTATCCTCGCTGGCCATGCGCACCACGCGCCGGGCGATGTAGCGCGGATCGCAGCCGCCATCGAGCATGCGGCACAGCCAGTAGAGCGCCGCATCGGGATCGGAGCCGCGCACCGCCTTGTGCAGCGCCGAGATCTGCTCGTAGAACTGATCACCACCCTTGTCGAAACGGCGGTGGCCGCCGCCGGCCACCTCGCGCGCCAGCGCCGCATCGAACGTGTTCGGCGTGCCGCCGGCCTGCGCCAGGCCGACCGCGAGCTCGAGCATGTTGAGCGCGCGCCGGGCGTCGCCGTCGGCCGCGTGGGCGAGCAGCTCGAGTGCCGCGGGTTCCGCCACGATCTGCTCGCGACCGAGTCCGCGCTCCTGGTCGCTGAGCGCCGTGTGCAGTACCGTGCGCAGATCCTCGAGCGTCAGGGACTTGAGAACGTAGATCCGCGCGCGCGACAAGAGCGCGCTGATCACCTCGAACGAGGGGTTCTCGGTGGTCGCGCCGACGAAGGTCAGCGTGCCGTCCTCGACGTAGGGCAGAAAGGTGTCCTGCTGCGCCTTGTTGAAGCGGTGCACCTCGTCGAGGAACAGCAGCGTCGGACGGCCGTCGGCGGCGCGCGCCGCACGCGCGGCGTCGACCGCGGCGCGGATGTCCTTGACGCCGGCCATCACGGCCGACAGCGGAATGAACTGCGCGTTGGCGGTCTGGGCGACGAGACGCGCCAGCGTCGTCTTACCCGTCCCAGGCGGCCCCCACAGGATGAACGAATGCAGCTGTCCGGACCTGATGCTGGTGTAGAGCGGCTTGCCCGGCGCCAGCAGCTGCTGCTGGCCGACGAATTCCTCGAGGCTGCGCGGCCGCATGCGGTCCGCGAGCGGCCGCAGCGGGTCGGCCACGGCGGCGCTCATTTGCGCGGGGTGCCGATCACGTCGGCGCCTTTCGGGGGCGTGAAGCTCACCTCCGCAGCGCTCACCGGCGTGTTGCGTTCGACCTTGTCGAAGAGGACGGTCGCGGTCTGATCGAGCTTGTCCTCGAGGATCATCCGCTTGAGCTCGCCCTTGTCGAAGCCGAATAGCGCCTCGCGAAAATCGGCTTCGGTGCCGTGCGGCTCGACCAGCACCCATTGCAGCCCGAGCCGTTCGCCGGCCGCCGCGATCGTGAAGTTCTTGCGCACGTCGACCGCCCCCGACAGCAGCATCGCGGGCGTCGCCGACAGCGCTCCGTCGACCGGCTTGACGGTCACCTGCGCGAGGTCGCGGTCGAAGAACCAGAGATTACGCCCGTCGCACACCATGAGCTGGCCGGCGCTGCCGCTGCTGCCGCTGGTCTGCGGGTGGATTTCCCAGCTGAACCTGCCGGGACGCTGCACGACGATGGTGCCGGTGGCCCGATCGATCTCGCGCCCCTGACTGTCGGCGAGGGTCTGTACGAAGCTGGCGCGCAGCGTCTTCAGGTTGTTGAGATAGGCATCGAGCTGCGTTGGCTGCGAGTCCCCAATGGGCTGCTGCGCCGCGCGCGCCGGCGCTGCCGGTGCCGGTGCCGGCGCAGCCTGCGCACCGGCTGCCTGAGCCGCGGCGAGCGCCAGCGCGAGACTGACGGCGCGAGCTATCGCGGATGTGCCTCGCATCGCTGTCAGTCCTCAGGCGGCGCCGGCGCCAGCACATCGCGCGCGCCATTGGCCTGCAGCGGCCCGACCAGCCCCGCGAGCTCCATCGCCTCGAGCAGGCGCGCCGCGCGGTTGTAGCCGATCTTGAGACGCCGCTGCACATAGGAGATCGACGGCTTGCGCTCGCTCGTCACGATGCGCACCGCCTCGTCGTAGAGCGGATCCTGCTCGGCATCGCCATTGCCGCCACCCATGCCGTCGCCCCCCTCGCCCTCCTCGCCCGAGATGCCCGGAACCGGACCGCGCGGCCCGGAGAGAACCTCCTCGATGTAATTCGGCGGCGCCGGGGATTTCAACGCATCGACCACCCGGTGCACTTCCTGATCGGAGACGAAGGCACCGTGCACCCTGGTCGGCATGGAGGTGCCGGGCGGCAGATACAGCATGTCGCCATGTCCGAGCAGGGTCTCCGCGCCCATCTGATCGAGGATGGTGCGCGAGTCGACCCGCGCCGAAACCTGAAAGGCGATGCGGCAGGGGATGTTGGCCTTGATGAGCCCGGTGATCACATCTACCGACGGCCGCTGCGTCGCCAGCACCAGGTGAATGCCCGAGGCGCGCGCCTTCTGCGCGAGGCGCGTGATGAGCTCCTCGACCTTCTTGCCGACGATCATCATGAGGTCGGCGAACTCGTCGACGATGACCACGATGTAGGGGAGCGGTGTCAGATCGAGGATCTGCGTCTGATCGATGCTCGGATCGTTGGCGGCGCGCGCCATCATCACCGGATCGCGGATCGGCCTGCCGGAGTCGATGGCATCCTTCACGCGGCGGTTGAACCCGGCGATGTTGCGCACGCCGAGCGCCGCCATCAGCTGGTGCCGCCGGTCCATCTCGACCACGCCCCAACGCAGGGCATTCGACGCCTGCTTCATGTCGGTGACCACCGGCGCCAGCAGGTGCGGAATCCCCTCGTACACCGACAGCTCGAGCATCTTCGGGTCGATCATGATGAGCCGGACGTGCTCGGCGGTGGACTTATAGAGGAGCGACAGCACCATGGCGTTGAGCGCCACGGACTTGCCCGAGCCGGTCGTGCCCGCGATCAGCAGGTGCGGCATGCGGGTGAGGTCGGCTACTACCGGCTGGCCGCCGATGTCCTTGCCGAGCGCGAGTGCGAGGGGCGAGTGCATCTCGTCGTAGGCGCGCGAGCGGATGATCTCCCCGAGCGTGACGATCTCGCGCTTTTCGTTGGCGATCTCGAGCCCCATGACGCTCTTGCCGGGGATGACCTCGACCACGCGTACCGACAGTACCGAGAGCGCCCGCGCCAGATCCTTGGAAAGGGCCGTGATCTGGCTCGCCTTGATGCCGGGCGCGGGCCGCAGCTCGAAGCGCGTCACCACGGGACCCGGCTGCACCGCCACCACCTCGGCGTCGATGCCGAAGTCCTTGAGCTTCATCTCCACGAGGCGTGACAGCGCCTCGAGCGCTTCGGCCGAGTAGAGCGGCTCGCGCGCCGGCGGATCATCGAGGAGCTTCAGCGGCGGCAGCTCGTTCGCCTTCGGCGGATCGAACAGCGGCACCTGCCGCTCGCGCTCGACGCGGGCACTCTTCTCCACCACCGGCAGCGGCGGCTCGATGCGCGGCGGCGCACGCGTCGCCGATCTCCTCTGGTCGATCTCCACCGCCTCCTTGCGCGCCTGGCGCCGCTCGCGCCCCTCCGCCACATCCTTGCGCGAGGCCAGGCGCGAGCGCAGCCAGCCGATGGCCCCCCAGGTGTGAGCACCCAGGCGGTCCATGACCGTGAGCCACGAGACATGGAAGGCGACCGACAGGCCGGCCATCCACGCCGCGATGAGAACCAGCGTTGCGCCGAGGAAATCCAGCCAGGACGCCAGGCCCTTGCCCACGAGTCCCCCGACCACGCCGCCCGCCGTCTGCCGCAGCCCGCCCGCCTGCCAGTGGAGCGTCGTCAGCCCG
>DATMRG010000006.1:0-13744 GCA_035566495.1 Steroidobacteraceae bacterium | reverse complement strand
ACCGGCGGAAGTCGCAGCGCAATGGCGGGCGCGACGCCCTGGCCCTTCGCGAGCTCGGCGGGCCGAGCCTTCTGCGTCATTCGCGTATAGATGTCGTCGACCAGCTCGCGGAACGCCGGGTCGAAGCGATTGCGCGGATAGGGCAGGGTGACCTTGATCTCGGCGATCACCCGTCCCGGATTGGAGGAGAAGACCAATATGCGATTGCACATCAGCACAGCTTCCTCGATGTTGTGCGTCACGAGCAGCACCGCCTTGATCGGCAGCTGCCCCTCGCCCCAGAGGTTCAGGAAGTCGCCGCGCAGCGTCTCGGCCGTGAGGACATCGAGCGCCGAGAACGGCTCGTCCATCAGCAGAATGTTGGGGTGCACTACCAGCGCGCGTGCGAAGCCCACCCGCTGGCGCATGCCGCCCGAGAGCTCGCGCGGATAGGCGGACTCGAAGCCGTCGAGCCCGATCAGGTCGATCGCCTGGAGCGAACGCTTGCGCATCTCGTCCTCGGCGACCCCCTGCGCCTCGAGTCCCAGCTGTACGTTCTCGAGCACGGTGAGCCAGGGGAAGAGCGCGAAGCTCTGGAACACCATGGCGATCCCGGAGGCAGGCGCGAGAACCGGGTGGCCCAGATAGCTGACCACCCCGCCGCTCGGCGTATCGAGCCCGGCGATCTGTCTCAACAGCGTCGATTTGCCCGAGCCCGAGCGCCCGAGCAGCCCGACGATCTCGCCGGGCCGAAGCTTGAGATTCACCTGCTCGAGCACGACCAGCTCGTCGCCGTCGGGCTTGCGGAAGGATTTGCACACCCCCTGTACGTCGAGGAGCGGCGCGAGATTGAGCGCGGGAGCGGTGGCATTCACGGGTCTCTCCTCAACTGATGCGGAACTTGCGCTCGGCGCGGGCATACAGCGGCCGCCAGAAGATGCGGTTCACTACCACCACGAAGAGGCTCAGCACCACGGTGCCGAGCACGCTGCGCTGGAAATCCCCCGTGGTGGTCGCCTCCATGATGTAGGCACCGAGGCCGTGCGCGGTGATCTTCTCGTTACCCCAGCTCGCGACCTCGGCCACGATGCTCGCGTTCCACGAGCCGCCCGAGGCGGTGATCGCCCCGGTGACGTAGAACGGGAACACCGCCGGCAGCGCCACCCGGCGCCACCAGAGCCATCCGTGCACGCCCAGGTTCTCGCTCGCATAGCGCAGGTCAGGTGCGATCGCCGAAGCGCCCACGATCACGTTGAAGAGTATGTACCACTGTGTGCCGAGGATCATGAGCGGGCTCAGCCAGATATCGGGGGTGAGCTTGAAGGCTACGATCGCCGAGAACAGCAGCGGGTAGAACAGGTTCGCCGGGAACGCGGCCAGGAACTGCGCGATCGGCTGCGCGATATCGGCTACCCGCGGCCGCAGGCCCACCCACACACCGATCGGAACCCAGATGAGGCTCGCGAGCGCGATCAGCACCGCGACCCTCGTGAGGGTGAACAACCCGTAAAGAAGTACCCGCCCGATCTCGGCCGGCCGCACTTCGCCGAGCACGAACAGCGTCGTCTTCCAGAGCGCCGCGATGCCGATGACGATCAGGACCCCGTACCAGAGGTAGTCCAGCCGGCGCGAGCGCCATGGGCTCGGCGGCCGCGGCGCCGCCGCGCCCCATTTGGCGACGGGCTTCACTCCGAGGCGCAGGAGGGCGTGGAAGCGCGAGCCGACGAAGCGCAGCAGGCTCGAGCGGCGCATCATGGTGAGCGCCCAGGAGCGGCTCGGGGTGAATCCCGCCTCCTGCTCCAGGCGGAACCAGTCGGCGCTCGCGATCAGCGGCCGGAACAGCAGCTGATCGAATGCCAGGATGACGATCAGCATCGCGAGGATCGCCCAGCCGATCGCGCCGAGATTCTTCTGCTGCATGGCGGTCACGATGTAGGAGCCCACACCGGGGAGCGTCACGGTCGTGTTGCCGACGGTGATGGCCTCCGATGCCGTGACGAAGAACCAGCCACCGGACATCGACATCATCATGTTCCAGATGAGCGCCGGCATGGCGAACGGCACCTCGAGCCGCCAGAAGCGCAGCCAGGGGCTCAACTGGAAGTTGCGCGCCGCCTCGGTCAGCTCGTCCGGGATGCTGCGGAGCGAATGGTAGAAGCTGAAGGCCATGTTCCAGGCCTGACTGGTGAAGACCAGGAAGATCGAGGCGAGCTCGGCCCCCGCCACGCGCCCCGGCGTCAGCTGCAGGAAAAAGAGGGTGACGATCGTGAAGCTCAGGATCGGCACCGACTGCAGAAAATCCAAGAGCGGCACCAGGATCACCTCGGCACGGTGGCTCTTGGCGGCGAGCGTCGCGTAGGTGAACGTGAAGACGAGCGAGGCGAGCATCGCGAGCAACATGCGCAGCGCCGTGCGTGCCGAGTAGCCGAACAGCGCACTCGGGTCGAGCGAGATCGGCGTCGCCTCGAGCCGCGTCAGAGATCCCGTGAGTCCGTGCGCTGCCTGCGCGCAGTACACGAAGAAAGCAAACACCAGGATGAATGCGAGCACGTCCCAGCCGCCCGGGACATAGCGGGTGCGCAGTACGGCGATTGGCAGGCGTTCGAAACGCATCCGCCGAGTTTGCCCGAATGCCCTGACGATTGGCACCGCGACGGAGGTCCCAACCGTGCGGCCGCGCTGCGACTGTCGTACGATAGTTGCCATGAAAACTACCCTGTTGGCCGCGGCCGTCATGGCCGCCATCACCCTGGCGGCGGGGGCTCCGGCCCGCGCGCAGGACAGCCAGAGCCCGGGCTTCAAGGAGACCGTCAAGGAGGACGCCAGGACGGTCGGCCACGCGGTCGCGGACGGCGCCAGGACGGTCGGCCACGCGGTCGCCGACACTTCGCGCAAGGTCGGACACGAAGTCGCCGATACCTCCCGTAAGGTCGGGCACGAGGTCGCCGAGAAAACGGCGCCGGCGCGCGACACCGTTCGCGACGACTCGAAGAAGGCCGGCGCGGCGATCGCCCACGGCGCCAGGGCCGTCGGCACCGGCGTGAAGAACGGCGCCGAGAAGACCAAGGACGCGGTGACCGGCAAGAGTGACGCGCCGAAGTCGGATCAGAAGTCGGATCATTGAATACCGCGATTCGACGCTCGATGGGCGCCCCGGCCGGCCTGCACCTCGATTACCTGTCCCCGGCCGAATACCAGTCGGCTCCGTGGGCCGATGTGCTCGGCGTCGCCACCTTCAGCGGCCCGCCCGCCCCCGCGCTCCCCGGGACCGAGATCCCGGTCGCCGAGGTCAACACGCCGGTGCTGCTCGGGACCGCGCACGTCTATGAGGTATGGCGCTCGGGCCAGCCGGCGGAATCAGGCCGCCGCAACCGCGTCCGCTTCCGCCGCAGCGAGAATCTGCTCTTCGGCTGCATTGCGCTCGCCGAGTCCGAGGTCACGGGCACGGACCCGGCCGCCCATTCGGCGTTGCACACCGCCACCGAGCAGGCCTACCGCGAGATCTGTGCGACGCTCGATGCGCTCGGTTACCCGCACCTGCTGCGGATCTGGAACTATCTGCCGGACATCAACCGCGATACCGACGGGATCGAGCGCTACCGCCAGTTCAACCGCGCCCGCCAGCACGCGCTCAGCGCCTGCGGCCGCGCGTTCGGCGGCAGCGTGCCGGCGGCCTCGGCGCTCGGAGCCGCGAGCGGGAGCCCGCTGGTCGTGTATTTTCTGGCGGCGCGCATGGCGCCCGTCTTCATCGAGAACCCGCGCCAGATCAGTGCCTACCGCTACCCGCGCCAGTACGGAAGTCATGCGCCGGCGTTCTCGCGCGCCACGCTCCTGCGCCAGCGCGATGCCCTGACACTCTTCATCTCCGGAACGGCGAGCATCCGTGGGCACCGCTCGATCCACGTCGGCGACACCGCGGCCCAGACCCGTGAGACGCTGACCAATATCGAGGCGCTCCTCGAGGAAGCCAACCGCGTGGAGCGCGCGGCGCGCTTCTCGCTCGGCTCGCTCGCCTTCAAGGCGTACGTGCGACGCCCGGCCGACCTGCCGGTCATCCGTGCCGAGCTCGCCCGCTCGCTCGAGCCCGCCTCGACGGTGCTCTACCTGCAAGCCGACATCTGCCGCCAGGACCTGCTGGTCGAGATCGAGGCAACCGGCATGTGTCCGCTCCAAGCCGACGCGTGATCAGGCGCCCCTGCAGGGCCGCGCGGCGCGTCGCGCCGGCGGCGGCGCTCATGGTGCTGGCGGCGCTCAGCCCGCGCGCGGCGTGGCCCGATCAGCAGCCGCTGTGGGAAGTCGGCCTGGGTGCCGGAGTACTGGTGTTCAACGACTACCGCGGCGCCGACACCACCCACGTTTACCCCGTGCCGGTGCCCTACTTCGTGTACCGCGGCAAGTTCCTGCAGTCCGACCGCGACGGGCTGCGCGGCAAGCTGCTCCGTCAGGACCGCATCGAGCTCAACCTGAGCGTCAATGCCACGACTCCGGTGCGCAACAATTCGGCACGCGCCGGGATGCCGGATCTGCGGTCTACGGTCGAGATCGGGCCGTCGCTCAATTGGCATATGTGGCGCTCGGCTGACTCGCGCGCGAAGCTCGATCTGCAGCTGCCGGCGCGCACCGCGATCACCGTCGAGGCCCATCCACACGGCATCGGGTGGTTCTATACACCGCATCTGAACCTCGACCTGGCGCAGTACCGGGGACCGACCGGCTGGAAGCTGGGGCTGCTCGCCGGTCCGCTGTTTGCCCAGCGCCGCTACGACGATTATTTCTACAGCGTCGCGCCGCAGTTCGCGACGCCCACGCGCCCCGCCTACGCGGCACCCGGTGGCTACGCCGGCACGCAGGCGCTGGTTTCGCTCACCCGACGCTTCCCGGAGTACTGGATCGGCGCCTACCTGCGCCACGACTCGCTCGAGGGTGCGGCCTTTGCGCCCAGCCCGCTGGTGAAGCGCGACGGCTACTGGAGCGGGGGAATTGCCTTTGTGTGGATGATCGGCAAGTCGCAACGCCTGGTCGAGAGCGACGAATGACGCCCTCGGCGACTCACCTCGTGCTGATCCCGAGCTACAACCCCGGGGCGCGCCTGGCGCAGGTCGTGCGCGCGGCCCGCGCCCAGTGGGACCCGGTGTGGGTGGTGGTGGACGGCAGCACCGACGGCTCGGCCGCTCTCCTCACCGAGCTCGCCCGCGGCGATCCGGGACTGCGGGTGCTGGTGCGGGAGCACAATGGCGGCAAGGGCGCGGCGCTCCTCGATGGCCTCATCGCGGCGCGTGCCCAGGGCTTCACCCACGCGCTCGCCATGGACTCCGACGGGCAGCATCCCGCGGACTGCATCCGCCCCTTCATGAGCGCCTCGTCGGCCGAGCCCGAGGCGATGATCCTCGGCGCGCCGGTGTTCGATGCCACGGCGCCGCGTATCCGTCTGCGCGGGCGCCGCGTCGCCAACTGGTGGACCAATCTCGAGACGCTCTGGGCCGGGATCACCGACACCCTGTTCGGTTTTCGCGTCTACCCGATCGCACCCCTCATCGCGGTCATGCAGCGGACGCGCTGGATGCGGCGCTTCGACTTCGACGGCGAGGCGGTGGTGCGCCTCAGCTGGCGCGGCCTGCCAGTTCGCAATCTGCCGGCGCCCTGCCGCTACTTCACGCCCGCCGAGGGCGGCGTATCGCACTTCCAGTATTGGCGCGACAACGTACTCCTCACCTGGATGTACACGCGGCTGTTCCTGGGCTTTCTCCTGCGGCTGCCCATGTTGATGGCGCGCCGCATCGCACACTGACGCGGCTTTGGAACGGCTCTCAGGCACCGGCGGCGGTTCTGGCTGGTGGTTGCCGCCGGATCCCCCCTTGTATAATGGCGGCAACGTTTCTACTCCTTATTAGCAGGCAATGACCGACAACGTTTCTCCGCTGAGACTACCGGCCGGCTCCGCTGGCATCGCGGCCCTCTCGCGCGAGCTCGCCGGGCTGATCGTCACCGCGCTCAACCTGGAGGTTCCGGCAGCCGACATCGGCCCGGACCAGCCGCTGTACGGCGAGGGCCTCGGGCTCGACTCGATCGACATCCTGGAGATCGCGCTGGTCGTATCCAAGCAGTACGGCGTACAGCTGCGGGCGGACAGTGAGGACAACGAGCGCATCTTCGCCTCCCTGCGCCACCTCGCCGAATACGTCAACGCACACAGGACGAAGTAATCAACTGGCCTACCTGCCGCTGATCGCGCATGCATCGGCTGACGCGGTGCTCGCCTACCGCGCCGGGAAGCCCGTCCTCGCGAGCCAGTTTCTGGCCGACGTGACCCGCCTCGGCCCCCTGCTCGGGGACGGCGGGCATGTGCTCAACGTCTGCGCCGACCGCTACCGCTTCGCCGTCGGCCTCGCGGCCGGCCTGGTCGGCGGCAAGGTCAGCCTCCTGCCTTCGACCCGAACGCCGGCCGTCATCGCCCACCTGAAGGGCTTCGCCCCGGACGCGGTCTGCCTGACCGACGAGGACGACAGCGATGTCGAGCTGCCGCTCGTACGCTTCCCGGACGACGCTCGGGTGGCGCGACCGGGTAAAGCGAGCGCGAGCATGTCCGTGCCGCAGATCGATGCGGGCCAGCGCGCCGCCTTCGTCTTCACCTCGGGATCGACCGGTGCCCCCGTCCCCCACGAGAAGACCTTCGGCAGACTCCGCGGGTGCATGCGGCTGGAACGCGAGCGACTCGGCCTTACCCCCGGGATCTCGTACGCCATCGTGGCCACGGTGCCGCCGCAGCATATGTACGGATTCGAGGCGAGCGTCCTCCTGCCCCTCTCGAGCGGCAATGCGCTCTGCACCGAGCGGCCGTTCTACCCGGCGGATGTCTGCGCGGTGCTCGCGGCTGCGCCGCGGCCGCGCGTGCTGGTGACGACTCCGATTCACCTGCGTGCCCTGCTGGCCTCAGGTCTCGCCATACCCGACACCGACCTGATCGTATCGGCGACGGCCCCACTCTCGGCGCAACTCGCGCGCGAGATCGAGCGGCGTGGCGCGACGCGTCTGCTCGAGATCTATGGCTCCACCGAGACCGGCTCGATCGCGGTGCGGCGCACGACCGAGAGCGAGGAGTGGCGCCTGTTCCCCGGAGTCACGCTCGAGCCGCGCGCCGAGGAGACCTGGGCGCACGGCGGTCACGTCGAGCAGGCAACGCGGCTCTGCGATGTGATCGAAGTGCTCGGTGGCGACCGCTTCCTCCTGCACGGCCGGGTCGCCGACCTCGTCAACATCGCCGGCAAGCGCAGCTCCCTCGGCTATCTCAACCATCAGCTCAACTCCATCCCCGGAGTCGTCGATGGCGCCTTCTTCCATGGCGACGCGGACACAGGCGAGGCCACGGTCACGCGCGTCGGCGCCTGCGTCGTCGCCCCGGGCCTCGATGCCGCGGCGATCGCCGCCGAGCTGCGCCGGCGCATCGACCCGGTCTTTCTGCCGCGCCCGCTGCTGCTCGTGCCGAGCCTGCCGCGCACCAGCACCGGGAAGCTGCCCGAGGAGGCGCTGCGCTCGCTCGCCGCCGCGGAACAAAAGTCCTCACCGGCGCGGTGACCGTGCATGCCGCTGCTCACGACGCTCAGAATCGACTCCACACATCCGGCGCTCGCGGGCCACTTCCCCGGCGCGCCGGTGCTTCCGGGTGTGGTGCTGCTCGATGAGACGGTGCGGGCGGTCGAGCAGGTGCAGGGCGGCGCCGCAGCGCAGCAGTGGACCGTCGGCACCGCGAAATTTCTGAAGCCCGTCCAGCCGGGAGAGACCCTCACCATCGAGTACGAGCCGTTGCCGAACGGTTCGATGCGCTTCACCGTCTCGAGCGGCGGGCGAACGGTGGCGAGCGGCGTGTTGCGCCCGTCCGGAACGCGGACGATGGCGGCCGGCGCCGCCGGCGAGACCCGCACGAGCGACGCCCACTGGGTCCGCGCGCGTGAGCGTGGCAGCGCGACGCTCTTCAGCATCATGGTCTTCCTGTCGCTCACCTTCGGGCGCAGGACCGCGCGGGTCCTCCTCGGCGGGATCGCCGTCTATTTCTTTCTGTTCGCGCCGCGCGAGCGAGCCTGCGCGCGCCTCTACCTGCGCCGCGCCCTCGGCCGTGAGCCGGCCGCAAGCGATGTCTTCCGGCAGATATTCGCCTTCGCCTCGACCCTCCTCGACCGGGTTTACCTCGCGAAGGATCGCTACCAGCTCTTCGACATCACGGTCGAGAACGAGGCGCTGCTGCGCTCGATGGTGACGCGCGGAAGCGGCGCGTTCCTTCTCGGCGCGCACCTGGGAAGCTTCGAGATCATCAGCGCCATCGGACGGCGTCAGCCGGGATTGCGCGTAGCGATGGCGATGTACGCGGACATGGCGACCAAGATGAACACACTCACGGTGGACAATCCCGCCGCGGCACCCGAAATCATTGCGCTCGGACAACTGGATGCCATGCTCCGGATCCGCGACTGCCTCGAGGCGGGCGGCTTCGTCGGCATGCTCGCCGACCGCACTATCGGCGAGGCGCCGGCGCAGCGGGTGAGCTTCCTCGGTACGCCGGCGCTCTTTCCCTCCGGGCCGATGCGCGCGGCCGCGGCGCTCCGCTGCCCGGTATTCTTCATGGCCGGTCTCTACCGCGGGGGCAACCGCTACCACGTGGTGTTGCGCGAGATCGCGGACTTCTCCTCGGCGCCGCGCGCCGGCCGCGAAGCGCAGGTGCAGGAGGCGATCCGCCGCTATGTCGCGCTGCTCGAAGAGTGTTGCCGCCACGATCCCTACAACTGGTTCAACTTCTACGACTTCTGGCAGGACGCCGGGCCGCACGCGGCCGGAGCCGCCAGGTGAGCACGCAGCGGCCCGGAGCGCTGTGCGCGTTGCTGTTGGCGCTCGCCACTGCGCTCGCCGCGGCGCCGGCGGCGGCGCCTGCCGATAGCTCCGATCCGCTCGCCGCGCTGCTCGCACAGCTCGCCCTGCGGCGTCACGGCCACGTCGCCTTTACCGAAGTGCAGTACCTGGCCGTGCTCGACCGCCCGCTCGAATCTTCGGGCGAGCTTCTCTACGAGGCACCCGACCACCTCGAGAAGCGGACACTGACCCCGCGACCCGAGACGCTGGTCCTCGAGCACGGAGTGCTGAGCGCCACGCGCGGCCAGCGCACCCGGACGCTCGCGCTCACGGCCTACCCGCAGCTCGCGCCGCTCGTCGAGAGCCTGCGCGCCACGCTGGCCGGGGACCGTACGGCGCTCGAGCGCGCCTTCGGCGTGCGTCTCGACGGTGACCTGTCCCGCTGGACGCTCCACCTCACGCCGCGCGATGCCGCCGCCGCGCGCCTCGTCACCGAGGTGCGGATCGCGGGCGAGCAGGCGCAGCTCAGGAGTGTCCAGGTTTCCCAGGCGGACGGCGACCGCTCGCTCCTCACCATCGGACGGGAACTCCCGCCGTGACACGCGCCGGATGGACGGCGACGCTGGTCTTCGCCCTCCTGGCCGCGCTGGCCGCGGCGCTCGCGGCGCGCGCGCGCTACACGGCGGATCTCTCCGCCTTCCTGCCGCGTGCGCCGACTGAGAGTCAGCGGCTCCTCACCGAGGCGCTGCGCGCAGGATTCGCTGCGCGCCTCATCATGGTGGCCATCGAAGGGGGCGATGCGGGCACGCGCGCCCGCATCACCAGCGACCTCGCCCGGCGGCTGCGTTCGAGTCCGGCGTTCCTCGAGGTGAGCGACGGCGAGCCGGAGGGTTTCGCCCGCGGCGCGGACTTCCTTCTCAGGCATCGGTATCAGCTGAGCGATACCGTGACGCCGGAGCGTTTCACGGTCGAGGGGCTGCGCAGCGCCATCGGCGACAACCTCGAGCGCCTCGCTTCGCCCGAGGGTCTGCTCGCCAAGCCGCTCTTCACGAGCGACCCGACGGGCGAGACGCTGCACATTCTCGACGGGCTCGACCCGCCGCGCATCGCGACGCTCGACGGCGTCTGGAGCTCGCGCGATGGCCGCCGGGCCTTGCTCATCGCGCAAACCTCGGCCGCCGGCTCGGATACCGATGGCCAGGAAGACGCCTGTGCCGCCGTCCGCAGCGCCTTTGCCGCGGCGTCCGCGCCGAGCGCCGCGGCCGGACTCACGCTGCGCCTCTCGGGCCCCGGAGTGTTCGCGGTCACCTCGCGCACGCTGATCCGCGAGCAGGTGATACGGCTCTCAATCGTGAGCGCGCTGCTCATCGCCGCACTCCTTCTCGCCGCGTACCGCTCGCTGACCGCGCTCCTTCTGACCTTCGTCCCGGTCGCCTCGGGGGCACTCGCCGGAGTGGCAGCCGTCGCGCTCGGCTTCGGGGTGGTGCACGGCATCACGCTCGGTTTCGGAGTCACCTTGATCGGCGAAGCCGTCGACTACGCGATCTACCTGTTCATTCAGTCCGGAAAGCGCGAGCCGGCCGGCGGCCTTGCCGAATCGGAGGGCGACGAATGGCGGCGCGGACTCTGGCCGACGATCCGGCTCGGCATGCTGACCTCGGTGTGCGGCTTTGCGGTGCTCGTGCCGTCGAGCTTTCAGGGGCTCGCGCAGCTCGGGCTCTATTCGATCGCGGGTCTCGCCGCCGCTGCGCTCGTGACGCGCTATGTGTTGCCCGAGTGGCGGCCGCGGATCCTCCGCACCCGGGATCTCACGGCGCTCGGCAGCGCTCTGGCGGGCGCTCTGCAGCGACTGCGCTCCCTGCGGGTCGCGCTCGTCGCGCTCGCGTTGCTCGCCGGCATCGTGCTCTTCGAACATCGCGCGACGCTCTTCAGCCGCGAGCTCTACGATCTATCCCCGGTGCCGGCGACCGATCAGGAGACGGATGCGGCGCTGCGCGCCGACCTCGGGGCGCCGGATCCCCGTTATCTCATCGCCGTATCTTCCTCCGACACCGACGCGGCGCTCCGCACCGCCGAAGCAGTCTCGGCGCGCCTCAAGGCTCTCAGGGACGCCGGCGTGATCGGGGGGTTTGAGTCACCGACGCGCTATTTGCCGAGCGCGGCCACCCAGCGCGCGCGGCGATCGAGCCTGCCGCCGCCCGCGGAGCTCGCCGCGCGGGTGGATCAGGCGCTCGCGGGGCTCCCGGTGAAGGCGGCGCGGCTCGCACCCTTTCTCGAGGACGTGGACAAGGCGCGCACCGCTCCGCCGCTCACCGCGCACGAGCTGAGCGGGACGCCGCTCGGAACCGCGCTCGATGCGCTGTTCGCCGTGACGCCTCAGGCGACCACCGCGTTCCTTCCGGTCTCCTCGCCCGACGGAGGCGACTTTTCTGACGCCGCGATCCGCGCGCTGCGCACCGCCGTCGCCGCGGCCGCCCCCGATCCCGCCGTCAGCGCGCGCCTCCTCGACCTCAAGGCCGAGGCCGACGATCTCTACACGCATTATCTCACCCAGGCCGTGCTGCTCGCGCTCGTCGGCCTCGGGGCAATCCTCGTGCTCCTCGCCGTGACGCGCTCACCGGTGCGCGCGCTGCGTGTCGTGGCGCCCCTCGTCCTCGCGGTGCTGGTCGTGACCGGAGCTCTCGCGGCGGCGGGCCAGCGGCTCGGGATCCTGCACATCGTCGGGATGCTGCTGATCGTCGCCGTGGGCTCGAACTACGCGCTCTTCTTCGATCGCCTGGCAGAGAGCGCGCACGCCGACCTCCCGAGGACTCTTGCTTCGCTCGCCATCGCCAATCTCGCCACCGTGATCGGCTTTGGCGTGCTCGCGTTCTCGAGTGTGCCGGTGCTGGCGGCGCTCGGACGCACCACGGCCCCCGGGGCACTGCTCGCGCTCCTGTTCGCAGCGCTCTTGGCTCCGCGCGCGGCGTTCAGGTCCGCTGCATGAGTTCCGCGCTCCTCGAGCCTGCCGACCCGGGCCGCGGCGCCTCGCAACGGGTGCTGCTCCTGCCGCCGGCCTACTCCGAGCCCAGGGATTTTCTGCGCGCGGGCTTCGCCGATGCGGTGCGGGCGCGCGGACTCGATCTCGACCTGGTGTTGATCGAGCTGCGCCTGCAATCGGTCACCGACCGGAGTGTCCTCGCGGAGCTCGCGCGCCTGATCACCGCGGCCCGCAGCTCTGGTTGCGTGACGCTCTGGCTCGGAGGCATCTCACTCGGCGCCTTCATCGCGCTCGCCTGCGCCGAGCGCCACTTCCGCGAGCTCGACGGTCTCTGTCTCTTCGCCCCCTACCTCGGCAGTCACATCGTGACCCAGGAGATCGAGCGCGCGGGGGGCCTGGAGCGCTGGGAACCCGGCGATTCCGCCGAATCGGACGAGGAGCGGCGTATCTGGCGCTTCATCAAGAGCCAGGTCCGCGGCCCGCTGCCGATTCACTTAGGATTGGGCAGGGAGGACCGCTTCGGCGAGCGTCACCGGACACTCGCCGCAGCGCTCGCGGCAGAGGACGTCGACACGGTGCCCGGCGGCCACGAGTGGCCCGTCTGGCGGAGCCTGTGGGAGAGATTTCTCGATGCCCGGATCGCCCGCTCAGCCGGCTGAGGACCTACGGCGTCGCTTCCACCCTTCCGCCTTCATTCGCGGGTCGGTTGCGCTGCACCTGGCGGCGGCCGGCGCCCTCCTCGCGCGCCCGCCCCTCTGGCCCTGGGCGCTGTCCGCGGTAGCGGCCAATCACCTCGCGCTCACGGCCGCCGGGCTCTGGCCGCGGGCGTCGCTCCTCGGTCCCAACCTGACCCGCCTGCCGCCGGCCGCTGCGGCGCGCGGCGAGGTCGCCCTCACGATCGATGACGGCCCGGATCCCGAGGTGACGCCGGCCGTGCTCGCGCTCCTCGACAAGCACGCTGCGCGCGTCAGCTTCTTCGGTGTCGGCAAGTGCATCGCCCGCGAGCCGCAGCTCGCGCGCGAGATCATCGCCCGCGGCCACAGTGTCGAGAACCATAGCCAGCGCCACCTGCACCGCTTCTCGCTCCTTGGCCCGCGGGCGCTGCGCGCCGAAATCGGCGCCGCCCAGGAATCCATCGCCTTCGCGACCGGGGAGGCGCCGCGGTTCTTTCGTGCGCCGGCGGGGCTGCGCAACCCCTTCCTCGAGCCCGAGCTCGCGCGCGCCGGGCTCACGCTCGTCAGCTGGACGCGGCGCGGCTTTGATACGGTCTCGCGCGATCCCACGCAGGTGCTGCGAAGGCTCACGCGCGGACTTCGGGGCGGCGACATTCTGCTCTTGCACGATGGGCACGCCGGACGCACCGCGGACGGCACCCCCGTGATTCTCGAGGTGCTCCCGCCGCTCCTCGCGGCCGTGAGTGCCGCGAACTTGCGGCTCGTGACGCTGCGTGCGGCGTGCGCGTGATCGCGAGCCCCGGCATCCCTGCGCTCGTCGATGCAGCGAGCGCGTCCTATCGAACCGCCGGGCTCTTTGCCTGGCGGTTCGCGTGCAACAAGCTCCGCGCAGACCCCGTGTTCACGGCGATCCTCGCGCGCGGCCTGCTCGGCGATTCGAAGCGCATTCTCGACCTCGGGTGCGGGCAGGGACTGCTCGCGACCTGGCTGCTCGCGGCGGCGGCGGCGTATCGCGAAGGGGGCTGGCCATCTCACTGGCCGCGCCCGCCCGACCCGGTGGAGTACACCGGCGTCGAAATCAACCCCCGAGAGGCGGCGCGGGCGCGGGCGGCGCTCGGCGAGCGGGCGCGCATCGTGCAGGGCGACATCAGTCACGTAGACTACGGTCCGGCTGATGCGATCATCCTGCTCGACGTGCTGCAATACATCGACCCTGCCTCGCAGGAAGCGGTTCTGACCCGGGCCCGCGCGGCGCTCGCGCCGCGTGGAGTGC
>DATMRG010000005.1:0-13934 GCA_035566495.1 Steroidobacteraceae bacterium | reverse complement strand
TCGAGGCCGCGGACGTCGTCGACATGGACATGCAGTACCTCTACCAGGACGGCGACTTCTGGCACTTCATGGTCCCGGAGAACTTCGAGCAGTACACCGCCGGCAAGTCGGCCGTCGGCGACAACGCGCGGTGGCTCAAGGACGGCGTGGTCTGCATCGTGACGCTCTGGAACAACGTGCCGCTGGTCGTCACGCCGCCGCCGCACATCGAGCTCAAGGTCGTCGAGACCGACCCGGGGCTGCGCGGCGACACCGCCACCGGCGGTCAGAAAGCCGCGAAGCTCGAGACCGGCGCCGTGGTGCGCGTGCCGCTCTTCATCAACGAAGGCGAAGTCCTCCGTATCGACACGCGCACCGGCGAGTACATCTCGCGCGCCAAGCAGTAGCGCGCGTTCACTCCGTGGCGGCGCGCGCCGGCGTGCGCGCGCGCCACACGCCATCCGCCGCGTACAGGATCAGGGCCGCCCAGAGGAGCCCGAATCCCGCCGCGCGCGCGGATCCGAAGCCCTCGCCAAAGAACAGCACGCCGCAGGCGAGCTGGAGGCTCGGGCCGATGTACTGCAGCACCCCCACCGTGGAATAGGGCAGGCGCCGCGCGCCGTAGGCAAAGAGGAACAGCGGCACCGCGGTGACGACCCCGCTGCCGAGGAGCAGTGCGGTTATCCCCGGACCGTCGTGGCCGAAGGCCGCGATGTGGGCGGCCTCGGACCAGGCGAGAAGCCCAAGCGCGAACGGCAGGAGCAGCAAGGTCTCGATCGCAAGCCCCGGCAGCGCATCGACACTGATCACCTTACGAACGAACCCGTACAACGAAAAGCTCGTGGCGAGCGCGAAGGCGATCCAGGGCGGGCGCCCGGCCTCAACCGCGAGATAGACCACGGCGAGCGCGGCGAGCGCGATCGCGCTCCATTGCACCGCGTTCGGCCGCTCGCGCAGCACCAGCACCCCGAGCAGCACGTTCACGAGCGGATTGATGTAGTAGCCGAGACTCGATTCGACGATGTGCTGATGCGTGACGCTCCAGACGTACACCAGCCAGTTGGCACTGATGAGGAGCGCGGACGCGACGAGTCCTGCGAGGAGGCGCGGCCGGACGAGGACGGTCGTCAGCCCGCCGAGCTCACGGCGCACGAGCAGCACGATGAGGAGAAAGAGGCACGACCAGGTGATGCGGTGGGCGATGATCTGCACCGCCGGCACGGGACTCAGCGGGTGCAGGTAGACCGGGAACAATCCCCAGATCGTGAAGGCCGCGGCGCCGGCCGCGAGCCCCCGGGACGAGAGCCGGGTGGAGCTCATGAGGCGCGAATAGCGGCCGCGCTCATCGGCTCAGGCGCGCGCCGTCGGAAAGGGCAGCACCTGATCGATGTGCCCGGCGCCGAGCGCCAGCATCAGGGTGCGATCGAACCCAAGCGCCACGCCGGCACAGTCCGGTAGCCCTGCGGCGAGCGCCGCGAGCAGCCGCTGATCGAGTGCGTGCCGCGCCTGGCCCGCACGCCGCCGCTCCTCGTTGTCGCGCTCGAAGCGCGCGCGCTGCTCGCCGGGCGAGGCGAGCTCGTGGAAGCCGTTGGCGAGCTCGACCCCCTCGCAATAGAGCTCGAAGCGCAGGGCGGTGCGCGGATCCCCGGGATCGAGACGTGCGAGCGCCGCCTGGGTCGCCGGATAACCATGGACGCAGGTCAGGGCGCCGCGGCCGAGGCGCGGACCAACGCCCACTCCCATCAGGAACTCGAGGAGCTCGTCGCGGTTGCCGTTCGATGACTCGAAGCCGAGTCGGCGCGCCGCCGCGAGGAGCTCGGCATCCGGGGCCTCGAAGGGATCGAGCGCGAGCTCGCGCGCGAACGCCTCGCGGTAGCTCAGGCGCTCGCCGCGGCGGCCGGGTCCCGAGGGGCCGAGCAGCACGCGCACCAGCGCTGTCACCTCGTCCATGAGTGCCGCGAGCGAGAAGCCGATGCGGTACCACTCGATGAGCGTGAACTCCGGGTTATGGAGGCGCCCCTGCTCGTTGCCGCGCACCACGTGGCAGATCTGGTAGATGTCGCCCGAACCCGCGGCCAGCAGCCGCTTCATCGCGTACTCGGGCGAGGTGTGGAGGAACAGGGTGGGTGCGCGTGCGGCTGAGGCCGGCTTTGCCGCGCCGAGCTCGACCGTGGCGCTCGCGATGTGCACATCGCTCACCGGGGAATTGACGAGGAGTGGTGTGTCGACCTCGAGCACGCCGCGCGCGGCGAAGAATTCCCGCGCGCGCGCGAGCAGCGCCGCGCGCGCGCGCAGGGCCTCGAGCGTCGCGCTCGGCGGCCAGTCCTCACCCGGCTTCATGTGAGCTGCGCCAGAGTCTGCCCCACGCGGATGGGGCTGCCGGCGGCGAGGTCGCGCTGCCACTCGGTTCTGCCGGGCGGCAGCAGCAGGATCACCGTCGATCCCATGTTGAAGCGGCCCATCTCATCGCCCTTCCCGAGCTTGAGGCCCGTGCGCACGAAATCGAGCGGCAGGTCGCCGCGCACCCGCGGACTGCGTGGCGTGACATCGCCGTGCCAGACCGTCGACATGCTGCCGACGAACAGGGCACCCACCAGCACCAGCGCAAAGGACAAGGTCCCTGCCGCGAACACGCACACGATGCGCTCGTTGCGCGCGAACAGGCCCGGCACCTGGCTCGCGGTCGTCGTGTTCACGCTGAAGAGCTGCCCCGGCACGTACCAGGCGGCCTGCAGGGCGCCCGCGAGCGGCATGTGGATGCGGTGATAGTTGAACGGCGCGAGATAGAGCGTCGCGAACGCGCCGCCGCGAAACACCGGCGCCCAGGCCGGCGCGGCCTCATCGAGCAGCGATTCGAGCGTGTAGGTGAGGCCCTTCGCCTGCACCAGCCACGACCCATCGATCCTGCCGATCTGACTCACGGTGCCATCGACCGGCGCGACCAGCGCGCCAGGAGCTGCATCCACCGGCCGCGCTCCGGCGCGCAGCGCCCGCGTGAAGAAGGCGTTGAAGCTCGCATATTTGCGTGGATCGGGCTCCTCGGCCTCGCTCAGGTCGGGACGGTAGTTGACGACGAAGTTGTCGATGAGCGCGTTCTTCACCCAACTGACACGCACGCGCGCGAGCCAATGCACCATGGCCGTGAGCAGGTGCTGGGGGAGGAGGTACTGAAGCCCGACGAAGAGCCGTGCCCCGGTGTCGTCGCTCTTCATGTCGCAGGTCCGTTCGCGGACGTCCCGAGCTGCGCGGCCGCCCGGCGCAGGTCCGCCACCAGTCCCGGCACTTCGAAGGGCGGGGTGAAGATCGCGCGGATGCCCCGGCCGTCGACCAGGAACACGACCGCCGAATGATCCATGGTGTAGTCCCCGCCCGGGAGGTCGACGCGGTTGACGGCCACCGCGAAGTTCCGGGCCACTTTGCGGATCTCCTCGGGCTTGCCGGTGACGCCCTGGAAGCCCGGATCAAACGCGTGCGCATAGAGCCCGACGGCGGGCGGCGTGTCGCGCTCGGGATCGATGCTGACGAAGAGCACCCGGAGCGAGGGCAGCGCCGCCTGCCGGCGCGCCTGCGCGAGCTTGGCGAGCGTAGTCGGACAGACGTCCGGGCAGCGCGTGAAGCCGAAGTAGACGAGCGTCGGAGCGCTGGTGAGATCGGCGCGCGTGTAGGGGTGGCCGCCCGCATCGATCAACCCGAACTCGCCGATCGGCTTCGGCTCGGGCAGCCAGGTGCCGCTTGCCAGCCGCGGAGATTCCCTGTCAAGTTGCTGCGCCAGCCAGAAACCGAGCAGCCCCGCGCCCACGGCGCCGGCGGCGAGGATCAGGAGCCAGCGCGCTGGGACGGAGCTCATGAGCGAATTATTTCATACCGGTGCACGCGCATGGCGCGCGTAATCAAGCGCCGCCGCCGGCGCGCCGCGCCGACCGCGCCGCTGACGGTGCGCGGCCTGATCGAGCGCAGCGCGCGGCGGCTCAGGCGCGCGCGGCTGTGCTTCGGGCACGGCACCGACAACGCGCGCGATGAGGCCGCGAGCCTGGTGCTGCACGCCCTGCATCTCCCGCACACCGGCGGCCTCTCGCTCTACCGGCGCCGGGTGAGCCCGGCGGGTGCGGCGCGCGCCGGGCATCTCATCGGACGGCGTATCGCCGAGCGCGTTCCGGCCGCCTACCTCACGGGCGTCGCCTGGTTCGCGGGGCTGCCGTTCACGGTCGACGCGCGGGTGCTCATCCCGCGCTCGCCGCTCGCGGAAGTCATCGAGCGGGGCTTCGCGCCGTGGGCGGCACCAAAGAGGATTCGCCGCGTCCTCGATCTCGGCACGGGCTCGGCCTGCATCGCCATCGCCGCCGCGAGAGCCCTGCCCGGAGCGCACGTCGATGCTGTCGATATCTCGGCCGCGGCGCTCGAGGTGGCGCGCATCAACGTGCGCCGTCATCGACTGACGCGGCGCGTACGGCTCATCGAATCCGATCACTTCAGTGCGCTCGCCCGCACCCGCTACGACCTCATCATCGCCAATCCTCCCTACGTGGGGGCGCGCGAGCTGGGCGGGCTCCCGCCCGAGTACCGGCATGAGCCGCGCCTCGCGCTCGCCGCCGGTCCGCGCGGCCTCGACTCGGTCGCCATCATCCTGCGCGAGGCGCACCGCCACCTCACGCCGGGCGGGCTCCTGATCGTCGAGGTCGGCAACACCGAGGGGGCGGTGCGGCGCGCGTACCCCGGGCTGCCGTTCCTCTGGCTCTCGTTCGCGCGCGGCGGCGGCGGGGTGTTCCTCCTCACCCGCGAGCAACTGGTGGCACACTAGCGCCATGTCCGGCAACACGATCGGCAAGCTCTTCACCGTCACGACCTTCGGCGAAAGCCACGGGCCGGCGCTCGGCTGCATCGTCGACGGCTGTCCGCCGGGGCTCGAGCTGAGTGCGGCGGATCTGCAGCAGGACGTCGATCGCCGCCGCACCGGCAGCTCGCACTTCGTCAGCCAGCGCCGTGAAGCCGACCAGGTGCGGATTCTCTCGGGGGTCTTCGAGGGGCGCACGACCGGCACGCCGATCGGCATCGTCATCGAGAACACCGACGCGCGCTCGCGCGACTACGAGAAGACCAAGGACCGCTTCCGCCCGGGGCACGCCGACTACACCTACCAGCAGAAGTACGGGGTGCGCGACTACCGAGGCGGCGGGCGCTCGTCGGCGCGCGAGACGGTGATGCGCACCGCCGCCGGCGCGATCGCCCGCCGCTATCTCGCCGCGCGGCTCGGCGTACGCATCTACGGTTACCTGAGCCAGGTCGGAGCGCTCACGCTCGAGCCGGTCGATCCCGCTTTCGCCTACCAGAATCCCTTCTTCTGCCCGGATCCGCAGCGCGTCCCCGAGCTCGAGGAGCTCATCTGGAAGACGCGCGAGGCGGGCGACTCGGTCGGCGCACGCGTCACCGTGGTCGCGGCCGGCGTGCCGCCCGGACTCGGCGAGCCGGTCTTCGACCGGCTCGATGCCGACATCGCGCACGCGCTCATGAGCATCAACGCCGTGAAGGCGGTGGAGCTCGGCGCCGGCGTCAGGTCCGCCGCACAGCGCGGCAGCGAGCATCGCGACGAGCTGACGCCGGGCGGATTCCTGAGCAACAACGCGGGTGGGATCCTCGGCGGCATCTCCTCGGGCCAGGACATCGTCGCGCACCTGACACTCAAGCCGACTTCGAGCATCCAGGTCCCCGGGCGCACGATCGACGTCGCCGGCAACGCGACCGAGATCGTCACGACCGGCCGCCACGACCCGTGCGTGGGACTGCGCGCGACGCCGATCGCGGAGGCGATGCTCGCGATCGTGCTCATGGATCACTACCTGCGCCAGCGCGCGCAGAACGCCGACGTCAGCTCGACGACGCCGGTGATTCCGGGCGCGCCACGCGGCTGAGAATCCGCGCGTCCCGCCGCTCCCTGCCGGGAGATGTGGCGGCGATCACATTTCCGCCGCCGCGCGGGCCTCCCGGGGCCCCTCCGAGGCGAACCGCGACACAGTTTATGTCCTGAGAATCCGTAAAAATTGTTCTTCTGAACGGGGATTTAACTCGAGGACTGTGCCCGACAATGTGCGCCGAAAAGCCGCGAACGACGGCCGCCGGAGACCCCAGGCTTTGGGTTGGAAGCCTATTTAAGTTATATTGCCGCCCAATTCGTGGTGGACTCGCAACTTGTTGTCCATCCGATTGTTTCTACAAGACATTTCAAATGACTCCTGCCGGGGTGCCCTGATGTTCGCCAAACGCTCAAGCCGGGCGCTGGCATTGCTGCTGGCCTTGCCGTCGGCGGCGTTTGCCCTCGGTCTCGGAGACATTCGGCTCAACTCGTCGCTGAACTCGCCGCTCGATGCGGACATCGAGATCACCGACGTCGGGCCCGATGAGGCGAACACGGTGCGGGCTTCGCTCGCCCCGCGCGAAGTCTTCTCGCAGAACGGCCTCGACTATCCGACTTACCTGACGAGCGTTCAGCTGCGCATCACGCAGACCGCGGACGGCCGCCACCTGATCAAAGTCAAATCGAACGATGCGATCACCGACCCGTTCGTCACGTTGCTCGTGAACGTCACCTGGTCGCACGGCCAGCTGGTGCGCGAGTACACCATGCTGCTCGATCCGCCGCTGTACACGCCGAACCAGTCGCCCGCGGCGAGCGCACCGGTCGCGGCGCCCGCTACCGGCGCCGACACGCGCGCCGGAACGATCGCGCGCAGCGCCGAGGCTCCGGCTCCCGCGGCCGCAGCGCCCGCGGCGCCGGCCACAACCGAGCCCGCCGCAGGCGAGACGGCGCAGGCCGCGCAGCCCGAGACGCCCGCACCGAGCGAGGCGCCCGCGCGCGCGAGCGCCAGGAGCACGCCGGCCCCCGAGACCGCGAGCGCGAGTCCGGTGTCCCCCGCTCCCTCGGCCGAGCCGGGCACCAACGCGAATCACGTCGTGCAGAAGGGCGAGACGCTCTCCGAGATCGCGCGCGGCGTCACCGGCGCGAGCACCAACTCGGCGCGCACCCGCAGCTGGATGCTCGCCATCTATCAGGCGAACCCCAAAGCCTTCGACCAGAACATGAACCTGCTGCGCTCGGGCAAGGTGCTGCGGATCCCCGACGTGACGCAGGCCGACGCGATCTCGCCCGCGGACGCGACCGCCGAGATCAACCGGCAGACCGCGGCCTGGCGCTCGACCCCGGCTCCCGCGGGCGGTGCCGAGACCGCCGCGTCCAAGGCGTCCGCCGCGGCGCCTGGCGCGGCGCAAACCGCACAGCCCGGCCGGCTCCATCTCGTGACGCCCACCGAGGGCGCCGCCGCCGGCGCCGGCACCGCCGCGCAGTCCGCGGAGATCAACTCGCTCAAGGGCGAGGTGAAGGATCTCCAGGGACAGCTCGCAGAATCGAAGCGCCTGCTCGACCTCAAGAACCAGGATCTCTCGCGGCTTCAGTCCGAGCTCGCAGCGAAGCAGGCCGCCGCGAAGGCGCCCCCGGCTCCGGCACCCGCCCCCGCCCCGGCGCCGCCACCGCCCGCGAAGCCAGCGGTCGCCCAGGCCGCGCCCCCACCGCCCGTACCCGCGCCCGCGGAGAAGCCCGCGGCGAAGGAAGAGGCGCCGCCGCCCGTCGCAGAGGCTGCGCCGCCACCGCCGGTCTCGAAGCCGCTGCCGAAGCCGCTTCCGGCCGCGAAGCCTGCGACGCCGCCCGCCGCCGAGGGTGGGTCGCTCCTCGATACGGTCATGGGCTACTGGTGGGTGCTGGCGCTCGTCGCGCTCGTGCTCGCCCTGGTCGCGGGCTTGCGCTTCCTGCGCTCGCGCCGGGCGTCGGAGTTCGATGACTCACTCGGCCGGCTGGCGGTGGCCGCCGTCGCCGGAGGAAGCGCCGGGGGTGGCGCGCTCAGCAGCGGCGGTACCGCACGGGGCGGCGGCTTCGAGGCGCCGACCATGCGCGCGATGCCCCTCACCGAGCCCGAGTCCGGCGTCGTCGTCGAGGAGACCGGCACCCACGAGCGCCCGCGGTTCGCGGCCGCCGGCGCCGCGCCACAGCCTGCGGCCGCCAGGCACGTCACGGCCGACGACACCATCAGCAGCGAGACGGCGATCAACCTCGACCAGGGTGACCCGCTCGCCGAAGCCGACTTCCACATGGCCTACGGTCTCTACGACCAGGCCGCCGATCTCATCCGCATCGCCATCGGCCGCGAGCCGACGCGCCGCGATCTGAAGCTCAAGCTCCTCGAAGTGTTCTTCGTCTGGGGCAACAAGGAGCAGTTCCTGCAGACCGCGCACGAGCTCGCGCAGACGCGCTCGGAAGCCGCACCCGGGGAGTGGGAAAAGATCCTCATCATGGGCAAGCAGCTCGCCCCCGAGGATCCCTTGTTCTCGGGCGGTGCCGCCGTGGGCGGCGCTGCCGCGGGCGGCGTCGATCTCAATCTCGAGGGCGGGCAGAGCCGCGTCGACTTCGATCTCCTCGGCGAGCCCGTGCCCACCGAGCAGGGCGTCGATCTCGACATCGGAGCCGCGGTGGGCGAGGGGGCCGAAGGGTCGACCGGCGTCACCGATCGCAACCTCACCCTCCAGGGCGGTGCCGGCGGCGCGACCGGCAGCACGCGGCAGATGACGGCCAGGATGCGCCAGCAGGGCGCGGATACCGAGGGCCCGACCGTGGAGCAGCCCACGCTCGAGGTACCCGACGACCGCACGGTGCGCGCGCCGATCGCCCCCCGGGCGCGTCCGGGCGGAGCCGACCAGACCGCGGAGCTCGCGATCGACGATCTCGGCCTCGATCTCGGCTCGGTCGATACCCAGGAGCAGCCGGCGCTCGGCGTCGGCGCCGACGCCCAGACGATGGTGGCCGGGCTCGACGATCAGGCGCGCAAGAACCTCGAGGACACGGCCGCGCAGGCCGCGCACGTCAAGACTTCGACCACGGGGCAGTGGCAGTTCGACCAGGAGGAGCTCGAGACCGCGCTGACGCAGGCCGGGCCGCTCCAGGACGGCTCACACACCTCGCACCTCGCCGCACTGCGCGGCGATACGGTCGACATCGACGTGAGCAGCAGCGCCACGACCGGTACCCATCAGGAGATCCGCGCCTCGGGGGTCGATCTCGATCTCGGCAGCGGGACTTACCCGGGTAACAACGGCAGGCTCGATCTCGACGTCGGCACGGCAACCGTGCCCGATGCCGCTTTCGCCGCCACCCAGCGGCTCTCGTCCGAGGACCTGGCGCTCCCCGATCTCGAGCCCGTGACGATGAGCGAGGTCGGTACCAAGCTCGATCTCGCCCGCGCCTACATGGACATGGGCGATCCGGACGGCGCGCGCAACATCCTCGAGGAAGTGATGAGCGAAGGCTCGGCGGCACAGAAGCAGGAAGCGCAGCGGCTGATGGAGTCACTGCCTGGTTGATTAGGATTGCCGTCGGCATCGAGTACGACGGCTCGGCCTTCGCCGGCTGGCAGAGCCAGCAGTCCCTCCGCACCGTTCAACAGGTCCTGGAAAAGGCGCTCGGCGGCGTCGCCGCGGAGCCGCTGAGCCTCGTGGCCGCCGGGCGCACCGATGCCGGCGTACACGCGCGCGCTCAGGTCGCGCACTTCGACACCCATGCCGAGCGCAGCGGGCGCAGTTGGATTCTCGGCGCTAACACGGATCTGCCCGAGGACGTCGCGATCCTTTGGGCGCGGCCCGTGGCGGCGCACTTTCACGCCCGCTACTGCGCCGAGGCGCGCATCTACCGCTATCTGATCCTCAACCGCACGGCTCGATCCGCGCTCAATGCGCAGCGTGCCGCCTGGGTGACGCGCGCGCTCGATGCGGCACGCATGCAGGAGGCCGCGACGCATCTCCTTGGCGAGCATGACTTCAGCGCCTTCCGCTCGGCCGAGTGCCAGGCGAAGTCCCCGATCCGGCGCCTGACGCGCCTCGCCATCGAGCGGCGCGGCGACTGGCTCACGATCGAGGCGGAGGCCAACGCCTTCCTCCACCACATGGTGCGCAACATAGCCGGCCTCCTGATCGCCGTCGGCAAGCGCGACGAGCCGTCCGACTGGGCGCGTGCCGTGCTCGAGGGACGCGACCGCACCCGCTGCGCCGCCACCGCACCCGCCGCCGGCCTTTATCTCTGGGAGGTACGCTACCCGGCGGCTTTCGGGCTGCCCGGGGCCCCGGACGGGCCGCCGGACGCCGATCAGTTATGATCGAAGCGCCGCGCGAGATTGCTGCGGCGCCACAAGAGCTCCCCGATGTCCTGGTTCGAAAAGATCATGCCCTCGCGCATCAAGACCGAACGGCGGACGCGCTCGGTCCCGGAGGGACTATGGATCAAGTGCCCGGCGTGCGACGCCGTGCTCTACCGCGCGGAGCTCGAGCGCAATCTGTATGTCTGTCCCAAGTGCAGCCACCACATGCGCATCCGCGCGCGCGAGCGGCTCGAGCGCTTCCTCGACCCGGGGACGCTCGGAGAGATCGGCGAGGCGATCGAGCCCGAGGATCCGCTCAAGTTCCGCGACAGTAAGCGCTACCGCGACCGGTTGAACCAGGCGCAGAAGGCGACCGGTGAGAAGGATGCGCTCATCGTGCTCGAGGGCACCCTGCACGGACTGCCGATCGTAGCCGCGGCCTTCGAGTTTCAGTTCCTGGGGGGCTCCATGGGCTCGGTGGTCGGCGAGCGATTCAAGCGCGGCGTCGACTACTGCATCCAGGAACGGCGCCCGTTCGTCTGCTTCTCGGCGAGCGGCGGGGCGCGCATGCAGGAGGCGCTGTACTCGCTGCTGCAGATGGCGAAGACCGCCGCCGCACTCTCGCGTCTGGCGCAGGCGCACATGCCCTTCATCTCGGTGCTGACCGATCCGACAACGGGCGGTGTCTCGGCGAGCCTCGCGCTCCTCGGCGATCTCAACCTGGCCGAGCCGCGGGCGCTCATCGGTTTCGCCGGGCCGCGCGTGATCCAGCAGACGGTGCGCGAGACGCTCCCCGAGGGTTTCCAGCGCGCCGAGTTCCTGCTCGAGCACGGCGCCATCGACATGATCATCGACCGGCGCGACATGCGGGATCGGATCGCGGCCCTCCTGCGCCTGCTGATCAAGCTGCCGGTCGCCGCCGCCTGAGTGCGCACGCTCGCCGAGTGGCTGGCGCTCCAGGACTCGGTACATCCGCGCACGATCGATCTCGGACTCGAGCGCGTCACGCGGGTCGCCGGGCGGCTCGGCCTCGTCACGCCCGAGTTCCGCGTCATCACGGTTGGCGGCACGAACGGCAAGGGCTCGGTGGCGGCCCACGCGGAGGCGCTGCTTGGATCCGTGGGCGCGCGCGTCGGGCTGTTCACCTCGCCGCACCTCGTGCGCTACAGCGAGCGCATCCGCATCGAGGGCGCGGAAGCCACTGACGCCGAGCTCGTCGAGGCCTTCGAGGCGATCGAGGCCGCGCGCGGCGGCACAACGCTCACCTTCTTCGAGTACAACACGCTCGCCGCGCTCCTCGTCTTCACCCGGCGGCGTGTCGAGGTCGCGGTGCTCGAGGTGGGTCTGGGCGGCCGACTCGATGCCACGAACCTGATCGCGCCCGATGTCGCCGTGGTCGTATCGATCGGGCTCGACCACCGCGACTGGCTCGGCGAGAGTCTCGAATCGATCGGCCGCGAGAAGGCCGGGATTTTCCGCGCCGGCCGCCCGGCGGTCCTCGGAACCGCGGATATGCCGGCGAGCGTGTTCGAGGCCATCGGGACGATCGGGGCGCGCTCGCTCGTGGCCGGGCGCGATTTCACCTGGGAGGTGACGGGCAGCGGACGCTGGAGCTACCAGGGACCCGGCCTCGAGCTCGAGGATCTCGCCCCTTCGCGCCTCGCGGGCTCGATCCAGTACCGCAACGCCGCCACCGCGATCACCGCCGTCGCGGCGCTCGGGGGGACCGCGCCCGCTTCGCGTCCTCTCGATCGAGCCGCCGTGAACCGGGCGCTGACCGAGGTAGCGCTCGCGGGCCGCATGCAGGTCGTGCCGGGCGCCGTCGAGTGGATCCTGGACATTGCGCACAACGAGCCCGCGGCGCGTGTTCTCGCCTCCCATCTGCGCGAGCGCCCGCCGCCACCAGGCGCGGGCGCACGGGGGCGCACGATTGCGGTCGCGGGTGTGCTCGCCGACAAGGACGCGGCGGGAATCGCCGCCGCGCTGATCCCGCTGGTCGATGAGTGGATCGTGTGCGCGCTGCCGGGCGTGCGTGGCGGGAGCGCCGCGGCCCTCGCCGAGCGCATGCAGCTCCCGCCGGCGCGCCTGTCGCTTGCTGATTCCGTTCAAGCTGGGTGCGAGCGGGCGCGCGAGCTGGCCCGCCCCGGCGACCGCGTAGTGGTGTTTGGATCCTTCCTGACGGTCGGGCCGGCGCTCGAGTGGCTTCGGATATACTAGGGAGGCGAGGGCGGGGGCTGCAGCGCTGACTTCTGGCGATGGCGGGACATTGCGGCGTCCGCCGCACTTGGCTTTGGTAGCTTTGCCCCCATCGTGGACACTCTGGTGAAAGAACGGCTGACGGGCGCAATCATTCTCGTGGCCCTGATCGTCGTGTTGGTGCCCGAGTTGCTCAGCGGGCCGATTCGCCCGGCGGTGCGTGCACACGGCCCGGGCTCATCGGCGGAGGAACCGCCATTACGCTCCTACACCATCAACCTGGCGGACGAAGCCCATGGGGGCAGCGGCAGCCTCGAGCCGCAACCTGCGAGCGCTCCTTCCCCGCGGGCGCCTTTGCCCGAGAACACAAGCCCGGCATCCCTGGCGCAGTCCGCGATTCCCGAGCCGGCCGCGCCCAGGACGACAACACCGCCGACAGCCGCATCGCAGCCGACGACCGCCTCCGCGCATCCAGCCGCGCCACAGCCGGGCCCAGCGGCGGCCTCGCCGCCCGCGCCGACGACGCAAGCGGCGGGCAGCGGGGCTTATGTCGTGCAGCTCGGGAGCTTCGCGAGCCGTGCGAACGCCGAGCGCCTCGCGCATCAGGTGCACGGCATGGGCTTTCAGGTGAGCGTGTCGCGCGGCAGCACGGGCCGCAGGCTCTATCGCGTACAGGTGGGACCCGCGCACGATCATGCGGCGGCGGAGCAGATGGCGGCGAAACTGCGCACGCAGGGACACGCCGGCACCGTCGTGCCGAGGTGACACCCCCGCCGTGCGACGCAGCGCTCGGCAGGCGGCAAGGTGCTCTTGTACAATCCGCGCCGCGCGGAATGAGCGCGGGACTCACCGAGTGCAATGACTACCGCCGACTACCTGATCATCGCCGTGATCCTGATCTCGGCTCTCGTGGGCATCGCCCGTGGCCTGCTGCGCGAGGGGATCGCGCTCGTCAGCTGGATCCTCGCGCTGCTCCTCGCCTGGCATTTCTCGGATCTCATCGAGCCGCACCTCGGGGGTGTGCTTGCGGCGACCGCCGTGAAGCCCTGGGTGGCGCGCCTCATCATCGTGCTGCTCGTGCTCATGCTGGGCTCCGTGGTCGGGGGGCTGGCGAGCCAGTTCGTGCGGCTCTCGCTCTTCACCGGCATGGACCGGCTCGGGGGCTTCGCCTTCGGCGCCCTGCGGGGGCTCCTGCTGCTCGGCATCTTCGTGATCCTCGGGCAGCTGTTCAGGCTCGACCGCGACAACTGGTGGCACGACTCGCACCTGATCCCGGCCGGCGAGTCGATCGCGAACGGACTACGGTTTCTGGTGGGCGACAGTGGTGTGCCCCACAGCCGCGACACCCAGGTATGAGGAGTTAGCCAAGCCATGTGCGGCATCGTCGGCATGGTCGGTACGAGCGCGGTCAATCAGCGCCTCTACGATGCGCTCACGGTGCTGCAGCACCGCGGCCAGGATGCGGCCGGCATCGCCACCTCCGGTGACGGCGAGCTCTGCGTGCGCAAGGGCAGCGGCCTGGTCCGCGACGTCTTCCGGCAGCACCACATGCTCGAGCTCAAGGGCAACGCCGGCATCGGCCACGTGCGT
>DATMRG010000004.1:0-31520 GCA_035566495.1 Steroidobacteraceae bacterium | reverse complement strand
CGCACCGAGCGCAACTCCAAGATCAAGCAGGTGGCTTCGGGACGCTTCGGCGTCACGCCCGAGTACCTGGTCAACGCCGAGGTTCTGCAGATCAAGATCGCCCAGGGCGCGAAGCCCGGCGAGGGCGGACAGCTGCCGGGGCACAAGGTCAACGACATGATCGCTGCCTTGCGCTTCGCCCGCGCCGGCGTCGGCCTGATCTCGCCGCCGCCGCACCACGACATCTACTCGATCGAGGACCTGGCGCAGCTGATCTTCGATCTCAAGCAGGTGAACCCCGCCGCGCTCGTGTCGGTGAAGCTGGTGGCGGAGCCCGGGGTCGGCACGGTGGCCGCGGGCGTGGCCAAGGCGTATGCGGATCTCATCACGATCTCGGGTTACGACGGCGGTACCGGGGCAAGCCCGCTCTCCTCCATCAAGTTCGCCGGCACACCGTGGGAGCTCGGTCTCGCCGAGACGCATCAGACCCTGCGCGTCAACGACCTGCGCCACCGGGTGCGGCTGCAGACCGACGGGGGACTGAAGACCGGGCTCGACGTGATCAAGGCCGCGATCATCGGCGCCGAGAGCTTCGGCTTCGGCACGGCGCCCATGGTGGCTTTGGGGTGCAAGTACCTGCGCATCTGTCATCTCAACAACTGCGCCACCGGGGTGGCGACCCAGCACAACGTGCTGCGCTCGAAGTACTTCATCGGGCTGCCGGAGATGGTGATCAACTACTTCCGCTTCGTCGCGGAGGAGGTGCGCGAGATCATGGCGGCGCTCGGCGTACGCTCACTCGCGGAGTTGATCGGCCGTACCGAGTACCTCGAACCCGTGCCCGGAGCGACGCCGCGCCAGCGCAAGCTCGACCTGACGCCGATCCTGTCGACCGCGGGACTCGGGCACGCCGCCCCGCAGTTCTGCACCACGCCGGCCAATGCGCCCTTCGACAAGGGCGAGCTCGCCGAGCGCATGGTGCGCGACATGCTGCCGGCCATAGAGGCCCGCTCGGGCGGCGAATGGCGCTACCAGCTGCACAACTTCAACCGTTCGATCGGCGCGCGGGTGTCGGGCGAGATCGCCCGGCGCTGGGGCAACTACGGCATGCAGGACGCCCCGCTGGTGGTGCGCTGCAGCGGCAATGCCGGCCAGAGCTTCGGGGTGTGGAACGCGGGGGGGCTGCACCTGCATCTCGAGGGGGATGCCAACGACTACGTCGGCAAGGGCATGGCTGCGGGCCGCATCGTGCTCAGGCATCCGGCGGCGGCGCGCTACTCGCCGCGCGACACCGTCATCATGGGCAACACCTGCCTGTACGGCGCGACCGGCGGCGAGCTGTACGCGGCCGGCGTCGCCGGCGAGCGCTTCGCGGTGCGCAACTCCGGCGCGCTCGCCGTGATCGAGGGCGCGGGGGATCACTGCTGCGAGTACATGACCGGCGGCGCGGTCTGCGTGCTCGGGCGCACCGGCGTCAACTTCGGCGCCGGCTTCACCGGCGGCTTCGCCTACGTGCTCGATCTCGAGCGCAACTTCGTCGACCGTTACAACCACGAGCTCATCGACATCAGCCGTATCCATCCGGAAGCGATGCAGTCGCACGTGCAGCACCTCGAGAACCTGCTCGAGCGGCACGTCGCCGAGACCGACAGCGCCTGGGCTGCCGAGATCCTCAATGACCTGCGCACCTATCTGCCGAAGTTCTGGGTGGTGAAGCCCAAGGCGGCCTCGATCGACTCGCTCATCGAGAACCTGCGGCGCGCGGCCTGAAGGCGCAGCGAGCGAGCCGTTCATGGCGGACAAGAACCTGCAGTTTCTGGATGTGCCGCGAGCCGATCCGGCCAAGAGCCCGGTCGAGGCGCGCGTGCGGCACTTCCGCGAGATCTACGCGCCCTACGATGCCGCGGGCGCGGCTAGCCAGGCCGGGCGCTGCCTCGCGTGCGGCAACCCCTTCTGCGAATGGAAGTGCCCGGTCCACAACTACATCCCCAACTGGTTGAAGCTCATCGAGGAGGGGAATCTGTTCGAGGCCGCCGAGCTCTCGCACAAGACCAACTCGCTCCCCGAGATGTGCGGCCGCATCTGTCCGCAGGATCGCCTGTGCGAGGGCGCCTGTACTCTCAACGACGGCCTGGGCGCCGTCAGCATCGGCGCGATCGAGAAGTACATCAGCGACGAGGCGCTCAAGCGCGGCTGGAAGCCCGACATGAGCCACGTGCGCGCTACGACGCGGCGCGTCGCCATCGTCGGCGCGGGTCCCGCCGGTCTTGGCTGCGCCGATGTCCTGGTGCGCAACGGCGTGAAACCCGTCGTGTTCGATCGCCACCCGCGCATCGGCGGACTCCTCACCTTCGGCATCCCGCCCTTCAAGCTCGAGAAGGAGGTCGTGGAGAAGCGCCGCGAGATCATGGAGGGCATGGGCGTCGAGTTTCGCCTGAGCTGCGAGGTCGGGCGCGACCTGGACTTCGGCGCGCTGCTCGAGGAGTACGACGCGGTGTTCCTCGGCATGGGCACCTACACGCCGGTGAAGGGCGGCTTCCCCGGCGAGGAGCTGCCGGGTGTACACGAGGCGCTGCCCTATCTCATCGCCAACATCCGCCACGAGCTCGGATTCGAGGGCGCCGGGCACGCGCTCGTCAGCCTGGCCGGCAGGCGGGTCGTGGTGCTTGGCGGCGGCGACACCGCCATGGACTGCAACCGCACCGCCGTGCGCCAGGGCGCGGAATCGGTCACCTGCACCTACCGGCGCGACGAAGCCAACATGCCGGGCTCGCGGCGTGACTACAAGAACAGCCGCGAGGAGGGCGTCGAGTTTCTCTTCAACCGCCAGCCGATCGAGGTCGTGGGCAGCGAGCGCGTCGAGGGAGTGAAGCTCATCGAGACGGCGCTCGGCGCTCCTGATGCGCGCGGCCGCCGCGTGCCGGTGCCGGTGCCCGGGAGCGAGCAGATCGTGCCGGCCGATGCGGTCGTGATCGCCTTCGGCTTCCTGCCGAGCCCGCCCGGCTGGTTCGCCGACCATGGCATCCGCTTGCACGACAGCGGCCGGGTGCGCGTCTCGGCCGGAGCGGGCAACGCATTTCAGACCACGCACCCGAAAGTGTTTGCCGGCGGTGACATGGTGCGCGGCTCGGACCTGGTGGTGACCGCGGTGTTCGAAGGGCGCGAGGCGGCGCGCGCGATTCTCGGGCAACTCGGCGTCGACTGAGGGCGTTGCATAAAAAAGCCCCGCTCAGATGAGCGGGGCTTCAGATCATCATCCCTCGACTGACTCGGTGGCTCGCTGTCAGCTACCGCCCGCGCGCCCGTACTCCGGAGTCAAAAAACGAGCCCGGCACCGGCCCACCGGCATGTCGCGTCGTCACGAGCATCTAAATTTCCCGGCTGAAACGTATGGAGCGCAGCTCCGGCTTCTATCGCGAGGCCCGCGTGGTTCTCCACGCGCTTTATCGTTCCTGACAGCGCTAAAAATTAGCTCCTGTCTTACCCGTGCCCGCGTCGATCCCCGAGTTTTCTCTCTCTTAAGTCCTTTCAGCTGCTTTGTATCTACGCATCACCGCCGCAACGACCGCCTCCTGAGGAGGCCTAAAAACCCATTGCGGACGGAGTCTTCCGTGCAGAAATTATACCAATTCCAAGGCAGAAAATCATGTGGCACGGAACTGACAGCTGGCCACCCAGGGATGGCCCCCCGGGGGGAGTGTCCGAGGGCGAGGAGGGTCAGCCGGTGAGTGCCAGGCGGACGGAAAAGCGGGCTCCGCCGCCCCCCGGCAGGTCCCCGGCCGAGGCCGAGCCCCCGTGGAATTCAGCGATCAGCCTCACGATATAGAGCCCGAGGCCGAAATGCGGACGGTTGTCACCGCCGGTGCGGGACTGCCACAGCGACTCGAAGAGATGCCCGGGCGCCCCGGCCGGCAGCGGCGGCCCGGGATTCTCGACTTCGAGCACCGCGGCGCCAGGCTCGAGCCCGAGCCGCACCGTGATGGTCGAGCCCGGGGGACTGAAATCGACCGCGTTCTCGATGAGCTTGTCCAGCATCTGCACGACGAGGTCCGGGGCTCCCTCGAGCGTCACCGGGCCGGCGGGCAGCTCGCCCGAGAAGCGCCGCTCGGGGAAAGCGCTGCGGTAGGCCGCCACCGCCGAGCCGATCAGCGGCACGAGGTCGAAGCGCGTGCGCTCGGCGCCGCCAATCGCCTCCTCGACGCGCGTCGCGGCCCCCATGGCGAGGAGGATGGCATTCAGGCGCTCGCTTCCATGGCGGGCGCGATCGAGGTACGCGCGCGCCGAGGATGGCACCTGCTCGGCCTCGAGGTTCTCGAGCGAGGAGCGCACGATCGTGAGTGGCGTGCGGATCTCGTGCGCCAGCTTGCCGGCGAGCGTGCGCAGGTAGCCGGTGTACTCGTTCAGGCGGCCGAGGAGGCGCGAGAAGCTGCGTGCCACGTCGCCGAGCTCATCGCGCGCCCCGGTGTCGGGGAAGCTCGTGACCAGCCCCGTGCGCGTGAGCGCCGACTCGCTCGCCTGCCGCAGGCGCGACAGGCGCAAGGCCAGCCAGGCGGCGAAGGCGAACATCGCGATGACGACCACGATCGAGGTCGCGAGCGTGAAGTTCAGCATGCGCGTGAGTGCGCGATCGCGCAGGCGCAGCCAGCGGTCGGGCGTCTGGGTCACCTCGAGCTCGCCGATCACGTTATGGTGCTCGCGGTCGTAGACCGCCACCCGCGCCTCGATCGGCGGCTGGGTGCCCGGCTGGTCGACGAAGCGCCGGTAGAGCCGCGCGATCAGCGGCGGCGCCGGCGCGAGCTCGGCGACGCGCTTGAGCGCGTCGACGCGCGCGAGCACCTGACCCGCGGGAGTCGTCACCGCGAGCCTCAATCCCGGCTGCGAGAACTGCGCGAGGTAGGTGGTCAGATCGGGCGAGGCCATGATCAGGTGGCCGAGCGTGCGCAGATCGTCGGGATGCAGGCTCCCGTAGCTCAGCGGCTCGCCGCCGCGCGCGTCGCGGTCGTCGACCAGAACGCCGAAGCCCGCCCCGAGCATCGAGAGCGGCACGCGCAGCTCGACGCGATAGCCGCCGGGAGTCAGCTGCCAGGCGCCGCGGATGCGCGGCTCGAGCTGGGCGAGCTGCTGGCCGTATTCGCCGCTCTCGACGTAGCGCGCCGTGACCGCGCCCGGGCCGGAAGCCGCGACGAACACCTGACGCTCGCCGCCCGCGGGGTCCTGGAAGCCGAGCCAGACGCGGTCGCCGAGGCCATGTGGATCGAGCGGGCTCGCGCCGGGCGCGTCGAACACCGGATGCGCGTCGCGCACGTCGAGCAGCAGAAAGAGCACGCGCTCGTACACGCCGGTCAGCACGCCGAAGCGGTGCGCTGCGTCCTTCTCGTACCAGGCCCAGACAGAGGGGTCGTGCGGCCAGTCCTCCGAGTAGCCATCCAGGAGCGGCGCCGCCGCGAGCGCCACCGGTCTCAAGTCATAAGGTCCTGACTTCGAGAGCGCCGCGGTGTCGACCGCATCGGGACCCGTCGGCGCGCGGTAGAGCAGATCCACCCGCCCCTCGAGCGAAGTGGCGAGCGTCTCGGCCACCGACTCGAGCGAGGTCTGCTCGCCCTCGCGCAGCGCGGACTCCATCTCGCGCGCGTAGCGGCAGCCGGCCCACGGCAGCACCAGCGTCAGGAGGCCGAGCAGCAGCAGCTTCAGGCGCAGCGACATCGTCGGCCGCTACTCGACCCAGCGGTAGCCCATGCCGTAAACGGTCTGCACCGCGTCGAACTGCGGGTCGACACCCTGGAACTTGCGGCGGATGCGCTTGACGTGCGAGGTGATGGTGTTGTCGTCGAGCACCACGTTGGCCGCGTCCATGAGCTGCTGGCGGTTGCGCACGTGGCCGGGGTGGTGGGCGAGCGCGTGCACGATCCAGAACTCGGTGAGCGACAGCAGCACGACCTTGCCGTCCCACTGCGCCTGCATGCGCTCGGTGTCGAGGCTGAGGGGCCCGCGCTGCAGGATGTCACCGGCCTGCTCGGGCTTGCGCAGCGCGTCGACGCGGCGGAACAGCGCGTTCACGCGCGCCGACAGGTGCGCAAGGCTCAGGTCCTTGGTGAGAAAGTCGTCCGCGCCGAGGCGTAGCCCCGAGACCGCGTCGAGCTCGCTGTCGCGCGCGGTGAGAAAGATGATCGGCAGCACCGGCGACAGCGCGCGCAGCTGCCGGCAGAGCTCAAAGCCGCCCTCCGGCTCGTCCTCGAGCGATATGTCGATGACGGCGAGATCGGGCAGGCGCGCGGCGAAGGCACTCATGGCCTGCAGGCGGTTGGCGTAGGTGCGCACCGCGTAGCCTTCACGCGTGAACGCGGCGGCGTAGTTGTCGCGGATGGCGGCTTCGTCCTCGACGATGGCGATCAGGCGTTTCATCAACCGAGAGGCTACAGCCGCGGCGCGGCGCTTGAAAGCGGCGTAGTTCACCGAATCGTGGGGCCGGGAGGCGCGCCACAGTTCGCCACGATTGGCCGCCGCCGCGCCCGAATGGCGCCGCGCCGCTGCAAGACCCGGGGCGCCCAATACATCATCATGAGTGCCACCCGCCGCACCGCCACCGCCAGCGCGCGCTCCGCCCCGCGCCGCGCCACGCTCCTCGACTGGCTCGCGTTCCTCATGCTGCTCGCCGGCAGCGTGGTCTGGCCGCACTGAGCCAGGAACGTTGAGCCGCTCCCCCGGTACGTGCTAGGTTCTCCGGCCTGCAAGCGCCGGACGCGCTGGTGTTGGCCCACCAGGAGTCATAACCACAACAATCACAGCGCCGCGATCCCGACGTTGGCCCGGCGCGCGCCCAGTGAGGGAATAACTCATGTTCACCCAAGTACTCGATCCGCTCGGCAACCTGACGCTCACGTGCCTCGTGGCACTGATTCCGGTGGTGTCGCTGCTGGTCATGTTGGCCGTGTTCCGCTGGCCGGCGTGGCTCGCGACCCTCGCCGGCTCGGTGATCACCTTCGTGCTCGCGCTGTGGGTGTGGAAGATGCCCACCGACCAGGGCTCGCACGCCTATCTGTACGGCGCCGCGACCGGCGTGTGGAACGTCGACTGGATCACCTTCTGGGGCATGATGCTGTTCAACACGCTCTCGGTGAGCGGGCTGTTCGAGAATTTCCGCCGCTGGCTGATCAGCAAGGGCAGTCTCGACGTGCGCGTGCAGACGATCCTGTTCGCGTGGGCGTTCGGCGCGCTGCTCGAGGGGCTGGTCGGCTTCGGCTATCCCTGGGCGATCGTGGCGCCGATCCTGATCTCGCTCGGCATCTCCGACATCAACGCGATCCGGGTCGCGGCGATCGCCAATAACGCGCCGGTCTCCTACGGCGCCCTCGGCGCGCCGATCATCGCACTGGCCGCGGTCACCAACTATCCGCTGCTGGCGCTATCGGGCTCGATCGGCACCATCGTCGCGGTGCTGGCGCTGCTGCCGCCCTGGGTGCTCCTGTACCTGGTCTCGGGCAAGGAAGGCATGAAGGGCGGCTGGCCGCTCGCGGTCGTGGGCTCGCTCGGCTACATCGCCGGTCAGTACCCGGTGGCGCGCTACTGGGGGCCGTACCTGCCCGACGTCGCCGGCGCCATCGTGTGCTTCGCGGCGCTGCTGGTGCTGCTCAAGGTGTGGCAGCCGAAGACCGCGCTCGGCTACGGCGGCGTGCCGGTCGATGCCGCCGCCGCGCGGCAGACGCAGTCGCACGGCCTGAAGAGCGGCGAGGTGCTGCAGGCCTGGCTGCCCTTCGGGGTGCTGCTGGTCGTGGTCGCGTGCTGGACCGGGCCGTGGTCGACGTTGCCCAAGGTCAGCTGGTTCAAGGCCCAGGCGGTCGGCTGCTCGGCGCTCGCCGCCACCTGCTCCGCCGCCAAGCCTAGCCTGACGGCGGTGTTCAACTTCGCCCCTTACATTGCCGGGACCGCGATCCTCACGACCTGGATCATCGTGGTGGTGCTGCTCATCGCGATGGGTAAGCTCAAGGGTGCGCAGCTCGGCGAGGTGTTCCGGCGCAGCTTCCACCAGATGTGGGGCGCGCTGCTGGTCGGCGTGTTCATCTTCGGGCTCGCCTATACCTTCAACTACTCGGGGATGGCCGCCTCGCTCGCCAAGGGCTTCGCGAGCCTCGGCACGGCCTTCATCATCGTCTGCCCGATCCTCGGGTTCATCGGCGTGGCGCTGTCGGGATCCAACACCTCGACCAACGCCATGTTCGGCAAGTTCCAGGCGCTGGTGGGCGCGCAGCTCGGCATGCCGCCGCTCCTGCTGCCGTCGTTCAACTCGGTGGGCGCCGAGATCGGCAAGCCGATCGCGCCGCAGACCGCCAGCGTCGGCGTCTCGACCAGCAAGTTCGTGCGCAAGGAGGGCGACGTCATCCGCCACAACATGGGCTGGACGTTCATCCTGCTCGCGTACCTGATCCTGATCGCGGTCGCGTTCTACCTGGTGGCGCCGACCGTGATGACCCTGCCGGCGAGCGGCGGCGGCTAACTCCGCGAAAGACGCGAGCGCAAGGAAGGCCTTTCGGGGGCGTGCGCGGCAGGACGCCGCGCCCGCAGCCTCCAGGGACGGATTCACGGCGGCCCCGAAAGGCCTTTTATTGCGATCGCGTCTTCAGAACGCGCTGATGCCCGTCAGCTCGCGGCCGATCGTGAGCTGATGGATGGTCTCGGTGCCTTCGTAGGTGATGACGCTCTCGAGGTTGAGCATGTGGCGGATCGGGGCGAACTCGGCGCTGATGCCGGCGCCCCCGAGCATGTCGCGGCAGTCGCGCGCCACATCGAGCGCCATGCGGCAGTTGTTCCACTTGGCGAGCGACACGTGCGCCGGCGTCATGGTGCCGGCATCCTTCATGCGCCCGAGCTGCAGCGCCAGGAGCTGTGCGGTGGTGATGCGCCGGGCCATGTCCGCGAGGCGCACCTGGATGGTCTGATTGGCGGCGAGCGCCCGGCCGAAGAGCTCACGCGTCGCCGTGTAGTCGAGCAGCTGCCGCAGGCACGCCTGCGCGGCGCCGATCACTCCCCAGGCGATGCCGTAACGCGCCTGCGTGAGGCAGGACAGCGGGCCCTTGAGTCCGAGCCCGCCGGGCAGTACCTGGGAATCCGGCACGACGACGTTGTCGAAGTAGAGCGCCGCGGTCACCGAGGCGCGCAACGAGAACTTGTGATGGATCTCGGGCGCTGAGAATCCCGGCGTGCCCTTCTCGACGAGGAAGCCGCGGATGCCGTCGGGCGTCATCGCCCAGATGACGCCGAGATCGGCGATGGCGCCGTTGGTGATCCACATCTTCGCGCCGTTGATCACCCAGTCGCTGCCGCGCCGCCTGGCGTGGGTCTTCATGTTGGCGGGATCCGAGCCGCCGTGCGGCTCGGTGAGCCCGAAGCAGCCGATCACCTCGCCGCGCGCCATGCGCGGCAGGTAGCGCTGCTTCTGCTCCTCGGAGCCGAAGGCGTAGATCGGGTACATGCAGAGCGAAGACTGCACGGACACGAAGCTGCGGATTCCCGAGTCCCCGCGCTCGAGCTCCTGGCAGATGAGTCCGTAGCAGATGGCGTTCAGCCCCGCGCAATCGTAGCCGCTGATCGAGGACCCGAGTAACCCCTGTGCGGCGAGCCTTGGCACGAGCTCGCGCGGAAAGCGGTGCTCCTCGAAGCAGCGCTGGATGATCGGCAGCACTTGCTCGTCCGTGAGACGCGCCACCGAGTCCTGCACCAGCCGCTCCTCCTCGGTGAGCGCGGCGCGCACCCCGTAGAGATCGAGCGGATCGAGGGTCGCGCCCTTCGCGGCGGGCTTGACGGATTCGGCGGCTTTGGCCACGGACGGGCACTCCTCGATGCGGGCGCGGACGCGTATCGTATCCTAAGCAGAGAACCGGCCGGGGGGCGTCCCAGATGAAGATTCCCGAGATTCTGGTCATCGAGACCATCCACAAGCCGGGCAGTCTCGCCAGGGTGCTGCAGGTGATCGCGGACGCCGGGCTGACGATCGAGCACCTGAGCGCGCTCAAGCGCGATCAGGGCCGAACGCTCTGGGAAATCACCGTCGAGATGGACGAGGAGGCCGACCGCTCACTGTACGAGCGCATCGATCAGCTGCCGATCGCTCGCTTCGTGGGCAAGTCCGACCGGGTGTTCAACCGCCACCGCGGCGGCAAGATCCGCACCGTCGCGAGCCAGCCCGTCAACTCCATGCAGATGCTGCGCGACGTCTATACCCCGGGCGTGGCGCGCGTGTGCCTCGCCATCCGCGACAACCCCGATGCGGCCCACGAGTTCACCGCCCTCGATCGCACCGTCGCCATCATCACCAACGGCACCGCGGTGCTCGGGCTCGGCAATATCGGCCCGCTCGCGGGGCTGCCGGTGATGGAGGGGAAGGCGGCGCTGTTTGCCGAGCTCGTCGGCATCAACGGTGTGCCGATCCTCATGACCGAGACGGCGCCTGCGCGCGTGGTCGAGATCATCGCCGGCATCGAGACCTCGTTCGGCGCCATTCAGCTCGAGGACTTCGCAGCGCCGGAATGCTTCGAGATCGAGCAGCAGTTGCGGCAGCGCTTGCGTAAGCCGGTGCTGCACGACGACCAGCACGGCACCGCGGTGGTGACGCTCGCCGCGCTGATCAACGGCACGCGCAATGCAGGGCGCGACCTGCGCGGCAGCGTCGTCGGCCAGATCGGCCTGGGAGCCGCGGGCAACGGCATCGCGCGGCTGCTGTTTGCCTACGGAGTGCGCGACATCATCGGCACGGATCTCAGCCGGGATGCGGTTGCGCGCTTCGAGGCGCTCGGCGGCCGCGGCGTCAGCCTCGAACCGCTGATGCAGCGCGCCGACATCGTCGTGGCGACGACGGGCGTCAAGGGGCTGATCCGGCCGGAGTGGGTGCGCCAGGGTCAGGTGATCTTTGCCCTCTCCAATCCCGAGCCCGAGATCGAGCCGGTGCTGGCGCGCGAGCGCGGCGCGGCCTTCGCGGCCGACGGCAAGGGAATCAACAACCTGCTCGCTTACCCCGGCCTCTTCAAGGGGGCGCTCGAGGCCCGCGCCCCGTGCTTCACCGACCGGATGCTGATGGCGGGCGCCGAGGCCATCGCGGCGTTCGCCGGTGACGAGCTGGTGCCCGACCCCCTCGACCGCGGGTTGCACGAGAAGGTGACCGAGGCGGTCATCGCCGCGGCGGCGCAGGGGATTTGAGGCTTCGTCAGTACGCGAGGCCGAAACGGCGATAGGCCGCGGCCAGGAGCCACAGCGGCCCGATCAAGAGGAACTGCAGGTCCTTGAAGAAGGACGGTCGCTTGCCCTCGAGCGCATGGCCCACGAACTGCCCGATCCAGGCTACGACGAAGATCGCGAGCGAGGTCAGCCACAGCGGCCAGGACAGCTGCGCGAGCGAGTGCGTCACGGCGAGCAGCCCGAGGAAGGCGAGCGCCGCACCCGCGGCGAGCGCCGGGGAGAGCGCCAAGTAGTAGACGACCGCGGCGGTGGAAGCGAGGCTTGCCCAGTTGAGCCAGGGGGAAACGGCGGCGAATGCCGCCGGCACCGGCAGCGACCAGAGCAGCCCCATCACCGACAGCACGATCGGCGGCACGCACAGCCAGTGCAGGAGCTTGTTGGTCGGGTTCTGGTGACTCTGGCCGTATTCGCCGAGCCATTCGCTCACGGTGCGCATGCGGTGATTTTATTGGCGCAAATCGCCTGCGGCAATTTGCGCAGGCCAACCGAACAGCGAGCACGCGCCCGCGGGCAAAGGGCGCGGCCTTTGCCCGCTAGTTCAAGGGCGAATAGGCGTCAGGCGGCAGCCATCAGGCCGCGGAGCTTCCCGAGGGCGCTCGACTCGATCTGACGGATGCGCTCGGCGGATACGCCGTACTTCTCCGCGAGCTCGTGCAGCGTCGCCTTGTTCTCATCGGACATCCACCGCTGCTCGACGATGTCGCGGCTGCGCGCGTCGAGGCGGCCCAATGCGCTCTTCAGCCGGGTCGAGTTGTCGTCCTCGCTCTCGGCATCCTCGACCGAGATGGCCGGGTCCGAGTCCGGGGCCGGCAGGTAGGCCGCGGGGCTGTAGCTCTCCTCGTCGTCGGCCTCTGGGATGGGGTCGAACGAGAGGTCGCGGGCCGAGAGGCGCTTCTCCATCTCGGTGACCTCGCCCGGGCTCACGCCCAGCTCGCGGGCCACCGCCGCCGTCTCCTCGGCCGACAGCCAGGTGAGATTCTTCTTCAGCCGCCGCAGATTGAAGAAGAGCTTGCGCTGCGCCTTGGTGGTGGCGACCTTTACCAGACGCCAGTTGCGCAGCACGTACTCGTGGATCTCGGCACGAATCCAGTGCACCGCAAAGGACACCAGCCGCACGTTGATGCTCGGATCGAAGCGCTTGACGGCCTTCATGAGGCCGACATTGCCTTCCTGGATCAGGTCCCCGACCGGAAGCCCGTAGCCGCTGTAGCCGCGGGCGATGTGCACGACGAAACGCAGGTGCGAGAGCACCAGGTGGCGGGCGGCCTCGAGGTCGCCCTGCGAACGGAAACGCTCGGCGAGCGCGCGCTCTTCCTCGCGTGAGAGAACTGGAATCCGGCCGACGCGCTCGAGGTAGGCATCGAGGCTACCGAGCGGACCGGCGAGTGCCTGGTCGCCCATACGGGCAACCAATGCGGTACTGGTCATTTGATCTCCCGTGGATTGGTTGGGCATTCTAGCAGTCGGGTACTTAGAGTGCTAAAACCCCCCGGAAGTTCCCGCCGGGAAGGGCCGGACTAAGCCTTTACGGACAAGAGCTTAGGTCGTTTCCTAGGCCCGGGTCATCCCCCTTCCGGGGGCCCTGCTACTCCTCATCCGGCCAGCCTTTGGATTAGAGTCACCGAAAAAGGGGGTCTCATGGTCAGCCTCACCGCGCTCTGGGTGCCGATCCTTCTCTCGTCGGTCATCGTCTTCGTCGCAAGCTCGGTGATCCACATGGCGCCGCTCTGGCACCGGAACGATTTCCCGAGAATGCCGCGGGAGGAAGAGGTACTGCAGGCGCTGCGGCCGCTCGCCATACCGCCGGGGGACTACTTCCTGCCCCGGCCCGGCAACCGCGACGAGATGCGATCCCCCGGGTTCCAGGACAAGCTCGCGAAGGGACCCGTCGCCGTGATGACCGTGATGCCGAACGGGATGTTCAATATGACCAGGAACCTGGTGCAGTGGTTCCTGTTCCTGCTGGTGACCGGCGTGTTCGTCGCCTACGTCACTGGCCGCGCTCTAGGCGCCGGCACGCCCTATCTCAGGGTGTTCCAGATCGCCGGTGCGACCGCCTTCATCGGCTACTCCCTCGCCCTCTGCCAGCTCTCGATCTGGTACCGGCGCTCGTGGAGCCTCACCCTCAAAGGCGTATTCGATGGCCTGATCTACGCCGCGCTCACCGCGGGAACCTTCGGCTGGCTCTGGCCGCGCTAGAGGCTGCGGTGTGCGCCCGTCCACACCCTCGATGCGGGCGCGGGCGAGCGCGCGCAAAAGTTAAGAGTGCGTCACGCCGGCGTGACATAAGGCGTGATTTGATAGACTCAAACCAAGCTCGAGCCTCAAGGAGGCGTCCCCTCGATGAATTCGCGCAGCGGCACATGGATCCTGGCACTCGTATGCCTGTCGGTCGCCGGAGTGGCGGCGGCGCGGAATCAGGGCAGCGCGATGCGCGTGAAGCTCGAGCGCGCCTCCAGGGAGCCGGCGTTGCGCTCGAGCGCGGCGCTCGTGCTGGATGCCACCGGCTCCTCGGTGCTCTACGCGCGGCATTCCGACGTCGCCATGCCGATCGCCTCGATCACCAAGCTGATGACGGCGCTCGTGGTGATGGATGCCGGACAGCCGCTCGATGAGACGATAGAGATCACCGCCGAGGATGTCGCCCACGGCAGGGGCGCCGTCTCGCGCCTGACTCCCGGCGCGGAGCTGACGCGCGGCGATCTCATGCACCTCGCCCTCATGGCATCCGAGAACCGTGCGGCGCATGCGCTCGGACGCACCTTTCCGGGTGGCCTCGAGGCGTGCGTGGCCGCCATGAACGCCAAGGCACGCGAGCTCGGCATGCAAGCCACGCGCTTCGTCGAGCCGACCGGACTCTCGGACGAGAATGTCGCGAGCGCCGAGGATCTCTCCAAGCTGGTGATGGCGGCGGCGAGAGTACCGGCCATCCGCGAGTACTCGACCGACACGAGCTACGACGTGCGCGTCGGACGCCGCATGCTGACCTACCGCAGCACCGACTCGCTCACCTCGAAGTCCGACTGGGATATCGTGGTGCAGAAGACCGGCTACATCGCCCAGGCCGGCCGCTGTCTCGTCATGCAGACGATCATCGAGGCACGCACCGTCGTGATCGTGCTGCTCAACTCCTACGGCAAGCGCAGCCGCGTCGCCGACGCGCGCCGCATCCGCCGCTGGATGGAAAGCTACGAGCACCTGCACGGCCAGAGCGTTCCCGGCTCGCCACTCGAGTCCGCTGCCGCGGCCCCCGCGGCGACCTGACTTCCCCCGCGACCCTCAGGCGCGCGGCTCGATGCTGCGCAGATGCCGCGCGGCTGAGATCCAGGCTCCGAGCCAGCCGAGCGCCGCGCCCGCCCCGAGCAGGGCGCCGATCTCTTCACCAGTCGGCCCGAGCAGCTGAAAATGGCTGCCGTAGAGCCGCGCCAGCCTGTCGACCGGTTCCCCGAGCAGCCCGACCGCGAGCGCGATGATGCCCCACGCGAGCAGCGCGCCGCCGAGCCCATACAGCAATCCGGTATAGAGGAACGGGCGGCGCACGAATGAATTCGAGCCGCCGACCAGCTTGATCACCTCGATCTCCGCGTGGCGGCCGGCGATCTCGAGCCGGATGGTGTTGCCGATCACGGCGAGCACGCCCACTCCGAGCAGCGCCGCCGCGATCAACAGCAGCTGCCGCAGCACCTCGAGGATCGCGTTGAAACGCTGCACCCACTGCGCATCGACCTGCACCAGCTCGACTTCCGGCCAGGCGCCGAAGTAGCCGCGCAGCGCCTCGAGCGCCGCCGGCGAGCTTGCCGTGTCGCGCGGCCGCACGTGCAACACGTGCGGCAGGGGGTTCTCCTTGAGCGCCGCGAGCGCGTCGCCGAAGCCGGAGTAGTTGCGGAAGTCCTCGAGGCCCTTGTCGGCGGGAATCAGCGCCACCTCGGCTACGTCGGCGCGCGCGCGCGCGGCCGCGGCCAGCTGCTGTGCCTTGGCGAGCGGCACGTCGGTCTTGAAGTACACGGAGAGATCGATGGCGTGGCCGAAATTGCCGGTCGCGGCCTGCGCGTTGCTGACGAACAGCTTCAGGCTCGCCGGCAGCGCCAGCGCCAGCGCAATCACGAGCAGCGTGAGAAACGTCGACAGCGGGCTGCGCGCCAGGCGCCCGAGCGATCCGAGCAGTGCCTGCAGGTGGCCGACGCTCATCGGGTCGCCACCACGTTCGGCAGCGTGTCGGGTGCCTCACCCTGCAGATGGCCATTCTCGAGCACGATCACCCGCTGGCCGAACTCGCGTACCAGGTGCATGTCGTGGCTCGCGACTACCACGGTGACGCCGACGTCCTGGAAGCGGCGAAACAGGCGCATCACCTCGAGCGAAAGATCCGGATCGAGATTCCCGGTCGGCTCATCCGCGATCAGGAGCGCCGGCTTGCTCACCACCGCGCGGGCGATCCCGACGCGTTGCTGCTCGCCCACCGAGAGCTCGACCGGCAGCGATTGCTCACGCCCGAGGAGTCCTACCTGATCGAGCGCGGCGCGCACCCGTTTGTCGATCTCCTTGAGCGGGGTCTCCGCGACGGCGAGGGGCAGCGCCACGTTGTCGAACACCGGCCGGTCGGCGAGGAGCTTATGGTCCTGGAACACCACGCCGATGCGGCGGCGGAAAGCGGCGATGTGCCGCGGCCTGAGCGCGCGCGTGTTCTTGCCGTTCACCACCACCGCCCCGCGCGTCGGCCGCTCGAGCAGCGCGATGAGCTTGAGCACCGTGCTCTTGCCGGCGCCGGAGCGGCCGGTGAGGAACACCATCTCGCCGTTGTGAATGTTGAAGCTGACGTTGTCGAGCGCCACGCGCCCGTTGGCATAACGCTTCGACACGTGGTCGAAGACGATCATGGCGCGCGCGTCTCATCTGCCGCAGCGCCCGGGCCCTCGACCAGTGCCGCGGCGAACGCCTCGGCGTCGAACTCGCCGAAGTCCTCGGCGCTCTCGCCGACGCCGACGAAGCGGATCGGGATCCTGAGCTGCTCGGCGATGGCGATGACGATGCCGCCCTTGGCGGTGCCGTCGAGCTTCGTGAGTACCAGACCCGTTACCCCGACCGCGGCGTGGAACTGGCGCGCCTGGGCGAGCGCGTTCTGGCCCTGGTTGGCGTCCAGCACCAGGAGCACCTCGTGGGGGGCGGACGGGTCGGTGCGCTGGATGACGCGGCGCACCTTCTTCAGCTCCTCCATCAGGTGCGACTGGCTGTGCAGGCGCCCCGCGGTGTCGGCCAGCACGACGTCGCAGCCGCGGGCGCGGGCCGCCTCGAGCGCATCGAATACGACCGCGCCCGGGTCGGCACCGGACTGCTGCGCGGCGAAGGCCGCGCCGGTGCGCTCCGCCCACACCTCGAGCTGCTCGATCGCGGCGGCGCGAAAGGTGTCGCCGGCGGCCAGCAGCACGGACAGGCCCTGATCGGCCGAGCGCCGTGCCAGCTTGCCGATGGTCGTGGTCTTGCCCGAGCCGTTGACGCCGACCACGAGGATCACGAAGGGCTTATGGGCGCGGTCGATCACCAGCGGCCTCTCGCAGGGGGCGAGGATCGCGGCTACGATCTCGCGCAGCGCGCGGATCAGCGCGGTGGAGTCGGCGAGCTCATTGCGCTCGACGCGCGAGCGCAGGTCCTCGAGGATGCGTGCGGTCGCTTCGACACCCACGTCCGCGGTGAGCAGGCGCGTCTCGAGCTCCTCGAGGATCGTGGCATCGATGCGGCGTCCCTTGACGAGCTCGCCCAGGTCCCGCGTCAGCCACGAGTCGCCGCGGTTCAGGCGCTGGCGCAGGCGCCCGAGGAACCCCGGGCGCGGGGGCGAGGCGATCGAGTCCTTGGGGGAGCGGCCGAGCATAAGGCGTGCGCCCATTGTAACGGCCAGGGGCGCGGGCGGCCGCCCGGGCCGGCGGCGCGCGGCGCAATGCTCGACCGGTGCGCGTTACGGCTCGATGACCGGCGGGACGTTGACGACGATTTCGGCGCCCTTGGAGAGCGCGAAGCTGATCGCCTCTCCCTGCATCTCCGCGGTCACGAGCGGCACGACGTCGTCGATGATCGAGCCGTGGTCGCCGTTCACGAAGTTCACGTAGGCGCGGAATCCACCCGCCGGGCCCACCAGCATCACCGGTGGCGCGGTCGCCGGGGCCTTGATCCGCGTCAGGGTGCCCGCGACCCCGGCGGGTCCGTAGGAGGAGGCCGTGATCAGTGCCGCGGTGGTGGAATTCGGCACGACCTGGTCAGGGCAGCCGAGCGGCGCGGCGGGGCTGCACCCGCCGGGCGGCGGTGTCATGCCGACCACCTGCAGGAGGTGAATCGGATGCTGCGCGGTCGCGAGCGCCACGTAGTTCACCGGGTCGCCCGCGTCGATCACCGTCTGGTGGTCGCGGAAGAACTGGTTGTAGAGCGTCGTCCCCGCCTGGATGCCCGCCGCCGCGAGCCCGGCGTTGACCGTCGGCGCAAAGCTCGGCGAGGTGGTGAGGATGTTGGAGAGTACGCCGCCCGGATTGGCGAGCGTACCGGTACTTACATCGCTCGGCGTGGCCACCCCGAGGAACACCGTGCCCTCGATGGCGCCGAGCGAGTGGCCGAGGTAGTGAATGCCGGTGGCGTCGATGGTGCCGGCCGCGCCGAGGCCGAGGCTCGGCAGCGTACGAGCGAACGTGAGGAGATCCGCGGCCCCCTCGCGCAGCCCGTCGCGCTCGGTGAGCGGGCTCGTCAGGTTGATCGCGTGCGAGCCGGACGGGTCGATCGCCGGCGGATTGACGAGGGCGAGATCGAAGGTGCGCTCGATCGAGCCGGCCGCCGGAAGCCCGAGGCCCGCGTACAGAGGATTGGCCGCGGTCGCGTAGAAGGGATCGATCTGGTTGGTGACGCCGTGCAGCGGCAGGTCGATGGCGGCGACGACGAAGCCGGCGTCGGCGAAGGAGTCGGCGACGCCGAACATGTCCTCGCGGCTGCGCGTGATGCCGTGCTGGAAGATGAGCACCGGCCAGCCGCTGGCGGGCGGCGTGCCCCCGCCCGCGGACTTGGCATTCGGCACGGTGACCAGCACCGGGATCAGCAGATTCTGGGTCGGCACCGGCACCGGGTTGTAGCGCGTGACCTTGGTGCTGGTCATGTCGAGCGGGAAGGGCGGCGCCTGCCACGAGCCGGTGAGCGGGGCGGCCTTGCTCAGATAGTAGGGAATGGTGAGCACGCCGACGTAGATGTTGGCGTGTCCGGGCAGCGCCGGATTCACCTGCGCGGTGGTGATCGGCGTCGGGTTGACCTTGATCGTGGTCGGCTTGGTGACCGCCGACAGGAGCTCGAGCGTGTCGGTGGTCGACTGCGTCGTGAAGCTGAAAGACAGGACGATGTTGGCCGGGTTCAGGCTGCCGGCGAGCGCCGGGATCTGCTGGGCGAGGGCCGCGGCGATCGCGAGATGCGCGCCGGTCAGCTGGCAGATGCCGTTGAGGGTCGGGTCGGTGATGGCGGGGCAAGTGGGGCCGCTTGCCGCGAGCGCCGTCTTGATGGTGGCGTAGTCGGTATCGGGCGCGGCCGCATTGCCCGAGGCATCCTTGATGCCGTTGGTGAGGAACACCAGATAGCCGGTGCCGGTCTTGCAGTTCGCGCCGAGGAACTGGCCGCCGCTGATACAGGTGCTCGGCATGAGCGGATGGAGCGGGGTGATCTCGAGGATCGTGGGTCCGACGCCGGCGTCGTTGGCGAGCGCGGCGCTGAAGTCGGTGCCCATGGTGAGCGGTGCGCCGAGAACGCCGATGGTCGCCTTGGTCGTGTTGCTGGTCACGACCGGCACGATGATGACCGTGGCGGGCGTGAAGGTGGCCGGATTCAACGCGCTGCTGAAGTTCTCGCGGATGACCGCGGTGGTCGAGTAGCCGTCGAGCGCGTTGACCGAAGCCTGGTTCGGCATCAGCGCGTTCGGCGGTTGGATGTTGAGCGTGCCGTCGGTCGAGCCGGCGAAGTAGAGATCGGTCGGATAGGGCAGCTGTCCGGTGGCGGGGTTGAAGAGCGCCGTGGCGGCTCCGGGCTGAGTCGGCGGCGCGGATCCGCCCGGGTTGCCGTTGCTGGCGAAGGTGTCGACCGGGTTGATGGTGTCGCTGCGATTCGTGCAGGCGCCGACCAGCAGCGTCAGCGCGAGAATCCCAGCCGCAGTGAGGTTTCGCATATCCCTAGAACTCCTAAACTCTCGGACCGCTTGAGCGCCGCGCGTTGCGGACCGCCCACGCCGCGGTCGGTATTCTTCGTTATCGCCGCGAGCTGCTCTTTTGCAGGCTGCCCCCACCGGCCGCGACCCCTCCCGCCGGTGCTGTTTGAAGCGCTTCTGGACGAGGCAACCTAGAGTACGCTTAGGGCGAGAATCGTGGCAAGGTGCGCGCCGCTCATGGAAACGCCGTGGCGTTGAGCCGCAGGTCCGCCGCCCGCCGCGGCGCCGTCGCCGCGCGCGGCGCCAGCGCGCGGGTGCTGCGCATCATCGGCGGGAGCTGGCGCGGGCGGCGGCTGCGCTTTCCGGCCGTGGCGCTCATCCGCCCGACCCCCGACCGGGTACGCGAGACCCTGTTCAACTGGCTCGGCACGCGGGTCGTCGGGGCCCGCTGCCTCGACCTGTTCGCCGGCAGCGGCGCGCTCGGGCTCGAGGCGCTGTCGCGCGGCGCAGTCCACGTGACCTTCGTCGAGCGCGAGACATCCGCGGTGCGCGCGCTCGAGGCGACGCTCGCCGACTGGGGTGCGCGCGGGGCGCAGGTGGAGCGCGGCGACGCCCTCGGGTTTCTCGGTGGCGCCGCGCGTCCCTTCGACATCGTGTTTCTCGATCCGCCGTTCGATTCGGGACTGCTCGCCGCGGCGGCCGCCCTCCTCGAGCGCAACGCCTGGCTCGCCACTCCGGCTTACGTTTATGTCGAATGCGCGGCACGCGACGGCCCGCCAGCACTGCCGCCCGGCTGGTTGCCGCTCAAGGCGAAGCGCGCCGGGGAGGTCGGGTATCATCTGTACGCGCGGGGCCAGGCAAGGGGGGCTCAGGCCGAATGAGACTCAACGCCGTCTATCCGGGCACGTTCGATCCGATCACCAACGGGCACCAGGACCTGGTGCGGCGCGCGGCGCGCATGTTCGAGCGCGTGTACATCGCCATCGCCGCGAATCCCAACAAGACGCCGCTGTTCCCGCTCGCCGAGCGCGTCGAGCTGGCGCGGCGCGTGCTGCACGACCTGCCGAACGTCGAGGTGCTCGGCTACTCGAACCTGACGGTCGAGTTCGCGCGCGAGCACAGCGTCGGCGTCATCCTGCGCGGCTTGCGCGCGGTGTCCGACTTCGAGTTCGAGTTCCAGCTCGCGAACATGACGCGCCATCTCGACCGCGACATCGAGACCGTGTTCCTGACGCCGCAGGAGCAGTTCACCTTCATCTCCTCGACCCTGGTTCGCGAGGTGGCGCTCCTCGGCGGCGACGTGCGCGAGTTCGTGCACCCGATCGTCGAAGCGGCGCTCAAGAAGCGCCGGACTCCCTGAGGCGCGACCGCGCGGCTAACGCGCGCGGCGGACCCGCGGCCGCTTGCTCTGACGCCCGGCACGCGCGCGCACGCGAGCGTGCGCCTGCGTGCGGCGCTTGGGTTTGGCGCGCCGCCGTTTGGCGATCCGCGGCAGACGCACCCGCTCGGCGGGAGCTGGGAGCTTGCCCGCGCGCTCGAGCTCGAGCGCGCGCCACAGGTACCAGGCAGCGGCGCTGCGATACGGCTTCCAGCGCTCGCCCCAGGCGGCCAGCGCCTTGGGATGCGGGAGCTTGCGCAGGCCGTAGGCGGCGCGAAAGCCGGCGCGCACCCCGAAGTCGTCGACCGGCAGCACGTCCTCACGGCCGAGGTTGAACATCAGCAGCATTTCCACCGTCCAGCGGCCGACGCCGCGCACCTCGGTGAGGCGCTCGATGATCGCCGCGTCGTCGAGCCGCTCGAGGGTGGCGCGGTCGGGAACGACTCCCGCGAGCGCCTTGGCCGCGAGATCCTTGAGAGCGGCGATCTTCGCGAACGAGAAACCGGCGGCGCGCACTTGCGCGGGCGGGGCCGCGAGCACCTGTGCCGGTGTCGGAAATGTACCCCCGCCAACCGAATCGACCAGACGCTTGAGGATGGTATTGGCGGCGGTGCCGTTGAGCTGCTGGTGCGCGATCGCCTGCGCGAGTATCTGGAACGGCGCGCAACCGGCCTCGGGCGCGTTGTTGTAGGGGCCGGCGGCGCGGATGACGCCGCCCAGCACCGGATCGACCCGGCTCAGGTGCTGCAGAATGTGCCGGCTCATACGCATGCCTCACCCGTCACTTCTGACACCCGGGACAATAATACGTCGAGCGCTGCCCCTGCGTGATCGCGCGCACCGGCTTGCCGCAGCGGCGGCACGGCTCGCCGCCGCGCTCGTAGACATAGAGCCGCTGCCGGAAATAGCCGGGCGAGCCGTCGGTCCTCAAGTAGTCGCGCAGCGTCGTGCCGCCGGCGCGAATCGCCTGCCCGAGCACCGCGCGAACCGCGCGCACCAGCCGGCCGGCCTCGGCGCGCGTCAGCGAACGGGCCTGGCGCCGGGGACGGATGCGGGCCCGAAACAGGGCCTCGCTCGCGTAGATGTTGCCGACGCCGACCACCAGCTGGCTGTTCATGAGCAGCTGCTTGATCGCCACGCGCCGGCCGCGCGTGATCCGCCACAGGTACCCGGCGTCGAAAGCGCGTGCCAAGGGCTCGGGGCCGAGCTTTGCGAGCAGCGGGTGCGCGAGCGGATCGCCGCGCACGTAGATCAGGCTGCCGAAGCGCCGCGGGTCGTTGAAGCGCACCGCGAGACCTGAGCCGAGCACCAGGTCGAAATGATCGTGCGGCAGGCGCGGGCCCTGCGCCGGGACCACGCGCAGATTCCCGGACATCCCGAGGTGCACGATCAGGGTGCCGGACTCGAGCTTCAGCAGGAGATACTTGGCGCGGCGTTGGGCAGCGACTATGCGCTGACCGGCGACCCTGGCGGGCAGTCCCGCCGGCACCGGCCAGCGCAGCCGCCGCTCGTAGAGCCTGAGCGCGCGAATGCGACGTCCACGCACGTGCGGCGCGAGGCCACGCCGCGTCGTCTCGACTTCGGGGAGTTCCGGCACGCGTGCTGACGCGTGCGGGAATTACTTGATCTTCGACTCTTTGTAGGCGACGTGCTTGCGCGCCACCGGATCGAACTTGCGGACTTCGAGCTTGTCCGGGTGCAGCCGCTTGTTCTTGGTGGTCACGTAGAAGTGGCCGGTTCCGGCCGAAGACAACAGCTTGATCTTCTCGCGCATGGTCAGATCTCCCGCGTACGGCGCCTCAGAGCTTCAGGCCCTGGGCGCGCAGCTCGGCGACGACCTTGTCGACGCCCTTCTTCTCGAGGGTGCGCATGCCGCTGGTCGTGAGCCGCAAGGTCACCCAGCGCTTCTCGGTCTCGAGCCAGAAGCGCTGCGTGTGCAGATTCGGCAGGAAGCGCCGACGCTTCTTGTTGTTGGCGTGAGAGACGCGGTTGCCGACGGCCGGCTTCTTGCCAGTGACTTCGCAGACGCGGGACATACAAGCAACCTTAAGAGAAATCAGATACTTAGAAGCAAAGCCGGGCAGTCCGGCTCGACTCCGGGCCGGGCTTTATACCAGCCCGGCGGCGGGATCTCAAGCCGCGAGGAGCGGAAGAGCGTACGCGGTCGCCCCGATCAGCGTACGGTGTGCCACCCGCGGCGACCGGCCGGATCACTTCCGCAGCCCGGCCGCGACGCCAATAACCTTCTAACAAACTCTTCAGGTTCAGGAGAATCCTTCATGAAACGCACGACTCAAGTCGTCTGCGCTCTCGCGGCGCTGCTCGGGCTGAGCTCACTTTCCACCCTTGCCTACGCCGACGGCCGCGACTGGAGCGACGGACCGGTCATCAACGTCTCCTCGATCCGCACGGTCGACGGGCACTTCGATGACTACATGCATTGGCTTGCGACCGGCTACAAGAAGCAGCAGGAGGCGGCCAAGAAGGCCGGACTCATCACCGCCTATCGCGTGATCGTGATCGAGCCGCGCGGACCGAACGACCCCGACGTCCTCCTGGTCACCGAGTACAAGAACTGGGCGGCGCTCGATAATCTCGGCGGCAAATTCGACAAGATCGCCGCCGAAATTGAAGGTTCGGTGGATAACGCCAACAAGGGCCTCGCAGATCGCAACAAGATCCGCACGATCCTCGGCTCGCGCACCCAGCAGGAAGCCATTCTCAAGTAAGGATTGCCTGCAGGGACGATTGAACAGGCCCGCATCCGCGGGCCTGTTCTTTTCGGGACCCGCCGGCCTCACAGCAGGCCGTGCTCGGCGAAGGAAAAGCAGGTTCCCTCGCCGATGATGAAGTGGTCGAGCACGCGCACGTCGACCAGCGCGAGCGCCTCCTTCAGCCGCCGGGTGATGAGCTCGTCCGCCTGGCTCGGCTCGAGGACGCCGGAAGGGTGGTTGTGGGCGAAGATGACCGCGGCGGCGTTGTGCGAGAGCGTCTGGCGCAACACCTCGCGCGGATGGACCCCGGCGCGATCGATCGTGCCGCGGAACAGCTCCTCGAACACGATCAGCCGGTGACGGTTGTCGAGGTACAGGCAGCAGAACACCTCGTAGGGGCGGTCGCGCAGCTGCGCGAGCAGGAAGGCGCGCGTCGCCTCGGGCGCGGCGAGGGCGGGTCCGAGGCGCAGCGCCTCGCGAAAGTGCCGCCGCGCGAGCTCGAGGGCCGCCTTGAGCACCGCGTAGCGCGCCGCGCCGATGCCGCGCTGGCGCGTGAGGCGGGCCTGCTCGGCGTTCAGAAGTACGCGCAGCGAGCCGAATTCGCTGATCAGGGTGCGCGCGAGCTCCACGGCCGATTGGCCGCGCACGCCCGCGCCGAGCAGCACGGCGAGCAGCTCGGCGTCCGAGAGCGCGTGCGCGCCGCGCTCGAGCAGCTTCTCGCGCGGCCGCTCCCGGTGCGGCCAGTGGCGGATGCTCATCACGTTTGGTTCTAAGGGAAGGTGGGCCGAGTCTAAGGAGCCGGCGCCGCCCGGCGGCAGGGGGCATAAGCGCCCCGACTACGGTGTTTTCCGGCGCCGTGCGCCAGGTTTGCGCGCGGCGCGCGCGGCGGTGAGATAATCCGTTCCCGAGGCCCGCTCCATGCAAGGCAAACACATCCTTCTCGGCGTCACCGGCGGCATCGCCGCGTACAAGAGTCCGGATCTGGTGCGCAGGCTCCGCGAGCGCGGCGCCGAAGTGCAGGTGGTGATGACCGCCGCCGCCCGCGAGTTCGTGACGCCGACCACCTTCCAGGCGGTGTCGGGCCGCACCGTACGCACCGATCTCTGGGATGCGGCGGCTGAAGCCGCCATGGGACACATCGAGCTGGCGCGCTGGGCGGATGCGGTGCTGATCGCGCCGGCGAGCGCGGACTTTCTCGCGCGGCTCGCGGGCGGCCGCGCCGACGACCTGCTCGCGACCTTGTGCCTCGCCACCGAGGCGCCGATCGCGGTGGCGCCGGCGATGAATCACGTGATGTGGGCCAACGCGGCCACACGCACCAACGTGGCGCTGCTCGCCGCGCGCGGAGTCGTGCTGCTCGGTCCCGCCGCGGGCGATCAGGCCTGCGGCGAGGTCGGCGAGGGCCGCATGCTCGAGCCGCTCGAGCTCGCCGAGCAGCTGGCGGCGCTCCTTGGTGCGGGCGGCGAGCTCGCCGGCCGCCGCGTGCTGATTACGGCCGGCCCGACCCGCGAGCGCCTCGATCCGGTGCGCTTCATCAGCAACCGCAGCTCCGGAAAGATGGGCTTCGCGGTCGCGCAGGCGGCGCGTGCGGCGGGCGCGGAAGTCGTGCTGGTGGTCGGCCCGGTGAGTCTGCCGACGCCGCCCGGAGTGCGGCGCATCGACGTCGAGAGCGCCGCCGACATGCTGGCCGCGGTGCTGAGCGAGCTACCCGGCACACACGTCTTCATATCCACCGCGGCGGTCGCCGACTACCGTCCGGTGCGGGCGGCGCCGCAGAAGATCAAGAAAACCAGCGACACGCTCGAGATCTCGATGGAGCGCACGCCGGACGTGCTGGCGACGGTCGCGGCGCGCCCCGAGCGCCCCTTGGTGGTAGGTTTCGCGGCCGAGACCGAAGCGGTCGAGCAGAACGCGCGCGCCAAGCTCATGAAGAAGAATCTCGACATGATCGCGGCCAACGAGGTCGGCGACGACAAGGCTTTCGACGCCGACGACAACCAGCTGCTGGTGTTGGCGCGCGGCGCGCGCTACGAGCTGGGCCGTGCCGGCAAGCCGGCGCTGGCGCGCGGTCTGGTCACGCTGATCGCGCGCGAGCTGGCCGCGCGTGCCGACCGCCCACAGCGCGGCACGGCGCGCGCCTGATTCGCCGATGAGCCCGGCCCGCCGCGCGCTCAAGGTGCGCATACTCGATGCGCGCATCGGCGGCGAATTTCCCCTGCCGGCCTATGCGACCGAAGGCTCGGCCGGCCTCGACCTGCGCGCCTGCATCGGGGCGCCGCTCACGCTCGCTCCGGGGCGCGCCGAGCTGATTCCCACCGGGCTCGCGATCCACGTCGACGATCCCGCGCTCGCGGCGGTGATCCTGCCGCGCTCGGGCCTCGGACACCGCCACGGCATCGTGCTGGGAAACCTCGTGGGACTGATCGATTCCGATTACCAGGGTCAGCTCATGGTGTCGTGTTGGAACCGCGGCGCGGAAGCCTACACGGTGAGCCCCGGCGAGCGCATCGCGCAGCTCGTGATGGTGCCGGTCGTGCAGGTGGAGCTCGAGGTGGTCGAGGATTTCGCCGTTTCCGCGCGCGGCCCGGGCGGCTTCGGACACTCGGGCCGCGGCTGACTGATCCGCGGCGGCGTCAGTCCCGCGAGTGCAGCGTGTGCAGCTCGCGATAGCGCTCGATGTCGGCCTGGAACTGCGCGCGCAGCTTAGCCACTTCCTCGGTTTGGCCGGCGAGGGAGGCGGTCTGCGTGTTCATCTCGCTCACCGTACGCACCAGGTCCTCCGCGAGATCGTCGGGCATGCGGCGGGCGCCGGGGTTCGCGCTGTAGGGGCGGAAGGTCACGGCGCGCGACTGCAGCGTCGCGAGGCGCGACTTCAGGCTCTCGATGTACTGCTGCGCGGCGGCGGACTGGGTCTTCAACTGCTCGAGGCGTGAATCGCGCAGTGCCTCGATGTCCCTCACCGACGTGTAGGTGGTGATGAGGAACGTGTCGTGCTGCTTCTGCTTGATCACCGCGGCGCGGTCGTGCGCCTCGGAGGCGAGCTGGTCCGGGCTCTTCTGCCCGTCGAAGTGCGCCACCGGGACTCCCTGCGGATTCATGACCTCGCGCGCTTTGCCTGCGTACTCTGGCGGAATCGCGTCGCCGTAATGGATCACGCCCTGGTCGTCGACCCAGCGGTAGCTCGTCTTGTTCTTGTCCGAGCCCGGCTGCGGGGCGGCACAGGCGGGCGCGGCGGCCAGCGCCGCGGCCACGACCAGGACAAGCGCGCCGCAGCGCGTGGTGCGAGCCGACATGAAGCTATCTTCGGCCGCGCCCGCGGCGCTGGCAAGTGTCAGCGGGCGCCGTAACGCGCCCGATAGGCGCGCAACTGCGTGAGCTGCTCGGCAGAAATGCGCGGCTCGCCGGCCGCGGGCCGCTCGAGGGCTTCGATGAGGTCGGATAGTGTGACGATGCTCACACATTTGAGACCCGCGCCGCGCTCGAGCTCCTGCACCGCGCTCAACTCCCCCTGGCCGCGCTCCTCGCGGTCGAGCGCCAGTGCGACGCCGACCGGCTCGGCTCCCGCGCGCCGGATCAGCTCGAGCGATTCGCGCACCGCGGTGCCCGCCGTGATCACGTCGTCGACGATCAGCACGCGCCCGTGGAGCGGCGCGCCGACCACGACCCCGCCTTCGCCGTGCTCCTTGGCCTCCTTGCGGTTGTAGGCGTAGGGGACGCTCAGGCCGTGCCCGGTGGCGAGTCCGATCGCGGTGGCGGTGGCGAGCGGGATGCCCTTGTAGGCGGGACCGAAGAGCATGTCGAACTCGAGGCCGGAGCGCACCACAGCCGCCGCATAACAGCGCCCGAGCACCGCCGCCGCCCCGCCGTCGCTGAAGCGGCCCGCGTTGAAGAAGTAGGGGCTGTCGCGGCCGGACTTGAGGCGGAACTGGCCGAAGCGCAGTGCCTCGCGCGCGAGCGCGAGCTCGATGAACGTGAGCTGGTATTGCTGCATGTCTTATCATTGTTTGGCGTGCGCGTGATCACCGTCAATGTCTGCGGCATCCGTTCGGCGGCCGCCAAGGGGCTGTTCCGCTGGCTGAGGCGGCAGCGGGCCGACTTCATCTGCCTGCAGGAGACGCGCTGCCAGGAGCAGCAGCTCGACGGGCACGACGTGGCGCTGCCGGGCTACCGGGGCTACTTCTCCGAGGCCGAGCGCAAGGGCTACGCCGGCGTTGCGCTCTATACCCGCCACCATCCGGACCGCGTCATCCACGGCTTCGGGGTGCCGGAGTTCGACCGCGAGGGGCGCTACCTCGAGGCGCGCCTCGGGGATCTTTCGGTCGTGTCGCTCTACCTGCCGTCGGGCTCCGCGGGACCTGAGCGGCAGGCCTCGAAGTTCCGGTTCCTGGAGGCCTTCACGCCGCACCTGGCGCGGCTGCGCCGCGGCCGGCGCCGCTGCATTCTGGGCGGCGACTGGAACATCGCGCACCGCGCCATCGATCTCAGGAACTGGCGCTCGAACCAGAAGAATTCCGGCTTCCTGCCCGAGGAGCGCGCCTGGATGGACCGGATGTTCGGGCCGGCCGGCTACGTCGACGCCTTTCGCGAGGTGCGGCCGGGGCCCGGGCTCTACACCTGGTGGTCGAACCGCGGGCAGGCGCGGGCGAACAACGTCGGCTGGCGCATCGACTACCAGGTGGTCAGCGGCTCGCTCGCGGGCAAAGCGCGCGCCGCCGCCATATACAAGGAGAGGCGCTTCTCGGATCACGCCCCGCTCATCATGGACTACGATCTTTGAGTGTCGGGCCCCCGGCGGAAGGGACGCGCCTGCGGGACCTGCTCGCCAGCCCGAAGATGCTGGCAATACTCGCGCTCGGCGCGGCCTCGGGCTTCCCCAATCAGCTCACCGAGAGCGCGCTGCAGGCCTGGCTCAAGGACGCCGGCCTCACCAATACCGCCATCGGCGCGATGACGTACGTGGCGCTGCCGTACCTCCTCAAGCCGCTCTGGGCGCCGCTGATCGACCGTTACCCGTTGCCGTTCCTCGGCCGGCGCCGCGGCTGGATGTTCCTGATGCAGCTCGGCCTCGCGGCGGGACTCGGGCTGCTCGCGCTGCAGAGCCCCTCGGTGGCACTCGGAGCCGTCACGGCCTGTGCCTTCGCCATCGTCGTCTGCTCGGCGACGCAGGACATCGCCATCGACGCCTGGCGCACCGACGTCTCGCTGCCGAGCGAGCGCGGACCTGCCGCCGCCGCCAACAATCTCGGCTACCGCACCGCCGCGTGGGCCGCCTCGGCCTGCGCGCTGGTGGTAGCCGATCACTTCGGCTGGCGGGCCGCCTACCTGACGCTCGCGGTGGTGATGCTGGGTTTCTGCGTCGCGAGCTGGCGCGCGCCCGAGCCGGTCTACCGGCATGCGCCGCCGCGTACCCTGCGCGAGTCGCTGGTGGCGCCGCTCACCGAGCTGCTGGAGAGCCCGAGCGCCGCGATCCTGATCGCGGTGGTGATGTTCTTCAAGATCGGCGATGCCTTTGCCAACAAGCTGTTCACGCCCTTCATGATGGACGTGGGCTTCTCCAAGACCGAGATCGGGCTGATCGCCAAGGGGCTCTTCACCGCCAGCGCGCTCGCCGGCTCGATTCTCGGCGGCGTATTGATGGTGCGCCTGGGACTCGTGCGCTCGATGCTCGGCTTCGGGGTGCTGCAGGCATCGAGCAATCTCCTCTACTGCGCCATGGCTGCGGCCGGCAAGAGCTACCCGATCATGGTGCTGGCGGTCGTGGTCGAGCACGTCGCGGGCGCGATGGGCAACATCGCGCTCGTGGCGCTGATCATGGCGCTGTGCGACGTGCGCTACAGCGCCTTCCAGTACGCCCTGCTGTCGGCGATCGCGCTCGTGCCCCGTTACAGCCTGGGATATCCGGCCGGCTGGATCGCCGACCACGGCGGCTGGTACCTCTACTACGTGACGAGCTTCGCGCTGGCGCTGCCCGGGCTCGCCATGGTGTGGCTGACGCGGGCGCGGATCGAGGCGCTCGATCAGCTGCGGGCGCGGGAGCAGCCGTGAGCGAGGCCGAGCGCCCGGCCGGTGACGGCGGCGTGCTCGATGTCGAACGTGTGGTGTGCCGTGAGGCCGAGCTCGACGCCCGCGGGGTGCGGGCCTTCACCATCGGCGGCGGCGACTGGCCGCTCCGGGGTTTCGTCGTGCGGGTCGGCGCTCATCTGCGCGGCTACGTAAACCGCTGCCCGCACGCGGGCCACCCGCTCAATCTCCTGCCGGACCGGTTCTTCACGCCCGACGGTGCACTCATCCTCTGCTCCTCGCACGGAGCGCTGTTCGAGAAGCTGACGGGCTTTTGCGTGGCGGGCCCGTGCGCGGGGCGGGCGCTCACGCCGGTGCCGCTCGAAGTGCGCAGCGGCTTCGTGATGCTGGCGGAGGGGGTGGATGTTGCGGCGCTGGCCGAGGCGCAGAGCTAGGCCCGGCGCCGCGTCACTCGAACAGGTCGATGCCGTCGAGCGGGCTCATGCGCAGATCGCGGTCGCGGTCCTCGGCCAGGCTGTCGGCGCTGCGGCCGTCCTCCTCGCCCCCTTCGACGTCGACCGAGCCACTCCAGTCCTCGGGCGCCTGCGCCGCTTCCAGGCCACCCTCATCCCACTGGGATTCCCAGTCCTCGACATCCATCTCCTCGACCGTGCCGTCGAAGTACTGGATCTCGATGGTGCCGTCGTCATCATCGACGGCGACGACCTCGAACAACTGGCCGCCGTTCAGGCGATACCAGTCGCCGATGCCAGGGTGAGGAGCCGTCATCGTCGCAACCTCCCAAGGCCCGCGCGCCGTAGCTGTTATGCTGATGGCTCGAGGGGCCTGGCGAACACTTCATGTGATGGGTGCCCGACGCAATTCATGTTGCGCCTCGCCCTTGACGCTTTCAAGACGCAAAGCATCAATGTTCGAGCAGTCGCTGAAATTCTTCGTGGTCTTCTTCGTGGTGGTCGACCCGGTGTCGCTGATCCCGCTGTTCACCGGGCTCACGGCCGGAGCGAGCAGCAGCTACAAGCACCGCATGGCCGTCAAGGCGGTGACAATCTCGGCCGCGATTCTGCTGCTGTTTGCGCTCGGTGGTGCGGCGTTTCTGCAACTCATGGGGATCTCCCTCGAGGCGTTCCGCATTTTTGGCGGCTTGCTCCTGTTTCTGCTGGCGCTCGAGATGGTGTTCGCGCGCGAATCGGGGACGCGGACCTCGAGTGACGAGGCCGCCGAGAGCCGCCGCCGCGCGGATATCTCGGTGTTCCCGCTGGCCTTTCCGTTCATCGCGGGCCCGGGAGCGCTCGCCACGATCCTGCTGTGGTTCGGGCGCATCCAGCTGCCGGGCCAGACAGGGCTTTTCTGCGGACTCATCGCTGCTGCCGCGCTCGTGCTGGCGATCGTGCTCGCGCTGCTCTGGGTCGCGGAGCCCCTGATGCGGGTCATCGGCGTGACCGGCGCCAACGTCGCGAGCCGAATCCTCGGCGTGGTTCTCGGCGCGCTGGCGGTGCAGTTCGTGATCGACGGGTTACGGCAGGCGTTCGCGCTCGGCTGAGTCCGCGGCCTACGTGGCCCGGCTGAAGGCGAGATCCCACACCTCGTGCCCGAGGCGGGTGCCGCGCTGCTCGAAGCGGGTCGGTATCCGCTCGGCGGGGCGTGGCACGAAGCCCCCGCCGGGGTCGAGATTACGCAGGCGCGGCGCCGCGCCGAGCACCGCGAGCATCTCGAGCGCGTACGGCTGCCAGTCGGTCGCGAGCCGCAGCACGCCCGCCGGCGCGAGCACGCGCTCGAGGAGCGTCACGAACGGCGCCTGGATCAGACGCCGCTTGTGATGGCGTTTCTTCGGCCAGGGGTCGGGGAACAGCACGAGGATCTCGGCGAGACTGCCGGGCGCGATCTGCCGCTCGAGCACCTCGACCGCGTCGTGGCAGACGACGCGGACGTTGGTGAGCTGGTGCTGCTCGAGCGCGAGCAGCAGGCGGCCGACGCCCGGCCGATGCACCTCGACCCCGAGATAATCACGCTCGGGATGTGCCCGGGCGAGCGCCGCGAGGTTCTC
>DATMRG010000003.1:0-4611 GCA_035566495.1 Steroidobacteraceae bacterium | reverse complement strand
TGCCCATGTGCGAGTTCACCAGCACGATGGGTGAGGCGAGCACCCCGGCGAGCGCGGCGAGCGCGACCCCGCCGCCGTAAGTCGCCGCGACCAGGAGCGGCACGTTGACGCCGAAGGCCTGCAGGAGCGGTGCGTTCTCGGTGGCGGCGCGCAGCGTCGCACCGAGGCGGGTGCGCTCGATCACGTACCAGGTGCTGAAGCACACCACGAGCGACACCGCCACCACCCAGGCGCGATAGACCGGCAGGAACATGAAGCCGAGATTGACGGCCCCGGCGAGCGCGGGCGGCACTGGATACGACTGCCCGGTCGCCCCGAACACCTGGTGGAGCGAACCCTCGCATATCAGCGCGAGGCCGAAGGTCAGGAGCAGGCCATAGAGCGGGTCGAGGCCCAACACCCGGCGCAGCAGCAGGCGTTCGACCACGATGCCGACCAGGCCGACCGCGAGCGGCGCGAGCACCAACGAGGCCCAGTAGTTGATGCCGAACAGCTGCAGCCCGAGGAGCGCCGCGAACGCGCCGAGCGTATAGAACGCGCCGTGGGCGAAGTTGACCACCCGCATCAGCCCGAAGATCACCGCCAGGCCGAGGCTCAGCATCGCGTAGAACGAGCCGTTGACCAGCCCGAGCATCAGCTGGCCGAGGATCACGGCCACCGGGATACCGAAGACGGTGGTCACATCGATCCGGCGGTGCGCGCGAGGTGTGTCAGGCCGTGCGGCGGATCACTTGGGCGCAGGCGCGAGCGGGCAGAGGCCCGTGATCGGACCGAAGGCCTCCTCGCCGTTCATGACCTTCACCACCTTGTAGAAGTCCCACGGGTACTTAGACTCCTGCGGAGTCTTCACCTGCATGACGTACATGTCGTGGATCATGGCGCCGTCGGCGCGGATGTAGCCGCCCTTGGTGAACATGTCGTTGATCTTGGTTCTCTTGAGCTCCGCCATGACCTTGTCGGGATCCGTGCTGCCGACCGCCTTGACGGCCTTGAGATAGGTCAGGGTCGCCGAGTACGCACCCGCCTGGTCCATGGTCGGCTCGCGGTTGAACCTGGCGAAGAAGCGCTTGCCGAAGGCGCGCGTCTCGGGGTTCAGGTCCCAGTACCAGGCCGTCGTCAGGTACAGCCCCTGCGCGGTCGAGAGTCCCAGGCTGTTGATGTCGGTGTCGAAGGCGAGCAGCGCCGCCGGCTTCATGGTCTTGGTGATGCCGAACTCGTTGGCGGCTTTCAGCGAGTTGCTGAAGTCGGTGCCGGCGTTGGAAAGCCCGAGCACCTGTGCCCCGGAGGCCTGCGCCTGCAGCAGGAACGAGGAGAAATCCGCCGCCCCGAGCGGCACACGCACCGCGCCGAGGTTCTTGCCGCCGTGCGCTTCCACGACTTTGGAGGCGGCGGTCTGCAGCTGGGTACCGAAGGCGTAGTCGGCGGTGAGATAGAACCAGGTCTTGCCGCCGGCGTTGACGATGGCGGTTGCCGTGCCGTTGGCGAGTGCCGTCGTGTCATAGGTGTAGTGGACTGAATAGGCCGTGCAGTCCTCGTTGGTGAGCGAGGCGCCGCCCGGGCCGATGTTGAAGATCGGCACGTGCTTGACCGCCGCCACCTTGGCCATGGCGATGTTGACGCCGGTGTTGGAGCCGCCCAGCAGAAAGTTGAGGCCGTTCTGGTCGGCCCACTCGCGGAACTTGGCCGCGCCGATGTCGGGCTTGTTCTGGTGGTCGGCGGACAGCACCGTGATCTTCCGGCCAAGCACCGTGCCGCCGAAGTCGGCCACCGCCCACTTCACCACCTCGACGCCGGCCGCGCCCATCACATCGGCGTACACGCCGGACATGTCGTCGATGTCGCCGATGACCACCTGCTCGTCCGCCGCCGGCGCCCGGGACGCTCCCGCCGCGAGAGCCAGTGCCGCCGCCATAGTCGCCAACAACCGCAGTCTCATGGTGTTCTCCTCGTTGATGCCGTTCGCGTCAGACGCCCAGATACTGGTGCAGCAGCGCCATTTTGTCCTGAAGCTCGTGCGCCGCGAAACCCTCGACGATCCGGCCGCGCTCCATGATGTAGAAGCGGTCGGCGAGCGGGGCCGCGAAGCGGAAATTCTGCTCCGCCATGACCATGGTATAGCCCCGCTCGCGCAGCTTCTGGATGGTGCGGGCGAGTGCCTGGACGATCACCGGGGCCAGGCCCTCGGAGATCTCGTCGAGCAGCAGCAGGCGCGCGCCGGTGCGCAGGATGCGCGCCAGCGCCAGCATCTGCTGCTCCCCCCCGGACAGGTGCGAGCCGCGGCTCGCGCGCCGCTCGCCGAGGTTGGGAAACATGGCGTAGATCTCCTCGATCGACATGCCGCCGGCCGCCACCGGCGGCGGCAGCTCGAGGTTCTCCTCGGTCGAGAGGCTCGCATAGATGCCGCGCTCCTCCGGGCAGTAGCCGATCCCGAGCCGGGCGATGCGGTGCGGCGGCAGGCGGATGGTCTCCTGGCCGTTGACCAGCACCGAGCCCGAGCGCGCGCCGACCAGTCCCAACAGGGCCCGCATGGTGGTGGTGCGGCCGGCGCCGTTGCGGCCGAGGAGCGTGACGACCTCGCCGCGGCCGACGTGGCAGTCGACGCCGTACAGCACCTGCGACTCGCCGTAGTAGGCGTTGAGTCCCGCGATGCGCAGCACTTCAGCGGACATCAGTGCGTATTCCGCAGCTCGGTGTCGGCCGCACCCATGTAGGCCTCGAGCACCTGCGGGTTGCGCGACACCTCGGCGTAGCTGCCGCTCGCTATGATCTGGCCGCGCTGCAGCACCGTGATGGTGTCGGCGATGCGCGCCACGACGCGCATGTTGTGCTCGACCATGAGCACGGTGCGGTTGGCGGCCGCCTGGCCGATGAGCGCGGTGACGCGGTCGACGTCCTCGTGCCCCATGCCCTGGGTCGGCTCATCGAGCAGCATCAGCTCCGGGTCCATCGCCAGCGTGGTGGCGATCTCGAGGGCGCGCTTACGTCCGTACGGCAACTCGACCGCCAGCACGCCGGTGAAGGGGGCGAGATCGACCAGCGCCAGGAGCTCGCGCGCCCGCGCATCGAGCACGCCGAGCGTCGCCTCGTGCCGCCAGAAATGGAAGGTGGTGCCGAGCGAGCGCTGCAGCGCGATGCGGACGTTCTCGAGCGCCGTCAGGTGCGGAAACACCGCCGACAGCTGGAACGAGCGCACGATGCCGCGGCGTGCGACCTCGGCGGGCTTCGAGAGGGTGATGTCCGCGCCGCGGTAGATGATCTTGCCGCGAGTCGGGATCGTGAATTTGGTGAGCAGATTGAAGAAGGTGGTCTTGCCGGCGCCGTTCGGGCCGATGAGGGCGTGGATCTGGCCGCGGCGCACCTTGAGGTCGACGTTGCTCACCGCGACGAAACCGCTGAACTCCTTGGTGAGTCCGCGGGTCTCGAGCAGGAACTCGTCGGCGGCGGGCGCGGCAGCCATGGCGGGTTTTGTTCTACTCGTTTCTTCTCGACCGCATCCGGACGAGTAGTATGCCAAGGGTGAGGCGTCCGGGGAAAACACTCGCAGCCCTTCTTCCCCTGAGCCGTCCCCGTGCGCCGGCCGGGGAGAATCCCGCGCTCGAGGCGATCTGGCACGCCGTCTGCACCATCCCGCGCGGCCGGGTGGCAACCTATGGGGGCGTGGCGCGAGCCGCGGGGCTTCCGGGACGCGCGCGCCAGGTGGGTTTCGCACTGCGGGTGGCCGGGGACGCGCTCGATCTGCCGTGGCATCGCGTGCTCGGTGCGGGCGGCCGGATCGCGTTTCCCCGCGCCTCGCGAGCGCACCGCGAGCAGGCGCGCCGGCTGCGTGCCGAGGGCCTGCGCGTGGTGGACGGACGGGTCGCGCGCGCCGCGCTGATCGAGCTCGCGGAGCTGTGACGGACGGAACGCTTAGCGGCCGGTGTATTCGAGGGCGACCGTGTCGACGACCCGCGTGACCCCGGGGGTCGCGCGCGCGATCTGCACGGCGTCGAGGCGCTGCGCATCGGTCGCGACCTGGCCGCTCAGATACACGATGCCATCGAGGGTCGAGACATAGACGCGGTTGGGCGCGAGCAAGGCGGTGTGCTCTCCGAGCCGCGTCTGCACCGCGGCGGTGAGCGCGGCGTCGCCCGGACATCCCGCGCCGCACTTGCGCATCGTCTCGAGCACCGCGCACCCGCCGAGACCGGCGGCGGCCACGAGAACCAGAAGTCCTGACCGGTAGCGTACGCTCATCGCATCCTGCGCGGTCCGGGGAGGGGGCGGTACATTCTAGACAAACGGCGGACCGGTGTGGTTCCGGTGGTCGTGCGCGCGCCGCTTGCCCGTTCCCGGCGGCGGCGACTAGGATGCCGCGCGGAACCGCCGCGGCAAACGCCACAGACTCTCATGGATGCCTCGCCGCTCGCTGGCTGGGACAACTTCTACGTCATCATCGGCTCCTCGGCCGGCGGGCTGACGGGACTCACCTTCGTCGTGATCGCGCTGATCCGCGACTCGCAGCGCGGTGTGCGGCCGAGCGGTCTCGGCACGTTCGTCACGCCGACCATCGTGCACCTGTGCGGCGTGCTGGCGCTCGCGGCGTTCATGAGCATGCCGCATCAGCGGCCCGTG
>DATMRG010000002.1:0-42736 GCA_035566495.1 Steroidobacteraceae bacterium | reverse complement strand
GAGCGCGTGAAGTAGGCGACCTGGTGCGGCGACTTGCCGCGGTGGCGCGGCAGCAGGCGGCGCGATTCGCTCAGGTAGGAGCGGTAGAGCTTGCGGATGCGGTCGTCCGACAGCCCGGTCCAGGCGCGAATCGTCTGGGTGCGTGCCTGGTGGTGCAGGAAGCGCAGCGCCAGCTCCATCCGCAGCCGCTCGCGGCTGTAGCGATCGTCCGAGATGCGCATGGTGATCTTCCGCTCCGGGGTGGTTCGCTACATTTTGGGAGAATTTTCCCAAAACTCAATCTAGCTAAATTTGGTAAAAAATTCCCAAATTGCATCTGGCGCCAGCGCGCCGCTCGGCTACCATGCGAGGCTCGCGGGTGGCGGGAGGCGCGCCATGCTGGTGCAATGCGGGATGGACGGCGGGGCGGGCGAGGAGCCGCGGCGGGCGGCCGCGTGGCTCGGCGCGGCGACGCTCGAGTCGCTCGCGGAGCTGAACGAGGCGGGATTATCGCTGCTGGCGGAGCAGGCGGCGGCGGTGACGGCCGAGCCGCGCGCGCTGGTGCGCGAGGTGGGAGCGCTGTGGCGCACGCTCGACACTGCCGCGCGGCGGCGCGCGGCCGGCGCACCCTATCTCCTGCTCGATGGCGGCTTTGGCGATCCGGAGCGCTGGCGGCACGGCGCGGCGCGCGAGGTCGCGGATCCGGCACGCGCCGGCCATCCCGCCTTCTTCACCGTTTCGGCCACGGTCGAGGTGGCGCGGCTGCACTTCACGTTCGCCTGGCACCTGGCGCGCGCGCAGAGCGCGGCGGCGCGCCTGCTGCTCGGCATGCCGCCGGGCTGCGCAGCGCTCATCGCCGGCTGCACCCTCAGGCGCGTGCATACCCTGGCGGAGCGGCACCCGGAGTGGCTGCGGCCGCGCTGGCCGTCGCGCCCCGAGCTCTGGCGCGACCTGTTGAGCGCAGCGGCCGCGGGCGAGGGGCGCGCGTTCGAGCGCGCCCGTCTCCACGGCCTGACGATGCTGGCCGCCGAGGCACGCGCGGCGGCAGGCGCGCCGCCCGCGGCGTCCGCCGCGGGCAGGATGGCGGCGGCGCCGGCGCGGCCGCGGCTTACTTCGCCAGCTGGAACAGCGTCGACGGCACCCAGCCCTCGTTCCCCAGCTCGTCCGTGACCTTCCAGAAGATCCCGTCCTTGTCGCCGCTCGGGTAGAGCGTCATGCCGGGATCGAGGTCGCGTACCACCTTCGCCTTGACGTTGGCGGCGCTGTACATCCTGCCGGGCTTCGCCATGGTCACCGACTGCGAGACGTTGTCGGCCTTGGCGTTCAGGGTCATGCCCTTGATGTCGCTGACGAGCTTGGTGTACGAGTCGAGGTAGGCCATGGTCACGACCTGCCCGATCTCGGTGTTGGCGTAGCTGCTGGCACCAGCGGCTGCGAAGCCGCCGAAGAAGCCGCCAGCACCGCCCGCACCCCAGCCGATGTCGGTCTTCTTGGCATGCCCCTGCTCGAGCGCTACCTGCTCGGTCGAGCGCACGTCGGTGAGCGTCAGCACCACGTCGGCCGTCTTGCTCTTGAGACTGATGCCGCCGGCGACGACCCCCAACGGGCCTGGAAGAAAGCCGCCGAGCACCGCACCGACGCGGCTGCCCCCCGAGTTGTTGTTCCTGGTCACCAGGTCCGGCACCAGCACGTAATCGGCGGCCTTCATCTGGCCCTTGCCGATGTTCGAGCCGCCGCGCATCTCGCCGGAGGAGGCCAGCGCGCGCTCCTTCTCCGCGGCCGCGAGGCCCTTGCCGCGGTCGAGCAGCGTGAAGCACTTCGACTGCGACACGAACACCTTGATCAATGCCTCGGGTGACTCGAGCTGGTACTGCAGCCACCACTTGTTCTCGGGCTCGGTCACCGCGAGCGTGCCGATTTTCTTGTCGCAGATCGGGATCTCGGGCGGCGGCTGGTCGGCGGCCCAGGCGAGTGCGGTGGCGCCGAGTCCTGACAGCGTGAGGCAGGCGAGGAACGGGATCCTGAGCGTTGAGCGCACCATGGTTTGCATCTCCCCGGGGCTTTTGTTGTTCGCCGACGCGCGCTGCGGCGCGTGCTTTAACGTAGTTTAGCCCCGAGTCCGGCGGCGGGGGTAATTCGCGTGCGCCGCGGCGGCGCGCCGGCCGGCGCCGGGCCTGGCTTCGCCGGTCGCGCCGCCGCTCTGTCCGTTTCTGAGCGGTTCGCGTCTTCGGCAGCGGTGGCATAGCCGCGCCCGCTGTCCCAATATATTGCCGAATGTAATCAGAACGCGAGGTCAGATCTCCATGAAGCAGGCGCTGCTCGTCATCGATGTGCAGGAATCGTTCCGCAACCGGCCGTACTTCGTCGCCGACGAGCTGCCGGCCTTCCTCGCCAACGTCCAATCACTGATCGATCGCAGCCGGGAACGCGGCGTCCCGGTCGTGCAGGTGTTTCACCGTGAGCCGGGCGATGACCGTCGCAATCCATTCACCGCCGCCTCCGGGCTGGTGCGCGCGATGCCCGAGCTCGAGCTGCGCCCCGACGCGGTATTTCACAAGCAGGTGCACTCGGCGCTGCTCGGGACCGATGCCGACGGCGGGACGCTCGAGGAGTGGCTGCGCGCGCGCGGCATCGGCGAGCTGCTCGTCACCGGCATCCGCACCGAGCAGTGCTGCGAGACCACGACGCGTCATGCCTCGGACCTCGGCTTCGGCGTGCGCTTCGTCACCGATGCGACGCTCACCTTCCCGATGCAGACGCGTGCCGGACGCGCCGTGTCGGCGGCCGAGATCCGCGAGCGCACCGAGCTGGTGCTCGACGGGCGCTTCGCCCGCATCGCCTCGAGCGCGGACGCGCTCGGCTGAAGGCGCACGCCGTGCGCGATGTGCTGTTCGTGATCCTGCCGAAGGTGATGCTGCTCGACGTCGCCGGGCCCGCGGACGCATTCCGCGGCGCGGAGCTGCGCGTGCCGGGCAACTACCGCCTGCGCTACGTGGCGCCGGTGTCGAGCGTCGCCGCCGCCGCGGGACTCACCTTGGGTGCGCTCGAGCCGCTGCCGGCGCAGCTCACGCCGGGCTCGCTCGTGATCCTGACCGGTGTCGGCGGCGGCAGCATCGATCCGCACGAGCCCATGGCGCGCCGCGTGATCTCCTGGCTGCGCTCGGAGGCTATCGCGGGCGCGGAGCTCCTGTGCGTCTGCACCGGCAGCGTGCTCGCCGCGCACGCGGGACTCCTGGCCGGGCGCGAGTGCACGACCCATCACGAGCACATCGACGAGTTGCGCCGCGCCGAGCCGCGCGCCCGGGTGCTCGAGAACCGCATCTTCGTCGAGGACGGGCCGGTGGTGTCCAGCGCCGGCGTCACCGCCGGCCTCGATCTGGCGCTGCACGTGATCGGGCGCCAGCTCGGACCCCAGGTGGCAGCCGAGGTAGCACGCCTCCTGGTCGTATACCTGCGCCGCGCCGGCACCGATCCCGCGCTCTCGCCCTGGCTCATGTACCGCAACCACCTGCACCCCGCGGTGCATCGGGTGCAGGACGCCGTGACGCGCGATCCGGCCGCGCCCTGGAGCTCGGCGCAGCTCGCCCGGGTCGCCTGCACCGGACAGCGCAACCTGGCACGCCTGTTCGCCGAGCACGCGCGCTGCTCACCGCTCGACTATGTACAACTGGTGCGCTTCGCGTTCGCCCGGCAGCTGGTGACCGGGAGCCGCCTGGATCTCGAGCGCATCGCCGTGCGGGCCGGCTTCGGCTCGGCGCAGCACCTGCGCCGCGTGTGGTCGCGGTGGGAGGCGCATCCGCCGAGCGCACTCCGCGGCCGCGGCGTACCCGCCGGCGCCGGGCACGATCTCAGCGTGGCGGGATGAGCCGCGCGCGCCGCGCTTTCAGTGCGGGCCGTCCTTGGCGATGAGGAAGCGCACCAGCGGGATGAGCTGATCGGCCGAGCGGATGCCGTCGGCGACCCGGTAGCGGCCGTTGACGACGATGCAGGGCGTGCCCGGCACCTGCATGGCCATGACCTGCTCGTCGGCGGCGCGCATCCTGGCGTCGACCGTGAACGAGCGCGCCATCGCCAGGAAATCCGCGCTCTTCACCCCGGTCCAGCGCGCGTAGGCCTGCGCCGCCTGCTCGATCGTGGGCTGCGGGCTCTTCAGGCGGTGCGTCTGGCTGTCGATGTTGGCGAGCTCGCCGGTCTTCCAGACCGCATCGAACATCTGCTGATGGGTGCGCTCGGAGATGCCGAGCGCCTGCGCGGCGAAGTAGGCGCGCTGATACATCGGCCAATCCTCGGCCGCGTTGAAGGCCGCGGGCAGGTAGGCGGGTTGCGCGTTGGGCGGCAGGCTCTTCTTCAGGAGCTCCATCGTCGGCTGGAAGCCGTTGCAGGCCGGACAGCCGTAGGAGAACACCTCGAGCACCTCGATCTTGCCGGGCGCGACGCTGGTCCGTTGCTGCTGGTTGAGCACGAAGTAGTCGCGCCCCTCGGTCCAGGTGGGCGCGGCCGCGGCGCGCAGCGCGGTGAGCGCGGCCAGCAGCGAGAAGATGAGTCCACGGTAGGGTTTCATGCGCGGATCTTAGTCGAGGCCGGCTGCTAGTAGATGGCAATCTCGCTGCGCCCGGCGGAGTCGCGCGCGCCGCGGTACATGCCCTCGGTGCTGAAGTCCATGACGATTTGGCCGCCGCGGTCGACGCCGATCAGGCCGCCGTCGCCGCCGAGCCCGCGCAGGATATCGTGCAGCAGCTCAGCGATAGCCAGCTCGAGCGTCAGGCCGCGGTATTCGACCGCCGCGCACACATGGTGCGCGGCCACGGCGCGGATGAAGTATTCGCCGTGCCCGGTGGCCGAGACGGCGCACACGCCGTTCTTGGCGTAGGTGCCGGCGCCGATGATCGGCGAATCGCCGACGCGCCCCGGGCGCTTGTTGGTCATGCCGCCGGTAGAGGTGGCGGCGGCGAGGTTGCCGTCGCGGTCGCAGGCCACCGCTCCGACCGTGCCCCTGGTGGGCGGCACGAGATCCGAGACGCGCTCGCCGCGCTGCTCGTGCTCGAGCTGGCTCTGCCGCTCGGGCGTGCGGAAGTACAGGTTGGGCACGAGGCAGAAGCCCTCCTCGAGCGCGAATTCCTCGGCGCCGGCGCCGACCAGCAGCACGTGCCGCGACTTCTCCATCACCCGCCGGGCGAGCTCCACCGGGTTCTTGATGTGGCGCACCGAGGCGACCGCGCCGGCGCGCTGCTGCCGGCCGTCCATGATGGCGGCGTCGAGCTCGGCCGCGCCGTCACGCGTCAGCGCCGCGCCGCGCCCGGCGTTGAAGCAGGGATCGTCCTCGAGGACGCGCACCGCGGCCGTCACCGCATCGAGGCTCGAGCCGCCGCGCTCGAGCACCGCGTAGCCGCCATCGAGCGCCGCCTCGAGGCCGGCGCGATAGCGCTGCTCACGCTCAGGCGAGAGGGTGGCCCGCGGCACCGCGCCGGCGCCGCCGTGGATGGCGATGGCGTACATGTCGTGCTGCTCCGCTCGTCAGTTGGCGTCGCGGTACATGGCGATGTCGCGGCGGCCGCGCGAGTCGCGCACGCCGCGGTGCATGCCGGCGCTGTTAAAGTCCATGGCGAAGTTGCCGTCGTGGTCGAGGGCGATCACCCCGCCCTCGCCCCCGGTGCGCTTGAGCTTGTCGTGCATCATGACCTCGACCGCCCTGGCCAGCGTCAGGTGCTGGTACTGCACCATCGCGCAGATGTCGTAGGCGACCACCTGGCGGATATAGAACTCACCCTGGCCGGTGCCGGAGACCGCGCACGACTCGCCGGCGTAGGTGCCGGCGCCGATGATCGGCGTGTCGCCGATCCGGCCGTAGAGCTTGTTGCTGATGCCGCCGGTGGAGGTGGCGGCGGCCAGATGCCCGGTGCGATCGAGCGCCACGGCGCCGACCGTGCCCATGCCCTTGGGGGCCGGCGGCCTGATCGGCAGCGGCGCGGTCGGCGGCCGCGAGGCCGCGGCGCGCTTCTCCTCCTCGAGCTCGCGCAGCCGCAGCGGAGTGATGAAGTAGCTCTCCGGCACCAGTACCACGCCCTGCGCGAGCGCGAACTCCTCGGCGCCCTGGCCGGCGAGCAGCACGTGGGGCGAGTTGTCCATCACCAGCCGCGCCAGGTCGATCGGATTCTTCACGTGACGGACGCCCGCGACCGCGCCGGCGCGTGGGCCGCTGCCGTCCATGATGGCGGCGTCGAGCTCGCAGATGCCGTCATGGTTCAGCACCGCGCCACGGCCGGCGTTGAACTGCGGATCGTCCTCCATGGTGCGCACGGCGGCGCCGACCGCATCGAGCGCCGAGCCGCCGCCCTCGAGCACCGCGTAGCCGGCATCGAGCGCCGCGGCGAGCCCGGCGCGGTAGGAGGCCTCGCGCTCGGCCGTCATGCGCGCGCGCTCGATGACGCCCGCGCCGCCGTGGATGACGATGACGACGGGAGGGTCGGCTGCCACGAGCGGCGCGGCGCGCAGCAGCACGGCGGCGGCGAGCGCGAGGCTCGTGAGCGGGTTCGAATGCGGACGCGACATGGGCTCCCCCAAAGCGGCTATGATCGAGAGTACCCGCGGCACGCGTGCGCCGCGCCCCTCCCGTTGGTCTTGCAGCAGATCTTAAGGTGAAAGCCGCGCCGTCGCAGCGGATCCGCAGCATCCTGGTCGCCAACCGGGGCGAGATCGCGATCCGCGTCATGCGGGCCGCGAGCGAGCTCGGCGTGCGCACGGTCGCGATCTACTCGCAGGAGGACCGTTTCTCGCTCCACCGCACCAAGGCCGACGAGGCCTACCTGGTCGGACGCGACAAGAAGCCGGTCGAGGCCTACCTCGACATCGCCGCGATCCTGGCACTCGCGCGCGAGGCGCAGGTGGACGCCATCCACCCGGGCTACGGCCTGCTCTCGGAGAATCCCGAGCTGGCGCGTGCCTGCGCCGCCGCCGGCGTCATCTTCATCGGGCCCGAGCCCGAGACCATGGAGGCGCTCGGCAACAAGGTCACGGCGCGCGAGCTCGCGGTGTCGGCCGGCGTCGCGGTGATGCCGGCGACCGGGCCGTTACCTCTCGACCTCGACGAGTGCGCGCGCCTCGCACGCGGCATCGGCTACCCGGTGATGGTCAAGGCGAGCTGGGGGGGCGGCGGGCGCGGCACGCGCGCGGTCGCGGAAGAGGCCCAGCTGCGCGAGCTCCTGCCGCTCGCGCGGCGCGAGGCGGCGAGCGCCTTCGGCAACGACGAGGTCTATCTCGAGAAGCTGGTGCGGCGCGCGCGCCACCTCGAGGTGCAGATCCTCGGCGACCGGCACGGCAACCTCGTGCATCTCTACGAGCGCGACTGCAGCATGCAGCGGCGCAACCAGAAGGTGGTGGAGCGGGCGCCGGCGGTATTTCTGTCCGCCGCGCAGCGCGCCGAGCTCACCGCCGCCGCCCTCGCCATCGGTCGTGCGGTGCGCTACCGCAACGCCGGCACGGTCGAGTTCCTCGAGGATGTGGACTCGGGGCGCTGCTATTTCATCGAGGTGAATCCGCGCATCCAGGTCGAGCACACCGTGACCGAGGAGATCACCGGCATCGATCTGGTGAAGGCGCAGATCCGCATCGCCGCCGGGGCGCGCATCGGCACGCCCGAGAGCGGCGTGCCGCCGCAGGAGGAGATCCGCGTCGCGGGCCACGCGCTCCAGTGCCGCATCACCAGCGAGGACCCGGAGAACAATTTCGTCCCGGACTACGGCAAGATTGCCGCCTACCGCAGCCCCGCGGGCTTCGGCATCCGCCTCGACGCCGGCACTGCCTACACCGGCGCGATCATCACCCGCTCGTACGATTCGCTGCTGGTCAAGGTCACGGCCTGGGCGCCTACGCCCGAGGAAACCATCGCGCGCATGCATCGCGCGCTCTGGGAGTTCCGTATCCGCGGCGTGGTCACGAACCTGCGCTTCCTCGATCAGTTGATCACCCACCCGCGCTTCGTGACCGCCGAGTACACCACCCGCTTCATCGACGAGACGCCCGAGCTGTATCGCTGGCCGCTGAAGCGCGATCGCGCCACGCGGCTGCTCGCCGGGATCGGCGCCACGATCGTAAACGGCAACCCCGAAGTCAGGGACCGGCCGCGCCCGGCGCACTTCGCGCTGCCGGTGCCGCCGCCAGGACCCCTGCCGGCGCCGGCGCCGGGCACCAGGCAGAAGCTCGAGGAGCTGGGACCCGAGCGCTTCGCGCACTGGATGCGCGCCGAGGAACGGGTGCTGCTCACCGACACGGCGATGCGCGACGCGCACCAGTCGCTGCTCGCGACGCGGCTGCGGACCGCCGATCTCGTGGCCATCGCGCCTCACTATGCGAGCCTCGTGCCGCAGCTGTTCTCGCTCGAGTGCTGGGGCGGGGCGACCTTCGATGTCGCGCTGCGCTTCCTGCACGAGGACCCGTGGGCGCGGCTCGCGCAGCTGCGCGAGCGCGTTCCCAACATCCTGCTGCAGATGCTGCTGCGCTCGGCCAACGCGGTCGGCTACGCCAACTACCCCGACAACGTGCTGCGCTTCTTCATCGCGCGCGCCGCTGCGCGCGGCATCGACCTGTTCCGCATCTTCGACTGCCTGAACTGGGTCGAGAACATGCGCGTCGCGATCGACGCGGTGCTGGCGACGGGCAAGCTGTGCGAGGCGGCGATCTGCTACACGGGGAATCTCAGCGACCCGCACGAGAAGAAATACACGCTCGACTACTACCTGAAGCTGGCGCGCGAGCTCAAGGCCGCCGGCACCCACGTGCTCGGCATCAAGGACATGGGGGGACTGTGCCGGCCGCGCGCCGCGTACACGCTGGTGCGGGCGCTCAGGGAGGAGACCGGCCTGCCCCTGCACTTCCATACCCACGACACGAGCGGCATCGGCGCCGCGAGCGTGCTGGCCGCGATCGAGGCCGGTGCGGACGCGGTCGACGGCGCGATCGACGCGCTCTCGGGGCTCACCTCGCAGCCGAACCTGGGCTCGATCGTCGAGGCGCTGCGCCACGGGCCGCGCGACGCGCGTGTCGACCCAGGTCATCTGCGGGCGCTCTCTTCTTATTGGGAGCAGGTGCGGCGCCTGTACGTCGCCTTCGAGAGTGACGTGCGCGCCGGGGCCTCCGAGGTGTACGTGCACGGCATGCCCGGCGGCCAGTACACCAACCTGCGCGAGCAGGCGCGGGCGCTCGGCGTCAGCGAGGCGCGCTGGCCGGAGGTGGCGCGCGCCTACGCCGAGGTCAACGACGCCTGCGGCGACCTCATCAAGGTGACCCCCACCTCCAAGGCGGTCGGTGATCTCGCGCTCGTCATGGTCACCGCGGGACTCACGCGCGCAGAGCTCGAGGACCCCGGTATCGAGGTCGCGTTTCCCGAGTCGGTGGTGCAGCTGTTCCGCGGCGAGCTCGGCCAGCCCTACGGCGGCTTCCCCGCGGCCCTGCAGCGCAAGGTGCTGAAGGGCGCGCCGCCCCTCACCGAGCGGCCGGGCGCGCGCCTGCCGCCGGTGGATCTCGAGGCGGAACGTGCGCGGCTCGCGGGCCGGCTGCCGGGTGCGATAACCGACGACGACCTCGCTTCCGCACTCATGTATCCGCGCGTGTGGCAGGACTACGCGCGCGAGCGGGGGCAGCATGGCGACCTGAGTCTCGTGCCGACGCCGGTGTTCTTCTATGGAATGCAGCCCGGCGACGAGATCAGCATCGACCTCGAGCGCGGCAAGACGCTCATCGTGCGCTACGTCGCGACTAGCGACCCGCACGAGGACGGCACGCGCACCGTGTTCTTCGAGCTGAACGGCCAGCCGCGCTCGGTACGGGTGAACGATCTCGCCCAGGTGGCGCAACGCCCGCCGGCCCGCAAGGTCGAGCCCGGCAACACGCACCACGTGGGCGCGCCGATGCCGGGCACGGTGACTACGGTCGCGGTGGCGGCGGGGATGCGCGTCGCGCGCGGCGATCTGCTGCTGACTCTCGAGGCGATGAAGATGGAGACTGCGGTGCGCGCCGAGAGCGACGGCGAGGTCGCCGAGGTGCTGGTGAAGCCCGGCGAGGCGGTCGATCTAAAGGATCTCCTGGTCGTACTGCGCTGAGGGTGCGCGGCGCGTGCCGTGTGCTGTGACGCTGCTCACGGTTATGAATGTGTCGGTGCCTGGCGTCATCGGTCGATGCCAACACCCTTGTTGTATGCTCTCGGGAGTTGCCACTGACGCGGAGAGCAAGCCGATGCGCGAGCGGCGCACCGACCGGCGGCGATCGAGATTCGGCGCGAGCCTCTGCTGTGCGGCGCTCTGCGCCGGCGCCGCCGCCGGCGCGCGCGCCGACGACCTGCTCGGTTACTACTTCGGCGGCACTTACGGCAAGGCGACGGTCGACGCCTCGACCGGACTGGTGAGCGGCTTCGGCATCCATAGCTCCGCCTACTCGGTCATCGCCGGCTGGCGCCCGATTTCCGAGCTGGCCGCGGAGCTCCAGTACCTCAACTTCGGCCACTCGAGCGGCACGTCCCTGTACCGGAATTCCAACGTGCCGCTCACCAACAGCGCGAGCCGCAAGGGCGAGGGCGCCTTCGGCATCCTCTATCTGCCGACGCCGATCGTCGATTTCTACATGAAGGCCGGGCTGGCCAAGCTCCATACCACCGCGACCACGGTCGTCGGCACCTGCCCGAAGGGCGGGGTGTGTCCGCCCCTCTCCAATCCTCTCCCGGTCGACAGCACCGGCGTCGGTGCCGCCGGCGGCGGCGGCGTCATGTATCGGTTCCGGCATCTGCAGGTGCGCGCCGAGTACCTGCGCTTCGCCGCGCTCGGCGGCAATCCCTACATGGTGACGGGCGGCTTCACGTACACGTTCTAGGAGGCGCGCAGGGACTGACCGCCTGGACGCAACTCAGGTCAGACCGTGTCCTTGAGCGCGATCGCCGGATCCGCGAGCTTGTCCACCTGCGGCCGCGCATGCACTGCGATCAACTTGCGCGCCGCCATCTGGTCCCTGGGTTGGTTGACGGTGTCGATCGCGACGAGCTCCCCGCCCCGCAGATAGCAGGCGCTGAAGCTGCGCGCGGCCGGCGCGCCGCGCATCACCACGGTGTCATAGCCCTGCGCGACGCCGACGATGACGAGCTTGAGGTCGAACTGATCCGACCAGAACCACGGCAGCTTGTCGTGCAGCGTCTCGTTGCCCATGAGGTTCAAGGCGACGGTCGTGCCCTGCTCGAAAGCGTTGTCGACCGACTCGAGGCGCAGATGGCGGCCGTATTGGCGGTTGAGGTGACTGGCGCAGTCGCCCGCGGCGTAGATCGCCTCGTGCGAGGTGCGGCAGTGCGCCTCGGTCACGACGCCGTTCTCGCAGTCGAGACCGGCCGCCTTCGCGAGCTCGTCCGCGGGCGTCACGCCGACGGCGATGAGCACGGCGTCCGCGGGATACTCGCCGCCCGACTCGGTGAGGACGCTCGCGACGCGGCCGGTGCGCGCGTCGGCATGCAGCGCTCGGACCCGCTCGCCGCAACGGATGCGCACGCCGTGGCGGGCGTGCTCGGCCTCGTAGAACGTCGAGACCTCGGGGCAGACGACGCGGTTCATGACCCGCTCGGCCATCTCGAGCACCGTCACCTCGCTCCCGAGCTCGCGCGCGGTGGCCGCGACCTCGAGACCGATGTACCCGCCGCCGACGATCACGAGCCGGCGGCCCCCGCCGCCCGTGAGACCGGTGCGCAGGCGATCGGCGTCGGCGATGGTGCGCAGGTAGTGCACGCCCGCGAGATCGGCGCCGGGAACGGGCAGGCGGCGCGGGTGGGCGCCGGTCGCGAGCAGGAGTGCGTCGAAGGGCATGACGGTGCCGTCGTCGAGCCGCACGTGCCGCGCGAGCGGTGCGATGTCGGCAACGTGCCGGCCGAAGTGCGTCGTGACCGCATGGTCGGCGAAGAAGCTCGCGGGGCGGATGAGGAGCCGCTCGCGCTCGAGCACGCCGGCGAGGTACTTCTTCGAAAGCGGTGGCCGCTGGTAGGGCGCCCACGGCTCCGTGCCGATCAGCGTCAGCTTCCCCGCGAAGCCCCTGCGGCGTAGTGTATCGACCGCCTGCACCGCGGCCTGGCCCGCCCCGACGATCACGACCTGCTCGAACATCGGGGCGAAGAATATCCCAGGCGCGTGCCGCTCTGGCGCACCGGCGCGGGGCGCCAGCCGTGGGCGCGTGCTCCGCGGTGGTGCAGTCGCGGCTTGCGGCGGCACCCGGGCGGTGCCGGTTGCGGCGGCGGCGGCGCCGATTTCGCCCATGGCATGAAAGCTGCACAATCCACGACACCGCAGACAGCGGCGATGGAGAACGAAGCCCCATGAAACTCATCACCGCGATCATCAAGCCCTTCAAGCTCGACGATGTGCGCGCGGCGCTCTCGGACATCGGCGTGTCGGGAATGACGGTTACCGAGGTGAAGGGCTTTGGCCGCCAGCGCGGCCACACCGAGCTCTACCGCGGCGCGGAGTACGTCGTCGACTTCGTGCCGAAGACCCGTATCGAGGTCGCGGTGCGCAGCGAGTTGGTCGATCAGGTCATCGAGGCGATCATGAAGGCCGCCAAGACCGGCAAGGTCGGCGACGGCAAGATCTTCATCACCGACATCGATCGCGTGATCCGCATCCGCACCGGCGAGACGGACGACTCGGCGCTGTAGTCTGATTGGCGGAAATGGCGTGGCTTTTGCCCGCTAGGCAAATGGCCGATTGGGCTATCCTTTAAACCTATGCCCACAGCCATCCGCTTCTACGAGCACGGCGGTCCCGAGGTCCTGCGTACCGAAGACGTCGATCCCGGCAAGCCGGGCCCGGGCGAGGCGCAGGTGCGCCACCATGCCATCGGCGTCAACTACATCGACGTCTACGATCGCACCGGGCTCTACCCCGTCGCCTCACTCCCGAGCGGGCTCGGGCGCGAGGCGGCCGGCGTCGTCACCGCGCTCGGCCGCGGCGTGCGCGGCTTCAGGATCGGCGAGCGCGTGGCGTATGTCTGGCCGAGCCCGGGCGCCTACAGCGAGCTGCGCAACGTGCCGGCCGAGCGGCTGGTCAAGGTGCCGCGCGGCATCTCCGACGAGCAGGCCGCGGCGCTCATGCTCAAGGGCCTGACCGCGCATTTCCTGATCCGCCGCACCTATCGGGTGAAGCGCGGCGACACGATCCTGGTGCACGCAGCCGCCGGCGGCGTCGGGCTGATCCTCTGCCAGTGGGCGCGTTCGCTCGGGGCCAAGGTGATCGGCGTCGTGGGGAGCGAGGCGAAGGCGGAGCTGGCGCGGCGGCATGGCTGCAATCACGTGCTGATCTCCGGGCGCGACGAGCTGGTGGCCGGGGTCAAGGCGTTGACCAGGGGCGCGGGCGTCGCGGTGGTCTACGACTCGGTCGGCCGCGACACCTTCATGGAGTCGCTCGACTGTCTGGGGCGGCTCGGCATGATGGTCACCTTCGGCAACGCCTCGGGTCCGGTGCCGCCGATCGCACCGCTCGAGCTCAGCAAGCGCGGCTCGCTCTATCTGACCCGCCCGACGCTCTTCAATTACATCAGCACGCGCGCCGAGCTCGAGTCCGCGGCACGCGAGCTGTTCGCCGCGGTGCGCGCGCGCAAGGTGCGCGTCGTGATCGGCCAGAGGTACCCGCTGCAGAGCGCCGCCGACGCCCACCGCGATCTCGAGGGGCGGCGCACCACCGGATCAACGGTGCTGACGCTCTAGGTCGATTGGCCCGCCGTCTCCGGCCGTGCGGCCCGCAGGGCGCGCGCGGCGCGCGGCATGCCGAGGGCGCCGCTGCGAACCACCTCGAGGAGCTGCGCTCCCCGCGCCAGGTCGGTGATGAGGCTGTTGATCTCGGCCTCGCTCGCGGTCAGCTCCACGATGAATCCCTCGGTGGCGGGATCGAGCACGCGCCCGCCGCTGCGCACGACGAGTCCGCGCACCGTGTCGGTGTCGCGCGGCTCGACGCGCAGCTTGAGCAGCACCAGCTCACGTTCGAGGTGCTGGCCGCGGGTCATGTCGAGCACGTTGACGACGTCGACGAGCTTGTTCAGCTGATTGACGATCTGCTGAATGACGGCGTCCGAGCCGCGCGTCACCAGCGTGAGGCGCGAGACCGTCGGATCGTCGGTGGGTGCGACCGACAGCGACTCGATGTTGTAGCCGCGGGTGGAGAACAGGCCGGCGACTCGGGTCAGGGCCCCCGCCTCGTTCTGCAGCAGTATGGCGATGATGTGGCGCATGTCGGGACGGGCGCACGGCGTCCGCGGCGCGCCGGCAGGTCGGGCCTCGATGGCGAAAAATCCCCTTCAGAATAGAAGGATCGGCGCGAGTTTGCACCACGAACACAAGCTGTTACGCTCAAAAGTTCTGTCGCTGTCCCACGATCCCAAGAGGTTTCGCAAAACCCGTCCATGAGCGCGCCGTCCACGAGCGACCCAGGCGTCGATCCGCGTCCGTCGGGCCATCCGCTCGCGGGCATGCGGATGACGGGCGCGCGCATGATCATGCAGGTGCTCGCCGACGAGGGCGTCACGGCGATCTTCGGCTACAGCGGCGGGGCGATCCTGCCCACCTATGACGCGGTCTTTCTCTTCAACGAGGAGTGCGCCCGGGCGGGCCGCCCGCAGATACCCCTGATCGTGCCGGCCAACGAGCAGGGCGCGGGCTTCATGGCCGCGGGCTACGCGCGCGCGAGCGGACGGGTGGGGGTCTGCCTGGTGACCTCCGGACCCGGAGCCACCAACACTGTTACGCCGGTGCGCGATTGCATGGCTGATTCGATACCGATTGTCGTGATTTGCGGGCAAGTGCCGCGGGCAGCGATCGGGACGGACGCCTTTCAGGAAGCGCCGGTGCCCGCGGTCATGGGCGCGGTCGCCAAGCACATCTTCCTCGTCACCGAGCCGACGAAGCTCGAGGCCACGCTACGGACCGCCTTCGAGATCGCCCGCACCGGGCGCCCGGGACCCGTCGTCGTCGACATCCCAAAGGACGTCCAGAACTGGGAGGGCGCCTTCCAGGGAGCGGGTCTCCTGCCGATTCCGGGCTACCGGCGCCGGCTCGACGAGCTCACCCACGCCGCACTCGATGGCACCGCGGCGGCGCGCTTCTTCGCCATGCTGGGCGAGTCGCAGCGCCCGCTGATCTACGCGGGCGGCGGCGTCATCAACGGCAATGCCGCCGCGCGGCTCACGGAGTTCGCGACCACCTTCGGCGTGCCGGTCGTGACCACCCTCATGGGCATCGGCGCGCTCGACACCCGCGCGGCGCTCGCGCTGCGCATGCTCGGCATGCACGGCGCGGCGTACGCCAACTATGCGGTCGATGACTGCGACTTCCTGATCGCAGTGGGTGCGCGCTTCGACGACCGCGTCGCCGGCGTGCCCGACAAGTTCGCGCGCAACGCCAGGCGCATCGCGCATCTCGACGTCGACCGCGCCGAGGTCAACAAGGTGAAGCGGACGCAGTGGAGCCACGTCGGGCTCGTGGCCGAGGCGCTCGCCGCGCTCACCGCCCACGGGCGGCAGACGCAGTTCCGCCGCGACTTCGGCCGCTGGCACGCCGAGCTCGCCGAGCTCAAGCGCCGCCACGCCATGAACTACGACCGCGCGAGCCCCTTGATCCAGCCCTACTACGTACTCGAGGAGCTCAACCGTCACACGCGCGGTGAGGCGATCATCTCGACCGGCGTCGGCCAGCACCAGATGTGGGCGGCGCAGTACTGCGATTTCGCCGGTCCGCGGCTGTGGCTGACGTCCGGGAGCATGGGCACGATGGGGTTCGGCCTGCCGGCGGCGATCGGGGCGCAGATCGCGCAGCCGGGGCGCCTGGTGGTAGACATCGACGGCGACTCGAGCATCCGCATGAACATCGGCGAGCTCGAGACCGCGACTACCTACGACCTGCCGGTAAAGGTGATGGTGCTCAACAACTTCGGCGACGGCATGGTCAAGCAGTGGCAGAAGCTGTTCCACAAGGGGCGGCTGTCGGCGAGCGACAAATCGCTGCACAAGAAGGACTTCATCCGCGCCGCCCAGGCCGACGGCTTCCGCTACGCGGTGCGCCTCGAGCACAAGGCGGACGTGCCGCGGGTCATCGCCGAGTTCGTCGCCTTCAAAGGCCCGGCGTTTCTCGAAGTGATGATCGATCCGGACGCCGGCGTCTATCCGATGGTGGGCCCCGGACAGACCTACGAGAACATGATCACCGGCGAGCACATTCCCTCGCGCACCAAGGTCGACATCAAGACCCCCGGACCCTCGGAGATGTTCTGATGAGAGCGTTGCCCGCTCGCGTCCCGGCCCTCGCTGCGCTGCTCGCCGTGGCCGCCGCCGCGCCGGGCGCCGCTTCGGCCGCAACGGAGCGCCAGGATGAGATCGTGATGCTCGGCAACCTCGCCGGCGAGCAGAAGGTCAGCACCGGCAGCGACGGCGTGACGCGCGCGGAGTATTCCTTCAACGACCGCGGCCGTGGCGATCATATCGTCGCCACCTGGAAGCTCGATGCCGCCGGCGTCCCGACCGAGTACCAGGGCCGCGGCAACGACTACATGAAGGCGCCGGTGACCGAGACTTTCCGGCTGGCCGCCGGCAAGGCCTCCTGGAGCAGCCGCTCCGAGCGCGGCCGCGCGGCCGTCGCGGGCGAGGCGTTCTACGTGCCGGTGAATGCGCCGCCCGAGATCTTCGGGGTACTCGCGCGTGCACTGCTCAAGGCCCCGGGCCACCGGCTCGCGCTCCTGCCGGCGGGCGAGGCCACGCTCGAGAAGGTCGTGCTGCCGCCGGAGGACGCGGCGCACGCCGCCGGCCTCCGCGGTCCGATCGTGCTCTATGCGGTGGGCGGGCTCGACTTCTCGCCGAGCCCCATCTGGCTCGAGAGCGACGGCGCGACGGCCGCCAGCGTCTCCGACTGGTTTTCAGTGTTGCCCTCGGCGATGCACGACAAGCTGCCGCAGTTGCTGGCGATGCAGGCGCGCTGGAACGCCGCCCGCTCGGCTCGTCTGGCGCGCGAGCTGACGCACGCGCCCGTCGGCGACGTCGTCATCCGCAACGCGCGGCTGTTCGACCCGCGCGATCTGACCGTGACGCCCGGCACGAGCGTGCGGGTGCGCGGTGCGCGCATCGTGCGGGTCGCCGCGGACGCCGACGTGACGGCCGACGCCAGGGACGAGGTGATCGACGCGCACGGCCGCTTCCTCATGCCGGGGCTTTGGGACAATCATCAGCACTTCGGCGACAACTCCGGTGCGCTCGATCTTGCCAACGGCGTGACCAGCGCCCGCGACATGGCGAACGACACCGACGAGTTCCTCGAGCGCGTGGCGCGCTTCGACGCCGGCAGCGAGCTCGGTCCGCGGGTGTGGAAGTCCGGCATCATCGACGGCACCGGCCCATACGCCGGGCCGACCAAGATGCGCATCGACACCGCGGCGCAGGCGGTCGCGGACGTCGACTGGTACGCCGATCACGGCTACGGGCAGATCAAGATCTACTCCTCGGTGCCGCCGCCCATCGTAGCGGCGATCGCGGCCGAGGCGCACGCCCGCGGGTTGCGCGTCAGCGGCCACGTTCCGGCATTCATGAGCGCCGAGCAGTTCGTCGCCGCCGGCGCCGACGAAATCCAGCACCTCAACTTCATCGTGCTCGACTTCCTCTGGCCCACGGTGCAGGAGACGCGCAACATGAACCGCTTCACCGCGGTCGCCGCGCATGCCCGCGACTTCCCGCCCGACAAGCCGCAGGTGCGCGACTTCATCGCCTATCTCGCGCGGCACCACACCGTGCTCGATCCGACTCTCAACGTCTTCGAGTCGCAGTTCTGCGGCGACCCGGCCGCTGTGACTCCGGGGCTCGAAGCGGTGGCACCGCGCATGCCGCCGCAGGTACGGCGCGGGCTCCTCTCCGGTGCGCTCGCCGTGCCGGCGGGCGAGGAAGGCGCGTATCGCGAGGCGCTGCCGGCGATGCTCACCCTTCTCAAGGCGCTGCACGACGCCGGGGTGACGATCATTCCGGGCACCGACTCCATGCCGGGATACGAGCTGCATCACGAGCTCGAGCTCTACGCACGCGCCGGGATCCCGCCGGCCGAGGTGCTGCGCATGGCGACCCTCACGTCGGCGACGGTCATCGGCGTCAACGGCGAGCGCGGAGTGATCGCCCCCGGCAAGCTCGCCGACCTGATTCTCGTCGACGGTGACCCGAGCGTGCGTATCGCCGACATCGACCGCATCGACATGGTGATGAAGGGCGGCAACCCTTACGACCCGGCACGCATCGAGGCCTCGCTCGGCATCACCCCCCCTGGGAGGCACTGATGGAAGAAGGCCCACACGGCCACACGCATTCGCCTCACGGCACGGGCTTTCGCTGGCTCGATATGAGCCTGGCGCTGTCGGCGTTCGTGGTGAGCCTCGCCTCGCTATGGCTGACCGTACACAACGCCCGGACGATGGAGCGGCTGGTCACGTCCAACAGCTATCCGAACATCGATTTCACCAACGGCAACGGCTTCGATTTCGAGGACGGCCAGGGACTGCGGCCCGCGGTGTACCTGTCGCTGGACAACACCGGGATCGGGCCGGCGCGGCTGCGCTCCATCGAGCTGAGCTTCGCGGGCAAGCCGGCGGCGAACCTGCGCGAGCTGCTCGCGCTGTGCTGCACGGAGGAGCGCGCCGATTCGCTGCCGAAGACGGACTACCGGTTCACCGGCGACATGCGCGGCGCGATGATTCGCGCCGGGGAGTCGCTGAACCTCTTTGCCTGGGCGCAGGCGCCGGCGGACCCGCGCTGGGGGCGCCTCGAGAAGGTCCGCGGCAAGATCGGCGTGCGCGTGTGCTACTGCTCGGTGTTCGACGAGTGCTATCTGCGTGAGAACGCGGGCCGGGAGCCGCAGCCGGTCAGGACCTGCGCGGCTGCGGCCGTTCCGTACACCGGCGGTTAAGACGCGCGCGGCTAATCTGGAGGACCCCGTGAAGTATCTGCACACCATGGTGCGCGTCACCGATATCGACGCCTCGCTGAAGTTCTACCGCGACGCCCTCGGCCTGCAGGAGCTGTCGCGCAAGGACTACCCGCAGGGCCGCTACACGCTGGTGTTCCTCGCCGCTCCGGGAGACGAGAGCGCGCAGGTCGAGCTGACCCACAACTGGGACCCGGAGACCTATGGCAGCGGGCGCAACTTCGGCCACCTGGCCTACGCGGTCGACGACATCTACGCCACCTGCCAGCGGCTCACCGAGCACGGCGTGACGATCCTGCGGCCGCCGCGCGATGGGCGCATGGCGTTCGTGCGCTCGCCGGACAACATCTCGATCGAGCTGCTGCAGAAGGGCACGGCGCTGGCCCCGGCCGAGCCCTGGAAATCGATGGCCAGCACCGGCAGCTGGTAAGCGGCGGGCACTCCGTCAGTCCATGAAGACGATCCCGAGCATCATCATCGCGGCGGTATTCGCCAGTCTGACCTTCGCGGTGTGGGCCTACCTCAATCGTCCGACGCGCGAGCCGCCCTGGCCGGCGCGCATCCAGGGCTTCGCCTTCTCGCCGTTTCGCGCCAACGAGGATCCGACCACTTTCAAGATGCCGACCGACGCCGAGATCGACGCCGATCTCGCCCTGCTCGAGGGCAAGGTCAACGCGGTGCGCACCTACTCGGTGGGCGCGACGCTCGCCGACGTGCCCGAGCTCGCCGACCGCCACGGCCTCAACGTCGCGCTCGGCGCCTGGCTCGACAGCCACCTCGACAAGAACGAAGAGCAGATGAAGACCCTCATCGATCTCGCCGACACGCACCAGAACGTGCTGCGCGTCGTGATCGGCAACGAGGTGTTGCTGCGCGGCGATCTGACGCTCGAAGAGCTGGAGAAGTACCTCGACCGGGCGCGGGCCGCCATCGGCCAGCCGGTCGGCACCGCCGAGACCTGGCACACCTGGCTCGACCATCCCGAGCTCGCGCAGCACGTCGACTACATAGGCGTGCACCTCCTGCCCTACTGGGAAGGCGTGCCGGTGGATGCCGCGGTCGACTACTCCTTCGCCCAGTTCAAGCGGCTGCAGAAGACCTTCCCGCACAAGCCGATCGTCATCGCCGAGATCGGCTGGCCGAGCCGCGGGCGCACGCGCGAGTCAGCGGTGGCCTCGGAGGCGAACGAAGCGCTGTTCCTCAGGCGCTTCATCTACCGCGCCGAGCGCGAGCAGATCAAGTACTACGTCATGGAGGCCTTCGATCAGCCGTGGAAGGCTTACCAGGAGGGCGCGGTCGGTTCCTACTGGGGCGTGTACGACGTCAACCGGCAGCCGAAATTCGCCCTCACCCAGCCGATCGTGCGCGTGCCGGAGTGGCACATTCTGGCGGCGATCTCGGTCGCGGTGGCGTTGCTGGTCCTCGGCCTCGTCTATCTCAACAGCGGTGCGCTGCGTAATCGCGGCCGCACCTTTCTCGCGATCGTGGTGTACGCCGCCACCACGATTGCGGTGTGGGTGGTCTACGACTTCACGCAGCAGTACATGACCGTCTCGAGCGTCGTCGCGGGAGTGCTGCTGCTGCTCGGGATGCTGGGCGTGCTGCTGGTGCTGCTCGCCGAGGCGCACGAGTGGGCCGAGGCGCACTGGGTGGCCTACCGGCGCCGGCTCGGCGCGCCGGTGATCGCCGCCTTCCAGCAGTGTCCCAAGGTTTCGATCCACGTGCCGGCCTACAACGAGCCGCCGGGGATGCTGATCGAGACGCTCGATGCGCTCGCGCGCCTCGACTATCCCGACTTCGAGGTACTGGTCGTCGACAACAACACGCGCGACGAGGAAGTCTGGCGCCCGGTCGAGGCGCACTGCGCCCAGCTCGGGCCGCGCTTCCGCTTCTTCCACGTCGCGCCGCTCGCGGGCTTCAAGGCGGGCGCGCTCAACTACGCGCTCGCGCGTATGGCTGCCGATGCCGCCATCGTCGCCGTCATCGACGCCGACTACGTGGTGGATCCGCGCTGGCTGCGTGAGCTGACACCGCCGTTCCAGGATCAGCTCACCGGCATCGTGCAGGGGCCACAGGACTATCGCGACGCGGATCAGAGCGCCTTCAAGGCCATGGCCTACGCCGAGTACCGCGGCTTCTTCCACATCGGCATGATCACGCGCAACGAGCGCAACGCCATCATCCAGCACGGCACCATGACCATGGTGCGGGCCGAGCAGCTCAAACGCTGCCGCTGGGCGGAGTGGTGCATCACCGAGGACGCGGAGCTCGGCTTGAGGATCTTCGAGGCGGGCTTCGACGCCACCTACGTGCCGGTCAGCTACGGCCGCGGACTCATGCCCGACACCTTCATCGACTTCAAGAAGCAGCGCTTCCGCTGGGCTTACGGCGCGATGCAGATCCTCAAGGCGCACGCGCGCGCTCTGTTCCTCGAGGGCGGCCCGCTGTCGGCCGGGCAGCGTTATCACTTCGTCGCCGGCTGGCTGCCGTGGGTGGCGGATGGCTGCAACCTGCTCTTCAACCTGGCCGCGCTCGGCTGGTCGGCGGCGATGGTGTGGGCGCCCGGTAAAGTCGATCCGCCCCTAGTCATGTACTCGGTCCTGCCGCTGTCGCTGTTCACCTTCAAGCTCGCCAAGCTCGTGCATCTGTACCGCGTGCGCGTCGGCGCCAACGTCCGCCAGACGGTGGCGGCGGCGGTCGCGGGGCTCGCGCTGACCCATACCATCGGCACGGCGGCGGTCAAGGGCCTGGTCACGCGCAGCGAACCGTTCTTCCGCACACCGAAGCAGGCGGGGAGCTCGGGCTTCCTGCGCGCCATCGCCGCGGCGCGCGAGGAGACGGCGATGATGGCGGCGCTCGTGCTGTCGGCGTGGGCGGTGTCCTACACCGGCACCAAGGAGACCTCCGGACCCGACCGCCTGGCCTGGATCGTCGTGCTGCTGGTCCAGTCCGTGCCCTACGCCTCCTCGCTCTTCGTCTCGCTGGTCAGCGCCTTCCCATTGCCGGCGCGCTGGCTGGGCACCAGCTATCGCTCGGTGCCCGGAATCGGCCATCGGGCACAGGCGGGACCCGCGGCCTGACCCGTGCGCGAAGGGAGGCTGTCGGCAATCGCGACCATGATCGCGGCGGTGGCCGTGTTCTCGCTCATGGACGGGATCCTGAAGCTCCTCGCCATGCGCTATCCGCCCCTCGAGGTCGCCGCGCTCCGTGGCGCCACTTCGCTCCCCTTCACACTCGCGCCGGTGCTCATCGCCGGCAAGCTCCGCGATCTCGCCCCGCGCCGCTGGCCCATGCATCTGCTGCGGGGCGTCCTCATGACGGGCGTCATCGCTGGCTTCATCTACGCAGTACGCGAGTTGTCGCTCGCCAACACTTATTCCGTTTTCCTGTCGGCGCCGCTGATCGTCGCGGCGCTGTCGGTGCCCCTGCTGCGGGAGCGCCTCAACTGGCGCAACTGGCTGGCGATCGCGGTGGGCTTCGCCGGCGTCCTCGTCATGCTGCGGCCCAGCACGAGCGGGTTGGCCGGCTTCGGCGCGCTGGCGGCGCTCCTCGGCGCGACCGCCTACGCGCTGAGCGCCATCGCAGTGCGGGTCCTGACGCGCACTGACACGACCGTGAGCGTGGTGTTCTGGACGGTGGGGCTGATGACGGTGTTCGCCGGCGCCATCGCCGCCCCCGGCTGGGTGCCGATCGCACTGGCGGACTGGAAATGGCTGGTGGCGCTCGGGGTGTTGGCCGCCGCCGGTCAGTACCTGCTCACCGAGGCCTTCCGCTCCGCGCCCCCGTCGGTGGTGTCGCCGTTCGAGTACACCGCGCTCCTCTGGGGCGTCGGCATCGACCGCGTGGTGTGGCACGTGCTGCCGTCGCTCCGGGTCTGCCTGGGCGGCGGCATCGTGATCGCGAGCGGGCTCTATCTGATCTGGCACGAGCGCGGCGCGCCCCCGCCCGCCGCAGCTCAACAGTCATGGCAGTGACAGGCGCGCCGAGGCAGAATGCGGCGCTAATCCTCGACAGCGCGTATGGTCGGCGCCCCGGCCCGCCCGCGGCGCCGCGTCGATGGCAGCAAGATCATTCGCTGACAGGTCGTTTGCAAACAAGAGGAACAGGCCATGAGCAATGCCGATATCCGCGGACGCTTCGTCTGGCACGAGTTGTTGACGACTGACACGGGCGCCGCCGCCGCCTTCTATCCCAAGGTACTGCCGTGGCGCACCCAGGCGTCGAGCATGCCGGGCTACACCATCTGGATGGCCGGCCAGAGCCAGGTCGGTGGTCTCATGGCATTGCCGGCGGACGCGGTAGGAACGCCGCCGCACTGGCTGATCTACATCGGCACGCCGAACGTCGATGCCACGGCCGAGCACGCCCAGCGTCTCGGCGCGCGCGTCGTGAAGCCGGCCGCCGACATTCCCAACGTCGGCCGCTTCGCGGTGCTCGGTGACCCGCAGGGCGCGACCTTTGCGCTGTACACACCCGGCCCGACGGGCGGCGGTACGCCCACGCCCGGCCCGGGAGTGTTCTCCTGGCACGAGCTGGCGACGACGGACGTTGGCGGTGCGCTGCGCTTCTACGGCGAGCTCTTCGGCTGGACCAAGGGACAGGGCCACGACATGGGCGCCATGGGCGTCTACCAGATCTTCGAGCGCTTCGGCTCGATGGTCGGCGGCATGTGCAATGTCCAGGGTCCGGCGACCCCGCCCTCGTGGCTGAGCTATGTGCAGGTAGCAGATTCGAGCCGCGCGGTCGCGGCCGCCAAGGCGGCCGGCGGGCGGCTGTTACACGGGCCGGTCGAGGTGCCCGGCGGCAGCTGGATCGCGCTCTTTATGGATCCGCAGAGCGGTGCGTTCGCAGTGCAGGAGCCGCCGCGCGCCGCAGCCGCGAAGCCCGCGGCACCACCGCCGAAGCCCGCCGCAGCGCCCGCTCCGAGACCCGCGCCGGCACCGGCCGCAAGACCGGCACCCGCACCAGCCGCCGCACCCGCGGCGCCGGCCAAGCCGGCAGCGGCGAAGAAGAAGGCTGCCAAGAAAAAGGCGGCCAAGAAAAAGGCCGGCAAGCCCGCCCGCAAGAAAGCCGCGAAGAAGCCGGCGAAGAAAAAGGCCACGAAGAGGAAAGTTGCCAGGAAGAAGGCGGCGAAGAAAAGCGCCAGGCGCGGCCAGGCGCGGCGCCACCGCTGAGGTCGCACAGGGGAGCCCCCGCCGGATCCCGGCGGGGGTCGCCGCGTTCTCCGGCTCCTAGAGCCTGACGAGCGGGCGGCCGAAGTTGTCGCCACGCATGGCGAGCAGCAGGTGCGCGGGCGCGTTGGAGAGCCCTTCGACGACGTCATCCTTGACGGCGATGAGACCCGCGCCGTGCCAGGCGATCGCCTCGCGCAGGAACTCGCCGCGGCGGTGCTCGTAGTCGCGCACCCGCGCGCGCAGCACCTGGATCGCGTCCTTCTCCGGCAGATAGCCGGCCCGCAGGAGCGACGGTCCCGGATCCGCAGCGCTCAGGCTGTTCTGCACGATGCGTGCGCTGCTCGCCAGGTGGCGCCCCGCGATGATGGTCTCGAGCAGCTCGCCGCCCGTGTTGTCGAAAAACACGTCCACACCGTGCGGCGCGAGCTGCCGCAGCCGCGTGCTCAGGCGCTCGGAGCGGTAGTTGATGCAGGCCGCGAGGCGCGCGTGGCGAGTCACCCAGTCGCACTTCTCGCGTGTCCCGGCGATGCCGATGGCGCGCGCGCCCTTGAGCATCGCGATCTGTCCGGCCATCGAGCCGGCGGCGTTCGAGGCTGCCGATACCAGCACCGTCTCCCCGGGACGGAGCCGCGCGAGGTCGAGGAGTCCGAAGTAGGCGGCCATGCCGGGGGCGCCGAGGATGCCGAGCGCCGTCGAGGCCGGAGTCTGTCCCGGATGCACGAAGCGCGCGTACTGGCCGTTGGAGACCGAGAACTGCTGCAGCCCGGCATCGAGCACCACGATGCTGCCGACTCCGAACACGTCGTGACGCGACTCGATCACTTCGCCGACGCCGCGCGCCGGCACGAGTCCCCCCGGCGGTACGAAGCCCGCGTGGCCGTTGGCACTGTGCGCCACCTGGAACGGGTCGAGCGCCAGCCACACTGACCGGCACAGGAACGAGCCGTTGGTGAGCGCGGGGCGCTCGGCCTCGACCAACTCGAAGTCGCCCGACTTCGCAGGCAGGCGCCGCACCCGGATCTGCAGGTTGCGCATGAGCATGGTCATTGCGCCGGGCGGCTACTTGCCGGCCGCGTCCGCGGCGGCGCGTTCGCGCGCGGCCGCCTCCTGATTGATCGACTCGATCTGCTGCCGCACCCGCTCCTCGGCCTGCCGGCTCTGGGCGGCTTGCTGCGCCTCGGCGGCGCCGCCGCTCGCGGCGGCCGCGCCGGTCCCGGCGAGCCCGCAGCCCACGACCGCCGCACACGAGCCGGCGAGCACCAACATGCGCCACATGGATGCCAATTTACGCGCCCAGCCCCGGTACGCAAGAGCAGCGCCGGACGTGGCACTATGGCGCGTATGACGAGGATGCCCCCGAAGCAACCGCCCGTGGAGGCCGAGCCGCGGGTGCGGCGCGGCTACTTCGAGTCCCGCTACGGCCAGCTGCACGTCCACAACGCGATTCCGCCGGGAGGCGGCTTCGAAGAGGGCACACCGCTCATCTGTCTGCACGGCGCGCCGGGCTCGGGCCGCACGTTCACGGGTTTGCTCGGGCACCTCGGGCGCGACCGCTCGGTCTATGCGCCGGATCTTCCGGGCTACGGCGAGTCGGATGGATCCGCGCAGCCGATGGGTGTGGCGGAATACGTCGCGGCCATCGGCGACTTCCTCGACACCATGCGGCTGCGGAACGTCGACGTCCTCACGCACGGCGCGGCCGCCGTGCTCGCCACCGAGCTCGCGCTGACGCGCGCAGCGCAGGTGCGCCGGCTCGTGCTGGTGTCGGTACCGATGGACCGGGCAACTCCCGAGCGAAGCGGCGCGGCCGCCGGCGACCTCGGAGCCGCGGCGGCCGGCTATGCCCTGCGCGAACGGCTCGGACGGGTCTCGCTCCCGCTCCTCGTGTTGCGACCCCGCGACGAGTGGTGGGACGCGACCGCGCGGGTGCGGGAGGCACAGCCGGCGGCACGCGTGCTCGACCTTCCCGATCACGGTGCGGACTTATTCCAGTCCGCCCCGCAAGCGGTGGCTGAGGCGGTGCGGGGTTTTCTGCGCGGCTGACCGAAAGATTCGGCCCGCGGGGCCGATTTTCGCGATTCGCCTCACATAATTGCCTACGGCCACGCAGACCTTGGGCCCCTCCGGAGCTAGAATTTTCCGTATAAAGCAATAAGAGGAGCCCAATCCCAAATGGATCCACGCCTGAGGACACCGCCCCAGGAATCACTCGCCCTCGGTGCCGACCTCGACAGCACCGACGAGCTTCCGGTTCTCGATCTGGAGGCCTACGAGACCGCGGCTAAGGACCGACTCGCCGACACCTCGGTTCAGCCCGCAATCAAGCCGGACGAAGCGGCCGCCGCGCCGAGTCCCGCAGCCGAGAGCGCCGAGGACCCGCTGCAGACGGCGGTGGCCAACCTGCGCGAGGCGCAGGAGCTCCTCGCCAGCCGCGGCGCGCGGCTCGCCGACATCGAGCGTGCGCTCGAGGAGGCACACGCCGCGCATGCCGCCACCGCAGGGCGCGTCGGGCAGCTCACCGAGGAGCTGTCGCGAGCGCAGGCCGCGGCCGCGCAGCGCGACGGCGAGCGCGTCACCCAGGAGGCCGAGGCGCGCGCCGCGCTCGAGCAGCGCGAAGCGCAGCACGCGACGGATCTGACCGCGGCCCGAGGCGCCGCTGCGCGGCGCGAGGCCGAGCTCGGCGAGGAGCTCGCCCGGGCACGCGCGGCCGCGGGACAACAGGCCGGCGATCTCGCCGGGGAGCTCGCCGCGGCGCGCCGCGCCGCCGTGCAGCAGCAGGCCGAGCACGCGCGGCAGCTGGGCGAAGCGCAGGCCGTCGCCGAGCGCGCGCTCGCCGGGCGCGACCGGGCGCACGCGGCGCTGCAGGGCGAGCTCGAGCAGATGCAGGCGCGCGCCGCGAGCTACTTCGAATCGCTGCAGTCCGCCGAGCGGCGCCGCTCGCTGTTCGAGGGGCTGCTGACGGACCTGCAGGAGGAAGTCGACGGCCACGAGCGCGGCCGCGCCCGCCTGACGTATGAGTTGGCCGGCCGCGACGTGCGCGCCCGCGAGCTCGAGGCGGACCTCGGGGCGCGCGGCGCGCGCATCACCGACCTCGATAGCCAGGTAGCGGCGCTCGGCGGGGCGCTGCAGCAACGCGACGTCGAGCTGACGCGGCTGCGCGCCGTCGAGGCCAGTCTGACCGCGTCGCTCGATGCGGCCCGCACCGCCACCGCCGGCGCGTCCAAGCGCGCCGACGAACACGAGGCCACGCTCGGCGAGACACGTTCCCGTGCCGCGACGCTCGACGCGGAGCTCGCGGCCGAGCGCCGGCGCGGTACCGAGCTCGAGGCGGAGCTCGCCAAGGTGCGCGGCGAGATGGATGAATGGGCCGGCGCGCTGCGCACCGCGCAGCTCGAGCGCAGCGGGCATCTCGCCAGCATCGGCGCCCGCGACGAGAGCACGAAGCAGCTCGAGGAACGCGTGGCCGAACAAGTGGAGATGCTGCGCACGCTGCAGAGCGCCTCGGAAGCCGCTGTGCTGCGCACCCAGGAGCTCGAGGCGGATCTGCGCGCCGCCGAGGATGCCATCGCGCGGCTCGAGTCGCAGCTGCGCGGCCGCAACGCGCGCGTCGCCGAGCTCGAGAAGGCCAACCAGCAGTGGCGCCATACGCGTGATGAGACCCACGCGGCGCGCGTCGACACCGATATGCACCTGGCGCTGCGCGAGGCGGGGCATGCCGCCGCCGACGAGGGCCCGCCACGCGAGCCACCGCCCGACGGCGCCACGCGTCTCCTGATTCAGAGCGACGGCGGGCGTGAGGTGGTGCACGTACTCGGCCGCAAGACCAGCCTCGGGCGCACGCCCGACAACGATCTGCAGATCGACGCCAAGTACATCAGCCGCCACCACGCGGTGATCCTCGCGGGTCCCGCCCACACCATCATCGAGGACCTGAACAGCACCAACGGCGTGATGGTCAACGGCCGGCGCATCACCCGGCAGGCGCTCAAGGACGGCGACCGGGTGACCATCGGGCGCGCCGAGTACCGCTTCACCGTACGCCGCACCGGCGACAAGCGCTGACAGGGACGCGCCGCGTTCGCTAAGCTCGCGCGTGTGGCGAGCCCCTACATCGAGAAGATCCTCAAGGCGCGCGTTTACGACGTAGCGATCGAGTCGCCCCTCGATGCGGCGGCGCGCCTGTCGCGCCGGCTCGGCAACGAGGTGCTGCTGAAGCGCGAGGACCTGCAGCCGGTGTTCTCGTTCAAGCTGCGCGGCGCCTACAACCGCATCGCGCATCTCGGCGAGGCGGCCGCCAGCCGCGGCGTGGTGTGCGCCTCGGCCGGCAACCACGCGCAGGGGGTGGCGCTGGCCGCGCGCCGGCGCTCCATTCCGGCGGTCATCGTCATGCCGGAGACCACGCCGCTCATCAAGGTGCAGGCGGTCATCGATCTCGGCGGCGAGGTGCTGCTGCACGGCGACGACTACGACGCGGCGCTCGAGCGCGCGCTGACCCTGGCGCGCGAGCGCAACCTGGTGTTCGTGCATCCCTTCGACGATCCGGACGTGATCGCCGGGCAGGGCACCGTCGCGGTTGAGATCCTGCGCCAGTCGGGCGGCAAGCTGGACGCGATCTTCGTGCCGGTCGGCGGCGGTGGACTCCTGGCCGGCATCGCCGTGTACGTGAAGTACCTGTACCCGGGGGTGAAGATCATCGGGGTCGAGCCGCGCGACGCCGCCTCCATGTACGAATCACTCCGGGCGGGGCGGCGCGTGACGCTCGAGCACGTCGGCATCTTTGCCGACGGCGTGGCGGTGCGGCGGGTCGGCGAGGAGACCTTCGCGCTGTGCCGCGGCGCGGTCGATGAGATCCTGCTCACCGACACCGACGAGATCTGCGCGGCGATCCAGGACGTGTTCGAGGACACGCGCTCGATCGTCGAGCCGGCCGGGGCGCTCGCGGTTGCGGGGCTCAAGCAGTACGTGGCGCGCGAGGGCTGGCGCGGCAAACGCCTGGTGGCGGTCAACAGCGGCGCCAACATGAACTTCGACCGGTTGCGCCACGTCGCCGAGCGCGCCGACTTCGGTGGCGGGCGCGAGGCGCTGCTGGCGGTGGTGATTCCGGAGCAGCCGGGCAGCTTCCTGCGCTTTTGCGCGGCGCTCGGCAAGCGCAGCGTCACCGAGTTCAACTACCGCTACGCCGGCCCCGAGTCGGCGCAGATCTTCGTCGGTCTCGCCCTGTCGCAGGGGCGCGCCGAGAAGGACGCCGTGTCAGGCCAGCTGCGCGCCGCCGGCTTCACCGTCACCGACATGACCGACGACGAGATGGCGAAGCTGCACGTGCGCTACATGGTGGGCGGGCACGCGCGCGGCCTCGAGCACGAGCTGCTCTACCGCTTCGAGTTCCCGGAGCGCCCCGGGGCGCTGATGAAGTTCCTGCAGGCGATCGGCACGCGCTGGAACATCAGCCTGTTCCATTACCGCAATCACGGCTCTGACTACGGGCGGGTGCTCGCCGGCATCCAGGTGCCGCCCGGCGACCGCGCCGAGTTCCTCGAGCACCTGCGGGAGCTCCACTACGCCTACGTCGAGGAGACCGCCAACCCGGCCTACCGGATGTTCCTTTCTAGTTAGATTGGCCGGAATCGCAGGAAGCGATTCCGGCGGACATCACTGCGATTGCCGCCGGCAAAAAGCGTGGTTTTTGCCGGCTGCGCATCAGGAAGCGATTCCGGCGGACATCACTGCGCTCCGCGAACCAGCTACCCCGCCGGCTGCCGGCTCTCGTGCTGCCACTCGCGCCAGATCGCGAGCAGCACCGCGAGGATCACCGGCCCGACGAACAGCCCCACGAGCCCGAAAGCGGCGAGGCCGCCGAGCACGCCGAACAGCACCACCAGGAACGGGATCTGCGCCTCGCGGCTGATGAGGAACGGGCGCACGATGTGATCGGTCCAGCCCATGACCACGCCGCCCCAGACGAGGAGCCCGACGCCGGCGACGGTGCTGCCCTCGAGGAACAGCCACGCGGTCACTGAGACCCAGATGGCGGGCGCCGCGAACGGGATCAGGCCGCAGACGGTGGTCAGGGCGGCGAGGAACACCGGCGCACCTACTCCGGCGAGCCAGTAGCCGATACCGACCAGCACGCCCTGCACCAGCGCGGCCAGCACCAGCCCGTAGACCACCGCCTTGACCGTCTGGCCGATCGCCTGGAGATAGTTGTGCACGCGCGGCCCGACCATCTGCTCGAGCGCGCGGGTCAGCTGCGCGGCGACGCGCGCGCCGTCGCGGTACACGAAGAACAGGCTCACCACGGTCAGGAGCAGCTTGGCGGCGTTGCGACCGACGCCGCCGACCACGTGGGCGATCTGATCGAACGAGCGGTCGGCGATCCGCCGCAGAGCCGCGCCGAGCGCGTGCGGATCCTGGGCGACGCGCGCCGAGAGGTCATGCAGCGTGTCGCCGATCCACGGGAGCTTGAGCAGGGTCGGCGGCAGCTCGCCGCCGGCGAGCACGCGCTGCGTCTCGCTGTAGGCGTGCACCAGCTCGACGCGCACCACCACCGCGAACCAGGCGAGCGGCACGATGACGGCCGCGCTCACTACGACGGTCATCGCCAGCGCAGCGAGGACGCTGCCGCCGCCGCACTTGCGGTGCAGCCATTCGTAGCCCGGCCAGGTCACGTACGCGAGGATCGCGGCCCAGATCACCGGCACGATGAAGGGATCGAGCACCAGGAAGCCGAGCAGCACCAGCCCGGCGAGCATCACCACGGTGAGGAGCCGGCGCAGCCAGGGCGCGGAGCCGAACTCGTCCATCACAGCAGGCCCGCGGCGTCGGAGGCGATCATGGTGAGTGCGAGCAGGGTGCAGATCGCGAGGCTCAGGTTGCGCCGCAAGCTGAGGTACGCAGGCGGCAGCACGCTGCCGAGCGAGCGGTGCTCGTAGAGCCAGAACAGCCCGAAGCCGACCACCAGCAGCGCGAGCGCGCGCTGCCCGCCGAGGAGCACCGCGGCCGCCGCCGCGACCACAGGCGCCGCCGCCGCCGCCATGCGCGCCGGGGTCGAGGGCAGCCGTCCGGCGAGCGCGAGTCCCCAGTGCACGGCGCCCGCGCACGCGAGCAGCACGGCGCCCCAGGCGATCGCGCCGCGCTCGGCGAGCTCGCGCCCGGCGTAGCCCGGGAGCGTGGCCACGCAGGCCAGACAGGCGATGAAAGGCGCCAGCGCGAGATAGCCGAGCAGCTCGGCGGTGGTGCCGAGTCGGCCGGCGTCGTCGTCGTTCTCCAGTGGTTCCACGGCCCGCGATCATGCCATGGGGCGCGGCGGCGTGAATTGTCTTGACGGCGCACCGACGGCGCAGGCACGCTTCGGGCGGCGTGAGGTTACGGGAAGTCCGGTGCGGATTCGTCCAAACCCGGCGCTGCCCCCGCAACGGTAATCGAGATCAGGCGGATCACGAGCCACTGCACCGTTTAGAAAAGGGTGCGGGAAGGCGATCCACCGAGGAGGTTCAGGCCTCCGCTCGAGAGCCCGGAGACCGGCCTCGCGCATCACCGTTGGACGTCGCGGCGGGCGACGCTGGTAGAACGGTGTGCGCCTCGCCTGGGGCGCACCTGCCAGCTCCTGACACGACGTGCACGGGCACGGGTGTGTGCTGTCCTCAGGAGCGTCGTCATGCCTCAAGGTCTCATCCAGCGCCGCTGCGCGGCTTTGTTGTTGGTGCTCATCATTCCGGCGGCCTGGTGCCAGCAGCTGCCGTATTCCCAGCCCGGCACGGCCCAGCAGTTGCAGCAGGTCGTCGTCACCGCGGCGCGCGTGCCGGAGCCCGAGGACCAGTCGTTCTTCTCGGTGACGGTGTTGACGCGCGCCGACATCGAGGCGCGTCAGGTGACCTCGGTGCAGGACCTGCTCGCCGATCTTGCCGGCATCAACATCGACCAGAGCGGCGGCCTCGGGCAGCAGAGCTCGGTGTTCATCCGCGGCGCCGATTCCGACCACACACTGCTCTTGATCGACGGCGTGCGGGTCGGCTCGGCGACGCTCGGCATCGCGCCCTTCGAGATCATCCCGCTCGAGCAGATCGATCATATCGAGGTGGTGCGCGGCCCGCGTTCGACGCTCTACGGCTCGGACGCGGTCGGCGGCGTCATCCAGATCTTCACCCGCCAGGCGAGCGACCCCGGCGTGACCATGGGTGGCAGCGCCATGACCGGCAGCTACGACACGCACGAGTTCACGGGCTACCTGGCGGGGAGGGGCAGCCAGGCCTGGGGCAGCATCGCCGGGAATGTGCTCACCACGCGGGGCATCGCCGCGTGCCTGCCCTCCGCGTTCGCCGGCTGCTTCGACCCGGCGGCGCCGCAGGTGCCCGACGGGCATCAGAACCGCTCGGGCTCGCTCAACGCCGGCATGCGCCTCTCCGATACGACCACCGTCTCGGCGGACGTGCTCTACACCCACGGCTGGACCGCGTTCGATGGCGCCGGCTTCGACGACCGCCTGGATTTCCAGGAGAAGGTCCTCACCGCGCACCTCGACCAGGCGCTCGGCGGGAGCTGGCACCTGAGGCTCATGGCGGGACGCGACGAGGACGATGAGCGCGATTTCCTCGATCCGACCCCGGTCGGCACTTTCGATACGGTGCGCAACAGCTTCAGTGTGCAAGCCGACGGCAAGCTGAGCGCGGCACTGCGGCTCATCAGCGGCGTCGACTACGAGGACGTGCACGTCGACAGCGACACGCCCTTCGACGTGACTTCACGTACCACGCGCGCGGGTTTCAGCGAGCTGCACGCGGACTTCGGTGCGTGGTCGGCGCTCGCCGGCGCGCGCTTCGAGGACAACGAGCAGTTTGGCGATCACTGGACCGAGAATCTCGGGCTCTCGCGCAAGCTCGGCGGGGGTGTGCGCTTCATCCTCACCTGGGGCACGGCCTTCCGCGCGCCGACCTTCGACGAGCTCTACTTCCCGGGCTTCGGCAATCCGGACCTCAAGCCCGAGACCTCGCAGTCGTGGGAGGCGGGGCTCGATGGCGAGGAGGGCGCGCTGCGCTGGTCACTGCACGCCTACCAGACGACTATCGACCACGAGATCTCGATCGATCCCCTGACCTTCCTGCCGGTGAACATCGACAAGTCGCGCATCCGCGGGGTCGAGCTGCAGGGCGACTGGCACAGCGCCGACTGGGTCGTCGGCGGACAGCTCACCGGGCTCGAGCCGCTCAACGTCTCACCCGGCGCCGAGTACGACGATCTGCTGCCGCGCCGCGCGCAGCAGAACGCCAGCCTCACCGTCCGCCGCCTCATTCACGGCGCGCCTGCGGCGAGCGCCGACGGCTCGTTCGGCGTCGTCGCCCGCTGGGAAGGCCGGCGCTACGACGATCTGGCCAACACGCTGCCGATGGGCGGTTACCTGACGGTCGACGTCCTCACCCAGTGGCGGCTGGACCGCAGCTGGACGCTGGAGGCGCGGGCGGCCAACGTCTTCGACCGCAGCTATCAGACGGCGGCATACTATGCGCAGCCAGGCCGGAGCTACGGCGTCACGATCCGCTACCGCTCCAACCTGCACTAGGAAGGGTCAACATGAGCGAGCCCGGCGCAGGTCCGGCGCCGGGCGCGGCGCCGACCGAGAACGAGCGGACCTGGGGAATGCTGGCGCACCTCGCGGCGTTCGCGGGACTCGTGCTGCCGATCATCGGCAACGTGGTGCTGCCGCTGCTCGTCTGGCACAGCTGGCGCGACCGTTCGGCGTTCGTCGGCGCGCAGGCGCTCGAGAGCCTCAATTTCAACATCTCGGTGTCGCTCGGCGCTCTGGTCTGCGCGATCCTGACGCTGGTGTTCTTCGGCTTCCTGCTCGGCACGGCGCTGTTCGTCGCCTGGCTCGCGCTCACCCTGATCGCGGCGATCAAGGCGAGCGAAGGCGTGAATTACCGCTATCCGTTCTCGCTGCGGCTCGTGAAGTAGCCGGCTCGGCGCCGTGGGTGATGGTCCCCGGGGCGATAGTTTGGTGAGTGCCGAACTATCGCGAGGCGCACCATCACGTGCGCCCTCTGGTCGGAGCGACTTAGAGGTTACATCTTAAAAATCAAAGACTTGTCGAGCTTTACGCCAATACTGTATGGGCGTACAGTCACCTCATGACCCGCATGAATTCGAGACCCCGGGCCCTGAAGGGCCGGGGGGCCCTTTCCAATCCGCCCGGGCGTTTCGACGCGCAGCAAATCACCGCGGTCGACGACGGCTGGTTCATGGAGGAGGAGTCCGACTCGATTCCAACAACCTTGGAGCCGGACAAGGCGCGGGGAATCATAACGTCCAACGACTCGCCGGATGTTGGTTTCGACCGGTCGATCAATCCGTATCGGGGATGTTCCACAGGTTGTGTCTTCTGCTTTGCGCGTCCGACGCATGCGTACCTCGGTCTCTCGCCGGGGCTCGACTTCGAGACACGCCTGTTCTACAAGGCCGACGCCGCCAAGCTGTTGGAAGCCGAGCTTTCGCATCCGCGCTACGTGTGCAAGCCCATCATGCTCGGCATCAACACCGATGCCTACCAGCCCGATGAGCGTCACATGCGGGTTACCCGCTCGATCCTCGAGGTGTTGGAACGGACGCGGCATCCTGTTTCCATACTCAGTAAGCACACGTTGATACTGCGCGACCTGGACCTCCTGACTTCCCTCGCCCGCGACAACCTGGTGAGCGTCTCTCTCACCGTCATCACGCTCGACGATGACCTGAAGCGCAAGCTCGAGCCGCGGGCCGCCGCACCGGCGGCGCGGGTGCGCACGCTCGCGGCGCTGGCGGCGGCGGGAGTGCCCTGCGGGGTGATGGTGGCGCCGGTGATTCCGGCCCTGACCGACCACGAAATGGAGAGCATTCTCGAGGCCTGCGCGGCTGCCGGCGCGCGCTGGGCCGGCTACGTGCTGCTGAGGCTCCCGTACGAGATCAAGGACCTCTTTCGGGAGTGGCTGGCCGCGCACTATCCCGACCGCGCCGCCCATGTGATGTCGGTGCTGCGGGAGATGCGCGGCGGGCGCGACAACGATCCGAACTTCGGCTCGCGCATGCGCGGCAACGGGCCGTATGCGCTGCTGCTCAAGAGCCGCTTCAAGCTCGCCTGCCAGCGCCTCGGGCTCAATTCCACCTCGCGCGGCGCGCTCGACAGCACGCGGTTCCGTCCGCCCGGACCCGCCGGGGCACAGCTGCGGCTCGGCCTGTAAGAGAGTTGGGTCCGGCAGCGGCAGTCTTGCCGTGGCGCACAGGCTGTCGCTAAGCTGCGCGAGACGAGCGCTTGCGATGGCACGGGGGATACCGATGTCAAACGGCCAGACCAGGGTCGCGTTGCTCGCGGGTGCGAGCGGCCTGACGGGCGGCTTGGTACTCGATGCGTTGCTCCAGGCCCCGGACTTCGGCAGGGTGATCGCCGTGACGCGCCGGCCGCTGGCGCGCGAGCAGGCGCGACTCGCCAATCGCATCGTGCAGTTCGACCGCCTGGAGACCCAGCTGCAGGGCGCCAGCTGCGACGTCGCGCTGTGCTGCCTCGGCACGACCATCAAGCGCGCCGGCTCGCGCGACAACTTCCGTGAGGTCGACGTCGACTACGTCGTGGCCTTCGCCCGTGCGGCGCGGGCCGCGCGCGCCGAGCGCTTCGTCGTCATGTCGAGCGCGGGTGCCGACCCGCGCTCGCGCAACTTCTATCTGCGCACCAAGGGCGAGATGGAGGAGGAGCTCGAGTCGCTCGGCTTCGCATCCCTCGATATCCTGCAGCCCGGGCCGCTGCTCGGCTGGCGCCGCGAGATGCGGCCGCTCGAGCTCGCGGCGACGGTCTTCATGCCGCTCGTGAATCTGTTCCTGGTCGGCAAGCGCGCCGCTTACCGCGGCATCTCCGCGCGCACCGTGGCGGCGGCGATGATCGGCGCGACCCGCTCGGGTCGCAAAGGCGTACAGCGCTACGTCAATCCAGCCATCCACGCGCTCGCGCGGCTCACGCCGCCGCGCGCCGCACCGGCGCCGGAGCGCAAGCCGGCCCGCGCGCGCTGATGCCCCGACCGGCCCGCGCGCTCGCCGCGGGGGCCTTGGCGGTCGCGGCCGTGCTGCTTACCGGCTGCGCCAGCCAGCCGCAGCGGCCGCCAGAGCCGGATGCCGGCGGCCAAATTGCCGCGCTCGCGGTCTCGCTCGTCGGCGCGCCGTACCAGTTCGGCGGTGCGGACGCGGCGGGTTTCGATTGCAGCGGACTCGCGCTTTACGTGCACGAGCGGGTCGGCCTGGCGATTCCGCGCACGGCGCGCGAGCAACGGCGCGCGGCACACCCGGTGCCGCTCGATCAGCTCGCGCCCGGTGATCTCGTCTTTTTCCACATCCATTCGCGCCGCGTCGATCACGTCGGGGTCTATGCCGGCGATGGCCGCTTCGTGCACGCGCCGCGCGCCGGAGGCGCCGTCGCGTACGGCGAGCTGAGCGAAGGCTATTACCGCGCGCATCTCGTGAGCGCGGGACGCTTCTGGTGAGACATAACGCCCGCGCGCGTCGCGGCGACGCACCATATGTCAGGTAGCGGACGCAGGTATGTGCGCCGCGCACTTGACTGCTAACTGCGACGCTTTGACACTTAGCGCGTGATAAGGGCAAACCCGTCGAAAGACGGGGACGCAAAGCCACCGGTCTAACGGACTCTAGGTTCCACGACGGCGGGGCTGCCACGATCGCGCAATTAAAAGCGCGACGCTCGCACTCCCATCCCTGTCGCCAAACCCTAAAGTCCCTTGGGTCCGGGGACGTTATCAGGGTTTGGTCGAATTCCGGGGAAGCTATGACACCACAGCCAGAACTGGCGGACGACGAATTGTCCGACGCCACCGCGGGACAACCGCCGCCCTCTGCCGCGGCCGGGGGCCCGTTCGTCCTGAATCTCTGCTCTTCGACCACCCCGATGGCTCTGGCGCAGACCGAGCTGCCCGAGCTCCGGCGCTTCAACTTCTTCGTGAGCCGCCGCTTCGAGGAAGGCCGCGAGCGCTTCCGTCTCCACATGGGTTACTTCTCGACGCTCGCCGAGGCCGAAGAGTGGCTGAACGTCGTGCGCGAGATCTATCCCGGCGCGTGGGCTGGTGAGGCGCCGGGCCGCAAGCTGCGCGAGCGCGCCGCGAGCGCCAACGCCACACAGGCCCAGCATGCCGCTGGCCCCCAGTCGCGCGGCGCGGTGACGACTGCCCATACCGCCACCCGCGTCGCGGTGCCCGCGCCGCGCCCGCAGGCCGGGCCCCCGCCCTCGGTTCGCGTGCCGGTGGTCCACGCCGCGCCGCAAGCCGCGCTCCGCTCCGCGCCGCGCCCAACCGCCGCACCCGTGGCGCGGCCGGCTGCCCAGGTCTCACCCGCCGCGCGCTATTTCCCGCCGCCTCAGCCGGCGGCGAGAGTGGCACCCGCGCCGGACCGCAGCGTGCGCCAGGTCCCTACTGCCGCTCGCGTTGCGGCGCGTCCCGCGGTGAGCGCTCCGGCCGCCAGGGCGGCGACGCCGGGAAGAGCCGCGACACCCACGAGAGCTCCCACACCGGCGAGAGCGGTCGCCGCCACGAGAGCGGCCACCCCCGCGAGACCGGCCGCTCCCGCCGCCCGTCCGCGTGCCGCCGCTCCGGTTCGCCCGTCAGCGCCCATCGCCCGCGGCGGCGCTCCGGGACGGACACCCGCCAGGCCCGCCTTCCAGGATTCGAACGTGCGCGAAGTGCTCGCCGCGCTCGGGGAGACCAGCAAGACCGGCGAGACGCGCTTGATGCAGCTGCCGCCGCCGCCGCGCAACGCCCAGCGCGCCGACGGCGCGCTCAGCGACACCCAGGTGTTGCGCGTCCTCGAGGAGCGGCGGCCTGACAACGCCGACCGGTCGGGAGACGCGCAGGCCCGAAACATTCCGCTGCTCAAGCCCGACGACACCGGCACCCGCCGGGCGCTCAAGGACGCCGTCGCCCGCAACGCGCCGGTCTGGTTCTCGGTGCAGCTGCAGTGGTCGGTGCAACCAGTCGAGCTCGAGAGGGTGCCGCCGCTCGCAATCTTCAGCGCCTACACTCTCTATACGGTCGAGGGCAGCCGCGAGGGCCGCCACTGGTACGGCCTGCGCCTCGGATTCTTCAGCGACGCGATCTCCGCCAAGCAGGTCGCCTACTACGTGCGCTCTGAGTTCGGCTCGGTGGCGGTGGTGCCGGTGAGTCCCGAGGAGCGTGCCCGCGCCACCGCCGACGAGAAGGCCGCGGCGATCCTATCCGCACCCGAGGCCGCGCCGCGCCCCGATGCCGAGGAATTCAAGCTCATCGACGTCCGCGAGCAGCCGCACATCCCGGCCCGGCGCGTGGCCGCCCCCAAGCCCGCCGTGAAGAAGCCCGCGGCCCCGGCCGCAAAGGCGCGCTCGGCCCGCGACGCCGGCCGTGTCGGCATCCGCGAGCGCCGCGGGGGACCCACGCTCGAGGAGACTCTCGAGATCCTCGGCGCGAGCGAGCTCACGATCGAGGATGGGCGCAACGAGATCGTCAACGATACCGGCGTGCGGCATCTGCGCGTCGAGGTGCAGAAGAACTCGCCGTTCTCGCGGCTGCTCGAGCGCTTGAGCGAGCGCGTCAAGAAGCCGTGAGCGAACGCGGGCCGCCGGCCGGCGGCCTTTCCGGCTAACGCTTGCCGAACAGGCGCTCGAGCTCGGCGCGCGCCTTGTCGACCTCGCCCGTGTTGGGCGGGATGAAGGCCGCGGCGCGCGGCTTGAAGTGGTCGCAGAAGTTGGCGCGCGTCTTGTCGCTCACCTCATCCGCCGTCGGCTCGCGGCAATGCTTGGCGACGCTCGTGTCGTACTCGACGCACATGCGGCAGACGTGCAGCTCCGCGCGGCACTTCGGGCACTCGTCCAGCCGGCGCAGCGGCAGGCTGAGCTCGGCGAGCGATGTACCGCATTTCCAGCAGACCAGGTCGTGCGCCATGGCGGCGAGGGTACTCCCTTACTGCGCCGCCTTGCTGGTCCGCTCGCGCAGGAACTCCGCCAACACCTCGCCGGTGTGCGAGCGCTTGCGGCGCCGGGCGATCTCGGCCGGTGGACCCTGCGCGACGATGCGGCCGCCGCCGGCGCCGGCCTCGGGACCGAGATCGATGATCCAGTCGGCCTCGGCCATCACGTCGAGATTGTGCTCGACCACCACCGCGGTGTTGCCGGCGGCGACCAGCCGGTGCAGCACGTGGATCAGCTTCTCGACGTCCGCCATGTGCAAACCGACCGTCGGCTCATCGAGCACGTACAGGGTTTGGCGCGCCGGCGTCTGCATGCCCGGCGGCGGCTCGTCGCGCACCTTGGAGAGCTCCGCCACCAGCTTGATGCGCTGCGCCTCGCCGCCCGAGAGCGTCGGGCTCGGCTGGCCGAGCGTCAGGTAGCCGAGGCCGACGTCCTGCAGGAGCTTCAACGCATGGTGCACGCGCGCGTGGGCGGCGAAGAAGCCGACCGCATCGTCGACGTCCATCGCCAGCACGTCGCCGATGCTCTTGTCGCGCCATAGCACGCTCAGCGTCTCGGAGTTGAAGCGGCGGCCGCCGCACACGTCGCACAGCACCTTGACGTCCGGGAGGAAGCTCATCTCAATGGTCTTCACTCCCTGGCCCGCGCACGCCTCGCAGCGCCCGCCGGCGGTGTTGAAGGAGAAGCGGCTGGCGGTGTAGCCGCGGATACGCGCCTCGGTGGTGCCGGCGTAGATGCGCCGCACCTCGTCCCAGAGGCCGATGTAGGTGGCCGGACACGAGCGCGGGGTCTTGCCGATCGGAGTCTGATCGACCTCGAGCACGCGCCCGAGCTGCTCGACGCCCTGCACCGCGGCGCAGCCGACCGGCTGTGCGCCGTTGCTGCGCCTGCGCCGCCTGCCCGGCGCCGCCGCGAGCAGGCGCCTCAGGCTCGCATACAGCACGTCGCGCGCCACGGTCGACTTGCCCGAGCCCGAGACTCCCGTGATCACCACCAGCCGGCCGAGCGGGATGCGCACGTCGGTGCCGCGCAGGTTGTGGAGCTTCACCCGCTCGAGCGTCAGGTGCGGCGTGTCGGCGCGCACCGCGCGGTGCGGCTGTGCGGGATGCATGAGCGGGGCGCGCAGGAAGCGGCCGGTGGTCGAGCGCGGATTGCCCATGAGGTCGCGCACCGTGCCCGATCCGACCAGCTCGCCGCCGCGCACGCCGGCCTGGGGGCCCAGGTCGAGCACGTGGTCGGCGCGGCGGATGGTCTCCTCGTCGTGCTCGACGACCACCAGCGTGTTGCGGTGTCCGGCGAGCTCGGCGAGCGAGTCGAGCAGGATCGCGTTGTCGCGCGGGTGGAGGCCGATGGTCGGCTCGTCGAGGACGTAGCACACGCCCTGGAGGTTCGAGCCGAGCTGCGCGGCGAGGCGGATGCGCTGCGCCTCGCCGCCCGAGAGCGTCGGCGCCGCGCGATCGAGCTCGAGGTAGGAGAGGCCGACGCGCGCGAGGAACTTGAGCCGGGCGCGGATCTCGGCCAGGAGGTCGCGCGCGATCTGCCGCTCGCGCGGCTTCAGGCGCAGGCCGGCGAAGAACTCAGCGCTGTCCGCCACCGACTGCGCCGACAGCGCGGCGATCGAGCGCCCGCGGAAACGCACGTTGAGGGCGATCCTGTTCAGGCGGCGGCCCTGGCACGCGCCGCAGGCCGGCGCCTCGCGTCCGTACCACTCGTTCCACCAGAGCTCCTCGCCCGACTGCTCCGCATCGAACCCGGGCATCTCGACCCCGGTGCCGAAGCAGCTCTCGCACCAGCCATGGCGCGAGTTGAAGGAGAACAGGCGCGGGTCGAGCTCGGCGAAGCTCCGGCCACAGGAGGGACAGGCGCGCTTGGTGGAGAACACGGTCACGGTCGCGGACCTGCGCGCCAGGACGTGCACCAGCCCCTTGCCGAAGTCGAGCGCGCGCGCGAGCGCCTCGTGCAGCGCCGCGTCGGTCTTCGCGCCCACCTCGAGCTCGGCCACCGGCAGCTCGATCGTATGCTCGCGAAAGCGCGACAGGCGCGGCCACGGCGAGGTCGGCTGCAGCTCGCCATCGACGCGCAGCGCTCTGAAGCCCTTCTTCTTCGCCCATTTCGCCAGATCCGTGTAGTAGCCCTTGCGCGCTACCACCAGCGGCGCGAGCAGCGTGATCGATTTGCCGCGGTAGTCGCGCAGCAGGCGCGCGGCGATCGAGGCGGCGCTCTGCGGCTCGATCGCGACGTCACAGTCCGGGCAGTACTGGGTAGCGAGCTTGACGTAGAGCAGCCGCATGAAGTGGTAGATCTCGGTGAGGGTCGCGACGGTGCTCTTCCTGCCGCCGCGGCTGGTGCGCTGCTCGATGGCGACGGTCGGCGGGATGCCGAAGATGGCATCGACGTCGGGGCGCGCGGCCGGCTGCACGAACTGCCGCGCGTAGGCGTTGAGCGACTCGAGGTAACGCCGCTGGCCCTCGTTGAAGAGGATGTCGAAGGCCAGGGTCGACTTGCCCGAGCCGGATACGCCGGTGATCACCGTGAAGCGGTCGCGGGGGATCTCCACGTCGATGTTCTTCAGGTTGTGCTCGCGCGCCTTGTGGATGACGACCGCGTTGCGGCCGCGGCCGTTGCCGCCGTAGGCGGCGCGCGGCTCGGCGACCGCGGGCTCGGGTGCGGCGGGCTCGGACGCGAGCGGCTGGCGGGCGGCGAGCGCCGCGCGGTAGGCGTTGAGCGCGCGGCCCGTGTGGGAGTTGGGCGCCGCGCACACCTCAGCGGCTGTTCCGGCGCAGACGAGCTCACCGCCGCGCTCGCCACCCTCGGGCCCGAGATCGATGATCCAGTCGGCGGCGCCGATCACGTCGAGGTTGTGCTCGATCACGAGCAGCGAGTGCCCGGCGGCCAGCAGCTTCCTGAAGGCCTTGAGGAGCTTCGCGACGTCGTCGAAGTGCAGTCCCGTGGTCGGCTCGTCGAAGAGGAACAGCTTGCCCCTGTGGGTGGTGCTCGAGAACACCGAGCCGGCCTCGGCGAGATGGCCGGCAAGCTTGAGGCGCTGGGCTTCACCACCCGAGAGCGTCGGCACCGGCTGGCCGAGCTTCAGGTACTCGAGCCCGACGTCCGCGAGTGGCGCGAGCCGCGCGGCTACTTCCGCGGCGTCGGCGAAGAATGCCGCCGCCTCGGTCACGGTCATCTCGAGGACCTCGGCGATGTTGGCGCGGCGGCGGTCGGCGCCCTCGCGGCGGATGTCCAGCATCTCGTCGCGATAGCGCCGCCCGTTGCAGTCCGGGCAGCGCAGATAGACGTCTGACAGAAACTGCATCTCGACGTGCTCGAAGCCGTTGCCGCTGCAGGTCGGGCAGCGGCCGTTGCCGGAGTTGAAGCTGAAGGTGCCCGCGGTGTACTTGCGCTCCTGCGCGGCGGGCTCGGCGGCGAACAGCGCGCGGATCGCATCGAAGGCGCCCACGTAGCTCGCGGGGTTCGAGCGGGTGGTACGGCCGATGGCGTTCTGATCGACCATGACGACGTCGTCGATGAGCTCGGCGCCGGCGAGCCCGGTGAACTGCCCGGGAGCCTCGGTCGGTTTGCCGCGGTACTTGAGCAGCGCCGGGTGGAGAACGTCCTCTACCAGCGTCGACTTGCCCGACCCCGAGACGCCCGTGACGCATACCAGGCGCTTGA
>DATMRG010000001.1:0-9482 GCA_035566495.1 Steroidobacteraceae bacterium | reverse complement strand
CGTCCCGTGGACGAGCTCGAGCTCACCGTGCGCAGCGCCAACTGCCTCAAGGCCGAGAACATCCACTACATCGGCGATCTGGTGCAGCGCACCGAGGTCGAGCTGCTGCGCACGCCGAACCTCGGCAAGAAGTCGCTCACCGAGATCAAGGAAGTGCTGCAGAGCCATGGGCTGATGCTCGGCATGCGCCTCGACGGCTGGCCGCCGCCGGGACTCAAGCACGAGGAAGGCGCCCGGGAAGTAATCTAGTTTGATTTGCCAACCGGCCTGCTGAAAAAGCCGCAGGCTTTTTCAGCCAATAGGATAACAAGGTATGCGTCACCAACTCTCCGGCCGCCAGCTGTCGCGTAACAGCTCGCACCGCCACGCGCTGATGCGCAACATGTCGGTCTCGCTGCTGCGGCACGAGACGATTCGCACCACGCTGCCGAAGGCGAAGGAGCTGCGCCGGGTAGTCGAGCCGCTCATCACGCTCGCCAAGAGCGACGAGGAGTCGAACCGCCGCCTGGCGTTCGCGCGCCTGCGCGACGCCGAGGTGGTCGAGAAGCTGTTCGCGGACCTCGGTCCCCGCTTCAAGGCGCGCCCGGGCGGCTACACGCGGATCCTGCGCATGATGCCGCGCCCCGGTGATTCGGCGCCGATGGCGTTGATGCAGCTCGTCGACGGGCCGGCCGCGGCCGCGACCGAGCAGCCGCCGGCCGGAAAGGGCAAGAAGACCTCGCGCCGCGCGACGGCCAAGGCTGAGGACAAGGCCGCGGCGAAAGCCGAGCCGAAGGCTGAACCGAAGAAGGCAAAGCCGGCCGCCGAGCCCGCCGAGGAGCCGAAGAAGCGGACCCGCCGGAAGAAGGCGCCCGCCTGATCTTCAACGGATGCCCGCCATGAGTCTCGCCTCTGAATTCAAGGAATTTGCGATGAAGGGCAGCGTCATCGACCTCGCGGTCGGTGTCGTGATCGGTGGAGCCTTCGGAAAAATCGTCTCCTCGCTCGTCGGCGACGTGGTCATGCCTGCGCTGTCGCCCATCCTCGGGAGCGTGAGTTTCAGCGACCTGTCCGTTCAGATCGCGACCAATGCGGCGGGCAAGCCCGTGCTGCTGAAGTACGGCGCATTCATCCAGACGACCTTCGAGTTCGTGGTGATCGCGCTGTCGATCTTCCTCGTCATCAAGGCCATCAATAAGCTGAAGCGTCCCCCGCCGCCCGCAGCGGATGCGCCCCCGCCTGCACCCACAAAGACCGAGGTATTGTTGCAGGAAATAAGGGATCTCCTGGCAAAGCGCTAGATATTGATCCCTTAATGAATCAGTAGGAGCGTCAGGCGCTCCCGGCTGCGGCCGCGCGGAAGGCGTCGCGCGTCAGGTTCTCGCATCCAGTCTGCGTGATGGCCAGGTTGTCCTCGATGCGGATCCCGCCGAATTTCATGAGGTCCGCGACCCGCGGCCAGTTGATGCAGGCGCTCTGCCCGTCGTCGGCGCGCGCGGCCTCGAGCAGTTGCGGGATGAAATAGATCCCGGGCTCCATGGTGACGACGAACCCGCTCTCGAGCACCCGGGTGAGCCTCAGGTAGGGATGGCCCTCGGGGCGGGGAATGTCGCCATCGCCTCGGGCCTTCATGAAGCCGCCGACGTCGTGGACTTCGATCCCGAGCAGGTGGCCGATGCCATGCGGCAGGAACACCTTGGTGACTCCCTTCGCTACCGCCTCCTCGCCGCCGCAGCGGATGAGATCGGCCTCCGCCAGCAGCCGGCCGGTCTGGCGGTGCGCCTCGAGCTGCACCTCGCGCCAGTCGACCCCGGCGTGCACGCCGGCACAGAGCCGCTGCTGCAGCTCGTCCATGCGGCCGATCAGGGCACGAAAATCCGCGTCCCGATAGGAGTAGGTCCGGGTGATGTCACTCGCGTAACCGGCAAATTCCGCGCCGGCATCTATCAGGAGCGAGTGGCGCTCGCGCGGCGGCCGTTTGTCGAGCACCTGGTAGTGCAGCACCGAGCCGCCCTCGTTCAGCGCGATGATGGGGTTGTAGGGCAGCTCCTGCTCGCGCAGTCCGCAGGCCGTGAGGAACTCGAGCTCGATTTCGAACTCGGACGCCCCTGCTTCGAAGGCGCGCGTGGCCGCGAGGTGCCCGCGGGCGCCGAGCCGGTTGGCTCTGCGCATGCAAAGGAGCTCATAGGGGCTCTTGACCGCGCGGTCGTAGTCCAGCGTGCGCATGAGCGTGCGCGGATTCACTGCGGCCAGGCCCCAGGCGCTAACCTCCGGCGTCGCGTCGCCGATGTAGGCCGCGCGGGACAGATCCTTGGGTAAGGCCGCCCGCGCCGCGGCGCCGTCAGGGACCGCCAGCACTTCGAAATACCGCACCCAGTAACCGCGCGGCACATCCGCGGGCTTGTACCAGTAGTCGCGGGGCTGATTCAGGATGAGTCTCGGCCGGGACCCGGGTTCGAACCAGATGAAGGAGTCGGGGGCATCGGAGAGCGGCACCCACACTTTGAACGGGGCGTGTGCAGCAAAGGGGTAGGTCCGGTCGTCCTCGAAGACCATGAGGGGCGAGCCCGAATGGACCAGCAACCCCGTGAAGCCGCAGGCATTCAACGCCCGGGCCGTGCGCTCGCAGAGCGCGGCCAGATGCGGACCAAAGGACTGGTCCAGCTCTTTCGCCGGACCGGGTTCGAAGTCGGACATTCGCTTGTCTCCCATCAGCCACAGGCGCTCGCGTCCTGTCGCACCGGCCAGACAGTACGAAACCCACGCCACTTTCCAATCGTACCGGGACTTCTATAGAATTTGCGTTCTCCGCGGCTCCAAATAGAGTGCGGAACGGCCTCTAGCCGGTCGTGGTCTTATCAACACAACTCTTGCTTCCTCCGGGGAACTATCGATGAACACCAAACTTGCTCTTAGCGCGATCGTTGCGGCGCTGATGCTGACGGCCTGCGCGAAGCAGGAAGCCGCAGGCACTGACACCGCTGCCACTCCTCCTGCTCCGGCTGCGGCTCCCGCTGCTCCTGCTGACCAGGCTGCTCCGGCCGCCGGTACGGCTGCTCCTGCTGCGGATGCCGGCGCTGCCGCGCCCGCCGCTGGCGCTGCTGCCGCTCCCGCTGCACCGGCCGACCAGACGCCGCCGCCGAAGCAGTAAGTCTTCGCGGATTACGGCTGACAAAGCGGCCCGGACGGAGCGCATGCGCGAGCCGTCCGGGCCGTGTCATTTAGAGGCCCCAGGCGATGCCTGCCGTGACCATCAGTGTGCGCGATGCACGGTCCCAGCCGGCCGACCGGCTCTGGATCCAGAGCGTATATCGCGACTATCTCGATGACCTGAATCCGGGGACCGGGCTCTTTCCCGCACTCGGCGAGGTCGGGCACCGCGAGCCCGACCAGATCGCCCACTGGTTCGGCGACCCGAACACCTTCCCGCTGGTGATCCTCAAGGGCAGCGAGCCCGTCGGCTTCGCGCGCGTGCTGCGGGCTACCCCCGTGCCGCCGCCCAGACCCCGCACCGACTACCGCATGGCGGAATTCTTCATCACCCGCGCGCGGCGGCGCCTCGGCGTCGGACGCAGCGCGGTCGAGCTGATCCTGAACCGCTTCGCCGGACGCTGGGAGATCAGCGAGTACCTGCGCAACGCGGACGCGGTGCGCTTCTGGCGGCGGGTGGTCGGCGGCTATACGCGCGGCAACTTCCAGGAGCGCATCATCAACGGCGAGGTGCACCAGGTGTTTGATTCGGGCGCACCGCCGCGTCCGGCGTGAGCCCGCCTCCCGCCGCGCAGCCGGCGCAGCCGCCGGCGAGCCGCGCGAGCGTGCGCTGCCGGAGCGCCGGGAGCCACGCTGCGGTCAACACCTCGGGCAGGCGCGCGAGCCCATCGATTACCCTGAGGCGCAGGCGGAGCGACGCGAGCCGCCACGCGCTGAAGACGACGCACGCGGCGACGATCAGGCCGACGAGCAGGCCCTGGAACAACGGGCTCACGTGAGCACCCCGCTCATCCGGGCACCACGCCGCCGCCGAGCGCCAGCGCTACCCGATAGGTCACGAACGCGCCGAGATAGGCGAGCGCGAACAGGTACGCCGCCATCGCGAGCGGATAGGTCCAGGAGTTGGTCTCGCGCTTGACCACCGCGAGGGTCGAGAGGCACTGCGGCGCGAACACGTACCAGGCGAGGAGCGAGAGCCCCGTAGCGAGACTCCAGGTGTGGCTGATGATCGGCGCGAGCGCCCCGGCGACGTCCTTGGATCCCGACATGGCGTAGACGGTGCCGAGCGCGCTGACTGCGACCTCGCGTGCCGCGAGTCCCGGCACCAGGGCAATCGAGATCTGCCAGTTGAAGCCGATCGGCGCGAACAGGTACTCGAGCCCGCGGCCGAGGAGCCCGGCGATACTGTACTGGATGGCGGGGCCGGTGGCGCCGGGCGGCGGCGCCGGAAAGCTCGCGAGAAACCACAGCACCACCATGAGCGTGAGGATGATGGTGCCGACGCGCGTCAGGAAGATGCGCGTCCGTTCCCAGAGCCCGAGCACCAGGTTCGAGAGATGCGGCCAGCGGTACTCGGGCAGCTCGAGCAGCAGCGGCCGGTACTCGCCGCGCATCATGGTGCGCTTGAGCACATAGGCGACCGCGAGCGCGCTGACGACGCCGGCAATGTAGAGCGCGAACAGCACCAGCCCGCGCAGATTCAGCGGGCCGAGCTCGCGCTGCGGAATGAAGGCGCCGATCAGGAGCGCATACACCGGCAGCCGCGCCGAGCAGGTCATGAGCGGGGCGATCATGATGGTCGCGAGCCGGTCGCGCGAGGAGGGAATGGTGCGCGCCGCCATGATTCCCGGGATGGCACAGGCGAAGCTCGAGAGCAGCGGGATGAAGGCGCGCCCCGAGAGGCCGACCCGCCCCATGAGGCGGTCGAGCATGAACGCCGCACGCGGCAGATAGCCCGAGTCCTCGAGCGCGAGGATGAAGAGAAACAGGATGAGAATCTGCGGCAGGAACACCAGTACGCTGCCGGTTCCGGCGACGACGCCATCGAGCAGGAGTCCGCGCAGCGGGCCCTCGGGCAAGACGGCGGAGAGCCAGTCGCTCAGGTGGGTGATGCCGACGTTGATCAGGTTCTGCGGCGCCCTGGCCCAGCTGAATACCGCCTGGAACATGAGGAACAGCACCACCGCGAGCAGTGCGGGTCCGGCAACCGGATGGAGTACGAGCGTATCGAGACGCGCGAGCATCGCCGCGCGGGCCGGCACGCGATAGCCGATCTCGTCGAGCACGCGGCGCACTTCGCGTTGCGTGGCCTCGATGTCCGCGGCGGTGGCGGGCGGCGGCGCCTCGAGGCGCGCCCGGCGGCGCGCGGCATCCGCGAATGCGTACGTATCGATGGCCCCGACCAGCTCGCGCTCCCCGCCGGTGCGGACCGCGACCGTGGGCACGACCGGCACCCCGAGGGCACGCTCGAGCGCGGCCCGGTCGAAGCGGTAACCGCGCTGATCGGCGACGTCGCTCATGTTGAGCGCGACGATCATCGGGATGTTGAGGCGCTTGAGCTCGAGCACCAGGCGCAGGTTCAGACGCAGGTTCGTGGCGTCGACCACGCACACGAGGAGATCGGGGGCCGGCTCGGCCGCGTGACGGCCGAGGATCACGTCGCGCGCGATCGCCTCATCGAGCGTGGTCGGCTCGAGGCTGTAGGCTCCCGGGAGATCCACCACGCGGTAGGTCCGGCCGGTACGCGGGCCGACCAGGCGCCCTTCTTTGCGTTCGACGGTGACGCCCGGGTAGTTGGCGACTTTCTGGCGGCTGCCGGTCAGACGGTTGAAGAGTGCGGTCTTGCCGCAGTTCGGCACACCGATCAGGGACAGACTGAGCTGCGGCGCGGCGACAGCCGCGGCCGCCGGGGCGTTCATGGCGCGGGGGCTGCGCCCGGGCTGGATGCGCGCTGCAATTCGATCCAGACGCTCTCGACCTCGCGCCGGCGCAGCGCAAGCGTCGTATGGCCGACGCGCACCACGAAGGGATCACGGCCGGGACGGGCCTCGGCGAGGATCTCGACGTGCTCGCCGTTGACGAAGCCGAACTCGAGGAGCCGCCGCTCGAGCGGGGAGAGGGTGCTCGCGGCCGAGCCGACGCTGACCACCCGCCCGGCGGTTCCGGGAGGGAGGGCGGCGAGACTCACGAAGCCGGGATCAAGAGCGAGACCGGCGGGAGCGGCAACGGCGTCCATGGATGCGATTATGGATGAGAACCGTTCGCATTTGCAATCGCATTATCGTGACCGAGGTCACTCAGTTAAATCAATTACTTAGTGAATGGCACTGCCTGGCGGCGGAGAGTGTGTGAGGACCTCGCAAGGATAGTTAGGCACTCGCCTAACTATCGCGAAATGGGCCCCGCGCCGCCCTGCCGATCAGGCGCCCACCTCAGGTCCCTACCGCGGCGCGGCGTAGGTCGTCGCGCAGGAGCAGGGGCCTCAGGTACGCGCCCGTGTAAGAGCGCTCGCTCGCCGCGATCGTCTCGGGAGTGCCGGTCGCGATGATCTCGCCACCGCCTTCGCCGCCCTCGGGACCCAGGTCGATCACCCAGTCGGCGGTCTTGATGACGTCGAGGTTGTGCTCGATGACGACGACGGTGTTGCCTTCGTCGCGCAGCCGGTGCAGCACGTGCAGCAGCTGCTCGACGTCGTGGAAGTGCAGCCCCGTGGTCGGCTCGTCGAGAAGGTAGAGCGTACGCCCGGTCGCGCGCTTGGCGAGCTCGCGCGAGAGCTTGACCCGCTGGGCCTCGCCCCCCGAGAGCGTCGTCGCGTTCTGCCCGAGCCGCACGTAGGAGAGTCCGACGTCCGTGAGCGTCTGGAGCTTCCCCGCGATCGCGGGCACGTTCTGGAAGAAGCGCAGCGCCTCCTCCACCGTGAGCTCGAGCACCTCGTGGATGTTCCTGCCGCGGTAGCGGATCTCGAGCGTCTCGCGGTTGTAGCGCTGTCCTTTGCAGATATCGCACGGCACATAGACGTCGGGCAGGAAGTGCATCTCGACGCGGATGACGCCATCGCCCTGGCAGGCCTCGCAGCGTCCGCCCTTGACGTTGAAGCTGAAGCGCCCGGCGTCGTAGCCGCGGGCGCGCGCCTCCGGCACCGCCGCGAACAACTCGCGCAGCGGCGCGAACAGGCCCGTGTAGGTCGCCGGGTTCGAGCGCGGCGTTCGCCCGATCGGGCTCTGATCGATGTCGATGACGCGGTCGATCTGCTCGAGGCCCTCGATGCGCTCGACCGGCGCCGCTTCGACGCGCGCACCGTGCAGGCGCGCGGCCACGTGTCCGAACAGCGTGTCCACGATGAGCGTCGACTTGCCCGAGCCCGAGACGCCGGTGATGCACGTGAGGAGCCCGAGCGGAATCTCCGCCGTGACGTTGCGCAGGTTGTTGCCGCGCGCTCCCACGATCCGGATCTGCCGGTCGGGCGCGGGCCGGATGCGCAACGACGGCACCTCGATGCGGCGCCGGCCCGAGAGGTACTGGCCGGTGATGGAGGCGGGCGTCGCCTCGATCTCGCGCGGCGTGCCCTCGGCGACCAGGTGGCCGCCGTTGGCTCCGGCACCCGGACCGAGATCCACGACGTGGTCGGCTGCGCGGATCGCCTCCTCGTCGTGCTCGACCACGATCACCGTGTTGCCGAGGTCGCGCAGCTGCTTGAGCGTCCCGAGGAGCCGCCGGTTGTCGCGCTGGTGCAGCCCGATCGAGGGCTCGTCCAGGATGTACATGACGCCCGTGAGCCCCGAGCCGACCTGGCTCGCGAGCCGGATGCGCTGTGATTCCCCGCCCGAGAGCGTCTCGGCGCTGCGATCGAGCGTCAGGTACTCGAGCCCGACGTCGACGAGGAATGCGAGGCGCTCCACCATGCCCTTGACGATCTTGGCGGCCACCTCGCCGCGCCAGCCCGCGAGGTCGAGGCTCCTCAGGAACTCGAGCGCGCGGCCCACGGTGAGGTGCGCAATTTCCGGCAGACTGCGCTCGGCGACGAACACGAAGCGCGCGGCGCGATTCAGGCGTGTGCCCTGGCAGGCTGGACAGGGGCGCAGGCTCAGGTACCGCGCCAGCTCTTCGCGCACCATGGGCGATGAGGTCTCGCGATAGCGGCGCGTGAGATTCGGGAGAATTCCTTCGAAAGGATGACGCTGGCGCGTACGCCGCCCGGACTCGGCGCGCTCGCCGAAGTCGATCGCCTCGGTGCCGCTGCCGTAGAGCAGCACGTGACGCACGTGCTCGGGGAGCTCGGTCCACGGCGTCTCGATGTCGAAGCCGTAGTGCTTGCTGAGCGCCTGGATCAGATGGAAGTAATGCTCGTTGCGCCGGTCCCAGCCGCGCACCGCGCCGCCCGCGAGCGACAGGTGCGGATGCAATACCACGCGTTGCGGATCGAAGAACTCCTCGACCCCGAGGCCGTCGCACCCGGGGCAGGCGCCGGACGGATTGTTGAATGAGAAAAGCTTCGGCTCGAGCGGCGGCACGCTGTAGCCGCACACGGGACAGGCGTGGCGGCTCGAGAACACGACCGGCTCGCGCCCGGGCTCATCGAGGAAGATGAGCTGCGCCAGCCCGCCCGAGAGCTTGAGCGCGGTCTCGAACGACTCCGCCAGGCGCTGCGCCGCGTCCGCCCGCACGCGCGTGCGGTCGACCACCGCCTCGATGTCGTGCTTTTTCTTGGGATCGAGCACGGGCACGGAGTCGAGGTCGTAGATCCGCCCGTCGATGCGCACGCGCACGAACCCCTGCGATCCCAGGTCCTCGAGCAGCTCGAGATGCTCGCCCTTGCGCTGCGCGACCACCGGCGCGAGCAGCGCCACTGCCGTGCCCTCGGGGAGCTTGAGTACCTGATCGACCATCTGACTCACGGTCTGCGCGGCGAGGTCGATGCCGTGATCGGGGCAGCGCGGCGTCCCGGCGCGCGCGTAGAGGAGCCGCAGGTAATCGTAGATCTCGGTGACCGTGCCGACGGTCGAGCGCGGGTTGTGCGAGCTCGCCTTCTGCTCGATGGCGATCGCCGGGGACAGGCCCTCGATGCTGTCGACGTCGGGTTTGTCCATGGTGGCGAGGAACTGCCGTGCGTAGGCCGACAGCGACTCGACGTAGCGCCGCTGGCCTTCGGCATACAGCGTGTCGAAGGTCAGGGACGACTTGCCCGAGCCGGAAAGCCCCGTGACCACGATCAGCCGCTCGCGCGGCAGGTCGAGGTTCAGGTTCTTGAGGTTGTGAGTGCGCGCCCCGCGCACGCGTATTTGCTGCATCGAACCGGAAATTCTACGCGCCGGCGCCACCGAGACCAAAGATCGCGGACTGCGCGCGGCAAAACTGGGGGTAGAGGCCAGATTTGGGGGCGGCGCGGCGCAGCTCAAGGGGTTCGCGCCGCCTGCCCCGGTCCTCTAGAATGCGCCCACAAAATCGAGGGCCCAACCATGGCGCGTGGAGTCAATAAAGTCATCATCATCGGCAACCTGGGCGCGGATCCCGAG